>PEAR01000238.1 GCA_002753745.1 Candidatus Omnitrophota bacterium | reverse complement strand
GTGACAGCGCTGCATCAAAACCGCGGCAAACAATATCAACTCCTTCGTCCTCTTATCAATCTTTCCTGAAGCGGTAACAGTCGCGATCAAATCCCCAAACGCTTTCATCGACGCACCCGCTGTCGTCGGCAGGCCTTCATTAGCCGTTACCGCTGCCATCGACGTTTCCGAACAACAGCAGGCTGCTTTTTCGGAATGTCCGCGTTCATTCTTTTGTATGCTCATGGTATCCTCTCGTTGTGTCATCACCAGTTCAATAGCCTTGTCCTGACGCTCCCTGACCTCGCCG
The DNA here is from genome assembly GCA_002753745.1 of Candidatus Omnitrophota bacterium. Taxonomy (GTDB): domain Bacteria; phylum Omnitrophota; class Gorgyraeia; order Zapsychrales; family Fredricksoniimonadaceae. The sequence continues at coordinate 2,287 of PEAR01000238.1, read as the reverse complement.
ATCACGACGGCATCAACCCCCCGTGCTTTAAGCCCGTCCATCAGGGCCCCCAGCCGAACCAGCGGCACCGCGATCATCAGCCCGCCCGATGTTTCCGGGCTAAATCCCAAATATTTATATTCTTCGGCGACGGACGCCTCCGCCGCCATATCCTGACTTGCAAATTCGCTGTTACGCTCCATCGCGCCCGAGATCACTCCCCGACGCAGAAGATCCAGCGCCCCTTCAAACGCCGGCAAGGCCGGGGCATAAATCCGCGCTGATGTACCGGAATGCCGCATCATCCGCAACAAGTGTCCGAACAATCCGAATCCGGTAATATCCGTACAGGCCGAGACGCCCACATCGACCATAACGGCCGACGCTTCCTTATTAAGCATCATCATCGAACGCTCTGCGGCCTGCAGATCCTTCGGGTCCACCCGATGAATCTGATGCGCAAAGGTAAGAACCCCGACGCCGAGCGGCTTGGTCAATACCAGCACATCCCCGGGTCTCGCCGTTTCCAGAGACACCGCCATGCCGGCCTTGATCGTTCCTGTCACCGCAAAACCCAGTTTGACCTCGGTATCTTTAATGCTGTGTCCGCCCAGCAGCGCACAGTTTGCTTCCGCCAGAACGTCCATCGCCCCTTTTAACATCAGGAACATGATCTCCTTATCGTGCGTTTCCGACGGAAAACACAAAATGCTCAGCGCCGTGCGGGGAAGCGCCCCCATCGCATAGATATCCGACAGGCAATTCGCTGCGCAGATCCTGCCGAATGTATAGGGATCGTCAACACAGGGTGTAAAGACATCAACGGTCTGGACGAGGGTCGTGTTTTCATTGATCCGGTACACGCCGGCATCGTCGGCCGCGGCAAGCCCCGAAATGACATCAGGATCAGCAACGACAGGAAGGCGCGCCAACAGCCCCTCAAGATCGCCGGCGCTGATCTTCGACGCGCACCCTGTATTGGCACTCAATGCCGTTAATTTTATTTGGGAAATATCCACGGGAGCAGGACGCTCTCCGGCACAAGGACATAAATTCTGTTTAACAAAAACCTCGCAGGGACAGCCGCGCTTCACATCACAGATGCAGTGGCCAAGCGCTGTCGAGCGCTGCATAACCTGTTTCCGCTTGGAATGATCGATCCCTTGAGCCACTGCCACTGAGTCCCTTTCTCCCCGGCAAGCCGTCAAAAAATATCATCACAGTTCACGCGCCCTGACCGCCGGTCGCTTGACAACCGTTCCGCGCCCATGTATGATAATTTTACATTATATCGTTTTTTAACAATTAATTAAAAAATTATACAATATTAATTCGATAAAGCAAGCACTTTCTGAAAGGCCAATGATCACCTACAACCAGACAAATGCATCGTGCCAGATCTTCACTTTTAAAAACGGTTTTTTATCCTCTTTAGCCCATGACCTTAAACTTCAGGCTTTAAAATTTGAGATCAAAGTAACTGACAGCGCGCAAGATAGCACAATATGGAAAAAGATAAACGCTGTGTTTGAGGCGGCCAGCATTCACACCGTTTGTGCCATGAAAAATGGTAAGCCGGCACATCAGACATTGTCTTCCCGGGACCTGCGCGATATTGATTGGAACACAAAAACAGCGGTGTTGCGGCCGGCAGCTTTTCCGGACATTGCTTTTCGTTCCAAAAGCATATCTTCGGCCCCTGGCGGCTATCTGGTAACCGGCGAACTAACGCTCTGCGGCATTACCCGCGCCGCCATGATCCCGGTCCGGCGCATGAAAAAAAGCTATGTGGTCAACACCACACTCGACCAGCGTGATTTCGGCATCACGCCGTTTAGCGCCCTCATGGGAGCCATGCAGGTTAAGCCGGAAATCAGGATCCGGCTTGAACTGAAGAACATTTAACCAAAAGTCGATACATCTACTTTAACTTCCCCCGGATCTGCACCAGGCACTTGTGGCATTTGTCTTTTTTATCTGCCGCGCGCCCCTGCATCTGGCCGTCGCACCAGGTATGGTCGATTGTCCAGCACCGGGACCCGTGGTTAGGAAACGACGGGCACTTGACCTGGCGTTCCGGCGGGCAATCAAGGATCTCCCAGCAGTTGGACTTCATCGTTGTCGAGCAATACATCCGGAAATCACCGGTACGCTTTTTCATGTCGCCGACAAACTTCTCCCAGGCCTCCTTGCTCTCCAGCTCTCTAGGCAGCGGTTTTTTCTCGATACGATCAAGGAAGGCCTCCACCGAGCGGCTGTAGTCCCGCTGTGCGGCAAGCAAATGCTTGATGCGCGCATTCACTTCATC
>PEAR01000237.1 GCA_002753745.1 Candidatus Omnitrophota bacterium | reverse complement strand
GGACCCACCCGGTCTTGCCCTGGTGTTATTTTAAAGACCGCTATGGGTATGATCTTCAAAAGATACCACATTTTCGTGTTTCGGCGGGAACTTCTCTGATTGATGACATCAACCATGCGGATGTGGTGGTTTATTGGGGAACGACAGTCTCCATGGAGGCATTGGTCCTCGGGAGGCCGGTGATCCATTTTGATAATGGTTCATGGCTAAGTTTTGATCCTTTGTTCAATTGCCGGCATTTAAAATGGGACATTAAACCGCAGGAAGATCTTAAGCCTTTGTTGGACAAGGTCTTTTCGATTTCAGATAATGATTTTGCTCTTGCCTTTTCAGCCGCGCGAGGTTATCTTAAAGAATATTTTTATCCGGTTTCCGATCAAGCGATGGTTGAATTTCGGTAGTGAAAGAGAGTGTATGATTCCCCAGAGCAATGATATGCGCGTTGAAGTATCAACGCTGTGCAATTATAAGTGTGTTATTTGTCCTCATGGTGTTTTGACGCGGAAGAAAGAGGTTATGTCAACGGAGCTTTTCCGGGACATCTTCGACCGGGTCAACGCCGAAACAGATCAGTATAATACGCTGACCTTTCCTGGAATGGGCGAGCCTTTGCTTGACAAGCGCCTGGAGGATAAGATTGCCTATGCGAAAAGCAAAAAGCCGGATTTGACGGTCTTGCTCTTGACAAACGGCGCTCTTTTGTCGCCGGAACGGTTCCGGCGGCTTGAGGATCTGGGTGTGGCTTCAGTCCGGGTGAGTTTTTACGGGAGTACGGCCAGGGGTTATAGTGCAGTCCATGGGGTGCAACCGGAAGTTTTTGAGCGCATGCGCGCTAATATTGTCGAGATTTGTCGTCAAAAGAGAACGACCGATTTGTTGATGACATACAATGTGGTCGATGGCAAGAATGATGCGGACGTCCAGGGCTGGATCGATTTCTGGAAAGATAAGGCTGACCTTCTGGAGGTTTGGCGTCCGCATAATTGGGCCGATGCCAGGAAGTATCGTCCTTTGCAGGAGAGGCTGACCAAAACTTGCGGTCGTCCTTTTCAGGGCCCGCTACAGATTCAGGTCGATGGGACGGTAAATATGTGCTGTTTTGATTTTGACGGCAAACTGACACTAGGGGATTTAAAGACTCAGCGTCTGGCGGAAATTTTTTCTTCTCCCTTATTTCAGAAAATCACCGCAGCGCATGAAACGGGCAACTATGTTGGCAGTCATTTGATCTGTGAGCATTGTGACCAGCGCAACGTGGATAAGTCAGATGTCATGGTGTTCAACTCCAAATTCGATGTCAGGGAACGGGTAACGATGACATCGACCACTTATAAAAAAGTAGCCAATTGACCAGGTTTGTGGTTCTATGAGCAATACTGCTATAACCGTGCTGATGACTGTCTACAATGGCGAAAAGTATCTTCGCCAGGCTATTGACAGCGTTCTTGCCCAGAGCCATTCTAATTTTGAATTTTTGATTGTGGATGATGCAAGTACGGATTCCTCGCTTAAAATTATTCAATCATACCAAGACAGGCGGATCCGGATTATTCGGAACCTCATCAATTGTGGTCAGACCGCTTCTTTGAATATCGGTTTGAATGAAGCCCGTGGCAAATATATCGCCCGGATTGATGCGGATGATATTGCCATGCCGTTCTGGCTAGCGTATCAGGCGCGTTTTGCCGAGAAATATCCTAAAGCCGCAGTGATCAGTGCAAGCGCGGGTGTTATTAACAAGGATGGGTTGGTTAAGCAGCTGTTGGAAATTCCCCAGACGCATGAAGCGATGTTGCTGCGTTCATTGACTGCATCGCCGGTGAATCACGGCGGGTGTTTGATGAACCGCGAGGTGATCCTTCGTTACGGCGGCTACGATGCGGGGTTTCGCGTGCTGGCGGACTTCGACCTGTGGACCCGCCTCCTTCAGGGGGGCGAGCATTTCTTTTCCGGAAAAGAAGTTTTGATGGTTGTTCGGTTCCATTCGGGTTCGATCTCAAAGGCTGAAATGGAACAACTGGTGACCTGTGAAACCAAGAAGGTTTTTCATTCGAATATCCTGTTCTTTTCAGGCATTGAGCTTTCCGAGAGAGATCAAACGCTGTTATGGGAGTTGTGCTATCGCGTCGAAGATATGACTCTTTCCGATGTGGAGGAGGCGATTGTTTTGCTGCGGACCGTTTATCAGAGGATCTCGATTGAGCGGGTTGGGAGAATTAATGTGATGAATCACTGGCAACGGCGGATCAAAGTTTTCGCCGTTAAGAAAATATTTGTTTTGCTTTCCGTAGGGGATTATAAGGGCGGGCGGGCAGTTTGCCGGATTTATAAGAAATATTGCGGGCACTCCCTGATGATTGTCCTTTTTCGGTATATCCTTTCTCTTGGACCTTTGGGCAAAAAGATTCCCTTGATGTTTCATTTTATGCGCCGGCAGGGCGCGGTTCTGGCGCTAAAAAGAGGGAAACTGGGATGAGATCGAACACGATGATGCGCATCACAAGTAATTTTTGCCTGGCCTTGATCGCGGCTGCCTGTATTCTTTATTTACTGTTCGGTTCCGATTTCGCCGAAATTAACAT
>PEAR01000036.1 GCA_002753745.1 Candidatus Omnitrophota bacterium | reverse complement strand
GGTGATCGCCTGCGGCGGCTGCGGGAGCGCGGCGCACATTGAACAGCTTTTACAGGCCGCGCCGGTCAGCGCGGTCGCCTGTGCGTCGGTTTTTCATTACGGTTTTTGCCCGATTCCCGAGATGAAAAAATATCTTCTATCCCGGGGGATCCCGGTCAGCGACAGGAGCGCGTAGGATGAAGGTCGTTATTATTGATTACGGTCTGTGCAATCTGCTGAGCGTGCATAATGCGCTGCGGCATTGCGGGGTCGACGCTGTTATCGCTGCCGACCCGGCCGCTCTATCAGACGCTGACGGCGTGATCCTTCCCGGTGTGGGCGCTTTTGAAGACGGCATGAGCGGCTTGCGTCAGCGGGGGTTCATGGAGGCCTTGGGGACGTATGTTCCGACGGGTCGCCCATTGTTGGGGATATGCCTGGGGATGCAGTTATTAATGGAGCGCAGTTGTGAGTTCGGCGTGCACGATGGGCTTGGCCTGATCAAGGGCGAGGTGCGGCCGGTTGATCATATCGCCGTTGATGGCGGGATCCTGAAGATCCCTCATATCGGCTGGAACGGCCTGCGGCGGGCGTCGCGGGACTGGGAAGGTTCATTGCTGACGGGATTGCCTGAAGCGGTCGAGATGTATTTCGTGCATTCCTTCCGGGTTGTGCCGCAGGAAGCGAGCCATATCCTGGCGGAAACAGAATACGGCGGCAAACGGTTTTGCTCGGTGGTTGCCAGAGAAAATATCTGGGGATGTCAGTTCCATCCGGAAAAAAGTTCGGCGATGGGACTAAAATTACTCAACAATTTTGTGTGTCACGTGAGAAAGGGATTAACACATGGGGCAGTATGATCCAGGAAGCCAGACCCGGGAACAGTTTGAGGTCCGATTCGGCCTGCCGCGCGAGGTAAAATTTTGCAAGATCTGCAATATTACCAACCAGCGTCCAAATTCGGTTAATGAGTACCAGCACAGCGTTGACTCAAAGAAACGAACGATTGCGATCAATGAGGATGGCGTTTGCGCTGCCTGCGTGAATAAAGAGAAACAGCACGGAGAGGTGGACTGGAAAGCCCGCGAGCAGGAGCTGTGGACTCTCCTGGAGAAATACCGCCGTCATGACGGTCGTTATGATTGCATTGCGCCGGGCAGCGGCGGGAAAGACAGCATCTATGCTTCCTGGCTCCTGAAGTATAAATACAAAATGAACCCGCTGACGGTTACCTGGTCGCCTCATCTTTATACCGATGTCGGCTGGCGGAATTTTCAGGGCTGGATCCATAAGGGCGGGTTTGATAATTTTCTTTTTACGCCGAACGGGAAGGTTCACCGGCTGTTGACGCGCCTGGCGACGTTAAATCTTTTGCATCCTTTTCAACCGTTCATTCTGGGGCAGAAGACGTATGTGACTAAAATGTGCGCCCAGTTTGATATCCCGCTGGCGTTTTACGGAGAAATGCCGGGCGAATACGGCACTAGCGACGGGATCGCGAATGCTGATGAGCGTAAATTCGCCAGTGCCACGGGGTCAGGTTTCAGCATGGACATGTATGGCGGCCAGGACAAGATGGACCTTTTCCTCGGCGGAGAACAGGTAAAGAATATTGTCGAGAAGCACGGCATCAATGTGGCGGATCTCAACGCTTATTTCCCGCTGAATCCCGCGATCGCCCGGGAGAAGCAGATCGATATTTATTACCTCGGATACTTTGAGAAATGGGATCCCCAGGAATGTTATTACTTTTCGGTCGACAAGACCGGGTTTGAGGCCAATCCGGTTCGTACGGAAGGGACATATTCGAAATACAACAGTATCGATGACAAGATCGACGGGTACCATTACTATACGTCCTGGATCAAATTCGGCATGGGGCGCGCGATGCAGGATTCATCCCAGGAAGTGCGCAACAAGAAGATCACGACTGAAGAGGGCCGGGCGCTTATTAAGAAATTCGACGGCGAGAAGCCCGCGCGGTATCATCAGGAATTTCTTGAGTATGTCGGATTGACCGACAAGGAATTCATGGCGTTGTGCGATACGTTCCGCTCGCCGCATCTGTGGGCCAGGGTCAACGGTGAATGGAAGCTGCGGCACACCCCGGGCAAGGATGGGGTTGACGATTAAGAACAGGAGTTTGACGTGAATATTCTGGTCGTGGGATTAGGTTCGATCGGCACGCGGCAGGCGCGGATCCTGCGGGACCGGCTGAAATGCGACGTGGCGGCGCTGCGTTTTAAGGGCCGCGGCAATGCCCTGGGGTTGCCTGAATATTATTCCTGGAAGGATGCGGCGGCCGCCGGCACGTGGGATGCCGCGATCATCGCCAATCCGACGCATCAGCATATTCCCGCGGCGTTAAAATGCGCCGCGATGAAGATGAATGTGTTTATCGAGAAGCCCTTGTCCGGCAATTCCCGGGGCATTGCCGCGTTAAGGTCATTGTGCCGGCGTAACGGGGTGCTGTGTTATGTGGCGTATCCTTTGCGCTTCCATCCGGTGATTCTCAAAGCCCGGGAGCTCCTGGCAACGGTCAGGCCTTTTTACGCCCGGGCGGTGTGCGCGTCGTATCTGCCGGATTGGCGACCCGGCCGGGATGTCAAGACTGTTTTTTCCTCAAAACGCAGGGAAGGCGGCGGGGTTATCCTGGAGCTTTCCCATGAATTTGATTATTTTTCGTTTTTGTTCGGCCCGCTTAGAAGTATCTCGGGGGTCAAGGGGAGGATTTCCGGCGTGACGGTCGACTCGGAAGATTTTACTGATGCTGATCTGGTATTCCCCAAGGGCCTGAAGGCGCAGATTCATCTGGATTATTTTTCCCGCCGGACGGAGCGCTGGTTTCAGGTGGATTTTGCCGATGGTTTTTTGCGGGGAGATCTTACGGCCAGTACGCTGATATTCTCCTGCCGCGGGCGGGAGCAGGTTCTTAATTTTTCAGCGGACCGCGATGATTACCTGGAGGCCCAGTTGCGGTATTTTCTGGGACGGATCGGGAAGAAAGATATCATGAATGATCTGCGTGAGGCTACGCCGTTACTGGAAAAATTATTGAGGTTCCGTCATGCCTGAACCAAAAGTTTTGTTGACGATCGCCGCGCGCGGCGGTTCCAAAGGAGTTAAGAACAAGAATATCCGACAGCTCGCCGGCAAACCCCTGATCGCGCATACGATCGATCAGGCCCGGCGCTGGGGGCGGGCCGCGCGCATCGTCTGTTCAACGGATTCTCCCGAGATCGCCGAAGCCGCGCGGGCGTATGGCGCCGACGTTCCTTTTACGCGCCCCGCTGATCTGGCGGGAGACGCCTCCGGTAAAATAGACGTTCTCCGGCATGCCTGGGAATCGTGCGAACGGATCTATCAGGAGCGCTACGAGATGTTACTGGATCTGGACGCCACGGCGCCCATCCGCAGGATCGAAGACATTGAGGGGGCCTACCGGATGTTTATTGACCGGCGGCCGGATACGGTGGTCAGTGTGGTCTCGGCCCATAAAAGTCCGTATTTTAATATGCTGGAGCAAAAGCCGGACGGTTTTGTTTCTCTGTGTAAAGTGCCCGCCCGGCCGATTCTTCGCCGGCAGGATGCTCCCGTGGTTTTTGATATGAATGCCTCAATTTATGTGTATGCCAGGGACTTTTTATTGAACCCGGCGGTGAGGACGGCCGTTGAGGGCCGGACCCTGGCGTGGCTGATGGATAAAGTATCGGCCTTTGATATCGATACGGAAGAGGACTTTATTTTTGTAGATTATCTAATAACGAAGGGGCTTGTAACGCTATGACGGACTACATGGGATTGTTTTGTCTGAAAGGCCGGAAGGTTATTGTGACCGGCGGGCTTGGCTTGATCGGCGGCGAGGTTGTCGAGGCATTGGCGCAGGCCGGCGCCCGGGTCGTGGTAGCCGACATTAATGATGACAAGGGCCGTGCCCGTGAAAAGAAACTGGCTTCAGGAGGAGAGGTGATTTATCGGAGATTTGATATTACCGACCTTCCGGGGATGCAGCACAATATTGCCGCGATGGTCAAGGATATCGGCGGGCTGGATGTTCTGGTCAACACGGCGTATCCCCGGACAAAAGACTGGGGCAATGCCGTAGAAGACGTTTCCGTCGAATCCTGGCGCCAGAACGTGGACTGGCAGCTTAACAGTTACGCGTTGAGCGCAAAATATGCGGCTGAGCATATGAAGGCCAACGGGGGCAGCATTATTTTGTTTGGTTCGACCTACGGAATCGTCGGCGGTCAGTTCGCGATGTATGAAGGCACCAACATCAAGCCGTTTTCGCCGATCTATGCGGCGGTGAAGGGCGGCGTGGTGAATCTCGGCCGCTATTATGCCTCTTATTTCGGCAAAGACAGGATACGCGTCAATGTCCTTTGTCCCGGCGGTGTTTTTGATAACCATTCCGATGCTTTTTCTTCGGCTTATGGATCGCGCACTCCTCTGGGACGCATGGGGCGTCCCCAGGAAATGGCCTCCGCCGTCCTTTTTCTCTCGTCGGATGCGGCTTCCTACGTGACCGGGGCAGTGTTGATGGTGGATGGCGGGTGGACCGCGGTTTGATATGAGAATATCGGAGAACCACGACCTCAGAAAGACATACCGGAATATATTTCTGGTGGAAGACCGGAATTTCTGGGAGAGCTGTCCGTTTGATTTCGACCGGGAGAAAGATCTGGTCCTGACGTTTGATCATGCTCTTTTGCGGCAAATGACCTCCCTGGGGGCCTCGGCCGCCTATCTGGATCATTTTATCAAGCCTGAGTCCCTTGAGGCGCTGAATCATCAGACCTATGACTTTTTCGCCGCGTGGTATCTGGACAGCGCCGGGCAGGATATCTTTCTTTATGAAGGAATCAACGCAGGCCTGGCTTTCAGGGTCGAGCTCTGGAATGATGTTACTTTTTCAGTGCGGTTGATCGCGCATTGCCTGGCCGTCAGGGCCTTGACGTATGAAAAGATTTACGTTGGCGGCGAGAACAGGCTGCTGATGGATGTTCTGGATTATCTGGGGATGAAGGCCGAAAGCTGGTCTGCCGCGGAGAGGAAACACAAGGTTTTTTATTTCCCGGCCTTCCGTTTCTTTCGTGATTTTCAGTATTATTTTTTAAAAAAGAATTCACTCTCTTCATTATTGCTGGGAAAGAATTTTATCAAGGCTGTCGTGACGGCGGGACTGGATTTTGTTCTCGCCCTGGCCGACCGGCTCGGGGCCCGGCGGACCGGCAAGGTAAGGATCTATGCCGAAAGTTATTATTCGACGCAGGATGTTATTGCGCGGCTGATGACGGATGAGCGGTTGGATATTGTGGTGGAGCGCTACGTTTGGGGGCTGGACCTTTTCCGGCAACGCCGATTACCGCATATCCTTAAGGCCAAGCCCTATCGGCAGCTGGCGGAAGCGCTGCTGGCCGACTTTAACCGGCGAAAGCAGGCGGCATTGATCCTGGACGGTGTCAGGATCAGCGATTTTGTTTATCGTCAGATCGTTGAACGGATCGGCTCCTCGCTCATCGAGTATCTGAAATACATTGATGATATTAACGCGTATTTCACGCGCTATAAGCTCGACTTGATGTTGACCTATTCCAGTGTCGGGGCTACCAATTGTTTAATGCTTGATTTCTGCCATAAGAAACATATTCCTGTTTATAACATCCTTAACGGGCTATTGCTGCACTCTTTTGATGAGGAAGAGAACAGGTATTTTACCTGGATCAATTCTTACGGAGAATCAATCAAGGCGGACTATTTCCATCATGCGGATAATGTCATCTGCCTGGGCGATCCACGATTGGACCGCTATGTTAAAGATCCCTGGCGCAAGACGCCGCCGCCGCCGCATGACCAGCCGCAGCGGCTGCTCATCGGGGCCAGCGGATTTAGTGCGATGGATTTGAATTCATATTTGGCTGTAGAGTTCGATTATTTGTTTGATATCCTGTCTGCCTGCCGGGCCCTTAAAAACAACGGCGAAAAGATTGATGTGGCGCTGAAGCTTAAAGCCTGCAGCTATCTCCAGCAGTATCTTGATTTCATTGAGGAGTATTTTCCGGATGTGCCGGTCAAGATCTACGGCTGGGTTCCGATGCGCGATGTTCTTAAGCAGTCTGACCTGTATGTCGCGACATATTCAGGGACGGTGTTTGAAGCGTCGATCCTGGGGTTGCCGGTGCTGTACTACAAGAATGACCGCGAATTCTTTATTCCACCCTACGACGGGAAGTCGGCGCTGGTCACCGCCTGCTCTGCCGGGGAAGTGGCGGCAAAGCTGGCGCTGCTTTGCCGGCAGGATAAAATCTTTGATGCTTTCAACGACAGAAGTGTGATGCAGAAATATGTAGGTCCTCTGGACGGTAAAAATACGGACAGGAATGTTGAATTTATTTATTCTTTGATCAACAATGGTTCGGCCGCGGGTTGTTCAAACGCGGCCATTTTCAGCAAGTAAAGGGGATCGCCTGTATGGATGTTTACGACCGGAAACAACTTGATATCGCCCTGATCCAGCCGCCCTGCTGGTCTGCCCAGAACCCGTCGATGGGGCTGGCGCTTTTAAAGAGTTATTTGTCGCTGAGCGGCCTTTCTGCGAAGAATTTCGACCTGAATATCCTGTTGTATCATATTAAATACGGTGATTTCGCGAATGCCTGGGAGATCTCCCATGGACACTATATGTGGGGCAGTGAATCGTTCGTTACCAAGATGTTTGGCGCTTATGCCAATGAGATATTAAGTTTCATGTACCAGGTGCTGTCTTTCCGTCCCAAGGTGATCGGGATCTCGGTGCATTGGGCGTCCATCAGCTCAGCCAGGCTGCTGGCCAGGAAATTCCGGCAGTTTTCACCCGGCACCAAAATTATCTTCGGCGGGCCCCAGACGGCCTATTATAACCAGCAGTGGAAGTCCCTTCTGGCGGACGGCGAGGTCGATGCGGTCGTTTTTGGGGAAGGGGAAGAGGCCCTGAGGGATTATTTGATGGCCGTCAACGGGGATACTCTGTATAAGAAACCCATAGCCGGTGTCGCCTACATGGGGCCGGACCGTACGATTATCGACGGAGGCATTCGGGAGCTGATCAAGTCCCTCGACAGCATTCCGTTTGCGGATTTTTCGGATTTTGATCTTGATTTTTATGAGGGTCGCGGGGTCCTGCCGACCTATTTCTCGCGGGGTTGCATCAACCGTTGCTGTTACTGCATGGAAAGGCAGTATTTTCCGAGGTTCAGGAACCGGACCGGAAAACGCGTATTCGACGAGGTCTGCCATCAACTGGCGCTATATCCCAAGACCCGTTATTTTCGGATGCATGATTCCGTCTCCAACGGGAATATTAAGGAGCTCGAGCTGTTCTGCGACCTTTTGATCGACCACAACGTGAAGATCGGTTTTAACCTGGAGAATGCGGTCATTCGTAAGGAAATGGATGATCGGTTGTGCCGGAAACTTAAGCGGGCCGGCTGTACCCTGATCGGTTACGGGTTGGAAACACCGTCGAGGCCGCTGTTGAAGCATGTAGGAAAGGCCGCATGTCTCGATGCGGACTTTCAAAAGGTCATTGAAGACGGGGTGCGCAACCGTATGACCATCGGCGTTAACATGATGTTCGGGCTGCCGGGGGAACAGGATCAGGATTTTCAGCAGCAGCTTCAGTTTATCAGGAAAATAAAGCGGTACCGGCACGGCATCATGCTGGCCCAGTCATTGAATTTTTGTTATTTTCCGCAGGGCAGCGAAGTTTCGCAAAACCCGGAAAAGTTTGATGTGGATCTCACCAACGGGGAACTCTTTTGGGAATCGAAAGACGGCAAGAATACTTTCCTCAGCCGGCTGGCGAAATTCGAGGAGTTTTGCGCACTGGCCGCGAAACTGGGGTATAAAACCCTGTTTGGCGTTACGACGGTGGTCAACAAGAATCTTCTGCTGGGGCAGTACTATCTGATTAAGAAGGATCCGTCAGCGGCGTTGGAATATTTGCTGAAATCTTTTGATGCCGAGATCAAGACGGCGGAGCTGGCCCGGGATATCGTCAGGCTGTATGGTGAGTTGTCCAGGGTGCCGGATGAAGCGCTGGGGAAGGTAAAGGCTTTTATCGCTCAGGAAGAAGAGAAAACCAGCGTCTGGTCAGCCACCATGAATAACTGCCGGGAGCTTGAGGACTTTGTGCTGCAGCGGCCGCTGATGTTTTCACTGGAACGGCTGAATAAATTCGTCAAGTCCGGCGACCGGTTCCGGGGAGGGCGGCTGCAGTGGTCGCTGGCTGGTTTGAGGGAGTATGTCAGGCTTGGTATTCTTCGGTTTGTGGAACTGGTTTTATACCGTGTCGACAAGCGGGATGTTATTTTAACGCAGATGGTCAAAGAGATGGATAACAGGATGGCCGCCTTGATGGCGCGTGATGGCGACGCTGTGGAGAAAGACCTGAAGGCGAAGAGAGGAGAGACGGGCCGTGGATAATGTCCTGTTTGAGAATAAATATCTGGATGCCATTGATGCGGCGTGTTCAAAACAGGGCAATTATTTTGCCCCTGCGCTGGAGCGGTTTTCAACGTATATCCGTAACGATGTCTCCGGACGCATTCTTGATGTGGGCTGCGGGAACGGGGTGTTCACTGTTTATTTAAAGAAGCTGGTCGACGGCACTCTGTATGGCGCGGACATGAGCGAATATGCCCTCGAGAGTGCCCGGAAGAACGGGTTCGATGTGACGCAAAAGATCGGTGACCTGTCGGTCGCGGCATTGCCTTTTGCGGATGGATTCTTTGACGCGGTTATTATCAAGGATGTTTTCGAGCATTTATTGTTCCCGGCGAATTTACTAAAAGAGATTGCGCGGGTAACGAGGAAGGGCGGACATATCCTGGTCCTGGTCCCGAATCATTTTACGCTGTTCAAACGGGTCAAATTCCTTTTTACCGGCAGCATCGACACTTTTGGTTATTTCCCCCGGGCCAGGGCCTGGGAATATCCGCATATCCGTTTCTTTTCCGCCGAAAGCCTGAAAGCTTTTATTGTTAATGACGGCGCGTTTACGGTGGCGGCGGATCTGGGATATTTATTTCCCGACAAGCTGCCCTGGATCAATCGCATCCCCGGTTATAGCGCATTGACGACAGTGCTGGCGAAAAGGTTTCCCAGCCTGATGGTGGAAGGCCTGACGCTGGTGGCCAGAAAAATATAGGGATCCCGATGATGACTCTGTTAAAAAATGTGTTGAAAAAACCGGTTGCGGCGATCTTTCGGGCGCTGGGCTATGATGTTCACCCGTCTGGACAGTATGTCCCTTACCGGAACTTTTTGAATCTCACCCAGGCCTATGAGCGGCGGCTGAACGAGGCGGGCGGGCTTATTGCCGCCAGCGACGTCCGGCCCAAGCTCCTGGCGCGTCTGATCGGCACGCCGCCGGCCGAGGCGTATTTTATCCTCGAGGCCCTGGCCCGGACCCGGGACATTGCCGGTGATGTTTGTGAATTCGGGGTTGCCCAGGGCGAGACCTCGGCCCTGATCGCCAGCGAGATCCTGACGGGAGGCAAACGGTTTCATTTATTCGATTCTTTCGAAGGCTTGCCAAAACCGACCGCAAAGGATCAGCTGAAGGACGATCTTTTTTCGCTGGGCAGTATGGAGGCTTATGCCGGGACGATGGCGAGTCCCGAGGCCCTGGTGCGGGCACGGCTTGGGGCGGTCGCTTTTCCCCCGGCGCGGTTTGTGATCCATAAAGGGTTTGTCGAGCAGGTCTTTGCCCGGGGGCAGGGTCTGCCGAACCGGGTCAGTTTTGCTTATGTTGATTTTGATTTTTATAATCCGATCAAGGAAACATTGGCATTCCTGCACCGGATCATGCCTGCCGGCGGGGTTATTATTGTGGATGATTATGATTTCTTCTCAACGGGTGCGAAGACGTCCGTGGATGAATTTCTGCAGGCCATGAACGCCGCGTCGCCGGTTTATGCGTGTGAGATCCCAGATACGCGCTACGGGCATTTTGTCATACTGACGAAAAAAGCGTAGATTCACGGAGACCGATGGCAACCAGGGATGATATCAATATTGTTTTTTGCTGTGACGAGAACCTGGCGCGGGGGCTCGCGGCTGCGGTGATGTCGGTTGTTGCGACCGCGGCGCCAGGACGCCGGATCCGGATCTTCATCGTCGATGGCGGATTCTCCCGTGCGTCCAAAGATAAACTGTGCCGGTCGTTCGCAGCGCATGAAAAGCACATTCAATTTTTGACGCTGGATGAAACTTTTCTCCGCCGGCTGATGGTGTCACATCATATCAGCACCCGGGCGTATTATCGGCTGCTTTTGCCGGCCGTGCTGCCGCCCGACGTTATGAAGGTCATTTACCTCGACGCCGATCTGATCCTGAACGCTGATATCGCCGGGCTATGGGACCTGGACCTGAAAGGGCAGGCGCTGCTGGCCGCCCAGGAACAGGGCGAGCATTTTTATCAGGTCTCGTCGTTGTACGGCCTGCTTAATTACCGGGAACTGGGCCTTAAGCCTGAACAAAAGTATTTTAATTCCGGGGTGCTGGTCATCGATCTGGACCAGTGGCGGCGGGATGACCTTCCGGCAGCGTTCTTGAAATACGCCGAGGCGAACCGTCAGCATATCCGCTGGCACGACCAGGATATTTTAAATGCGGTCCTGGCGCGCCGATGGGGCGAACTGGACCCGCGCTGGAATATGCAGCAGCATATCCTTTTAAATTCTTCCTGGGATCAGGGGCCGGTCAAAGATAAAGAGGCCTACGACCGTCTGATCTGTCAACCGTACATCATTCATTTCTCAACCGCGGTCAAGCCGTGGCATTTTGATAACACCAATCCCTTCAAAGACCGGTTCTTTCAATATCTGGATACGACCGCGTGGAAAGGCTGGCGCCCAAATGGTTTCTCGAGAGTGGAAATGACCAGGACGGCCAAGAAAGCGGTCAAGTCGCTAAGGGCCGGTATCTTTGGGGCAGTTAAAAAAGGTTAGTTTGAGGTGAAATGTGTAGAGGTGTTATGTTATTTGTTGAAGCATTCGTTTTTATAGAATGACATTTTAGTACATTTTTGATGCGTTTTAGTATTTTTTGTTGCATTCTATGATTTTCATGCTATATTTTATTTACGATTCGTCAAAAAATAAATAGCAAATAAATCAGGAGGTGCGCGTGTTGAAGTCACTTAAGAGAACACTCGTTTTGGGTTTTGCTTTTTTGATCGTCCTGCCGCAAATCGTTTCAGCTTCCACATCAGTCACAACCTCCACCGAAAAATCAATAATTAAAGCCGAAACAAAACCGGCCCCGGCTGTCAAAGCAGCGTCGACCGCCACAAAGCCCAAAGCGGCGTTAACAAGCAGCTCGGGCTCTGGGCTGGATACGGGCATCCAGAATGTGGCTAAAACGATCATGGTCGATCAACGCAGCGGTGGGGCTGGTGTGTCTGTTCCTCTTTATATACCCGAAGGACGCGGTGGGGTAACGCCGCCTTTGCAGCTTACCTGGTCGCCAACGGCCGGAGATGGCCCGTTTGGCTTTGGCTGGTTGATGGAGATGGGTTCTGTTGTGCGTAACACCAAGAATGGGGCGCCACATTATAATGAGGTTGATCCAGATACTTTTATTGCAACGATCGGCGGAAAGAGCTATGAATTGGTCAGTTTGGGAGCTAATAGTGCCAATAATGAATATCGTTCAAAATTTGATGATGACCGCATGCGGTTTTTCTTTGTTAACGGCGTGTGGTCGGCGAAAGACCGGACAGGGACGACGTATTATTTCGGCAGCCGGACAGGCTCGACGGTTAATGACGGCGGATCAAAAGTTTTCAAGTGGAAACTGGATCGCATTGAAGATCTTTTTGGCAATGTGCTGGTGGCCGATTATGCGTTGGATGGGAGTTTTGAGGTGCGCTATGGCCTTAAGGCGGGGTTAAGCACCATTACTGATGTGAATGATAAGGCGAATTTTGCTTATGTGATCAATGCGGCCGTCCAGCCGGCGGACCGGGCGGATAAATCTACAAATTATAAAGCCGGGTTTGCGATCAGCGAGAGCCGGTTGATGTCGACGTTGGTCATTACCGGCGGCGGCAATTTATTAAAGAAATATTCTTTCAATTATGCTGCCAGCGCCAGGACAAACCGTTCGTTGCTTAAATCAGTAACGGAGACCGGCGCGGATAATGTTACCAGTCAGACAGTTGTTAATTTTCAGTACAATGATTCAATAATGCCAAACTATACGCTCAAATCAATTTCAGATCTTTCTCAAGCAGGTACGCAGTTATTCGCCGGAGATTTTAACGGCGACGGCAAGACGGATGTGGCGACCTATTTTTCCGACACAGGTGAGATCAAGGTTGCTCTTTCGGATGGCATTAATTTTCTTCCTAAGACATCCTGGATAAATACTTTTGCGAAGGACCAGAAACTCCTTCTCGGTGATTTTAACGGCGATGGCAGGGCTGATCTCGCGGCCTATGATCCAGCAGCGGGAACTGTCCGCGTAGCGCTTTCAGATGGTACAAAGTTTGTAGATAGTGGCTTTTGGGTGAATGATCCGAATTACGGCGCCAACAAAGAGGTTTATGCCGCTGACTTCAGCGGTGATGGTCGTACTGATCTTTTTATGTTTAGACCTTCCGACCGCCATTTAAGGATTTTCATTAACACCGGGAAAATTTTGCTGTTTTGCGGTGAATATGACCCTCACCTAGGGCCTGCGAGCGCCATGATCATTCCAGCCGATGTCAATGGCGATGGACTTGCTGATCTGATTGGTTTTGATCAGGCGACTGGAAACTGGTCAGTGCAAATGAATGCTGATGTTTTCGGTGCCTACGCGTATTATTCGAATGTTAGTTTCTCTGTCAGCAATTTCGGGGCAGCCAAGCTCCCGGCGCTGGCTGATTTTAACCACGACGGCCGGACCGATATCGGCTATTTTGATGCCGCCAATAACAAGATCGTTTACCGCCCCAGTATCGACGGCGGTTTTGGCCCAGAGCAGACCATTACCCTGAATTTTTCACTGACCGATCCGGCGACCACCCAGCTGCAGACCGGGGACTTTAACGGCGACGGTATCCTGGATTACATGGTTACCAACAATAGCGGCAAGGTTGAGATCGCCATGTCCAATGGCAAATTCAACGATCTGCTTACGTCCTACGACAACAATCACGGCGGCAAGGTTGACATTACTTATGGCACATCAGCGGATGTGAATAATAAATATTTGCCTTTTGCCGTACCGGTAGTGAAAAACATCACGGTCAGTGACGGGATCGGCAATACGGTATCGTCTTCCTATACCTATGAAGGCGGGTATTGGGATCCGGCTGAGCGCGAGTATTACGGGTTTAAGAAGGCCACGGTGACGGATGCGCTGGGGAATGCCGCGGTTGTGGAATATAACCAGGATAATTTATATTTACGCGGCCACATTGACCGCACGGCCATGTACGATAACACCGGCAAGCTTTTAACCGAAACCCGCACTCAATGGAACAATGACCCAGTGATATCTGGGCGAGATGATGTGCGTTTTGTGACGCTTAAGCGTATTGATAGCTTTATTTACGACACGCCCACCAGGGGGCTGCGCACCGCCCAGGAATTTGATTATGATGTGGCCCTGGGGCTTTTGAAGGAAACCCGCGATTACGGCGGGGTGGACTTTACCACTGGCGCTGATACAGGTGACGACCTGGTACGCACCACGGTCACTTACAATAACAATGTCAATTCCGGTCTGTACGGTTATGTGGCCACCCGAGCGTCTTACGACAGGAATAATAAACTGATCGCTCAGGAATGGAACACTTACGATAACGGGGCAGACGAAACCTCGCCCGTCCAGAAAGGTCTTCTAACCAGGAAGAAACTCTGGAACGTGGTCCAGGGCAAAGAACATGATCTGGTTTACGAGTACACGTATAACGATTACGGTGCTGTTACCAAAACCAAAGATCCCAAAAACGGCATCAGCGAGGTTATTTACGATACGACCTATGCAATGTTCCCGCTGACCAAACATAATGCCCAGCAACAGGAGGCGAATAACACGTATTATGGCATTAACGGCGTCAGCCTGTCCGGCGGGATTTGGGGCGCTTTGCAGTCCACCACCGATGCGAATCAGAAGAAGGGAATGTATTTTTACGATGCCCTTGGCCGGGTGACATCCATCGTGTCACCGCTGGATACGGTCATTTATCCCACGACCAGTTATGAATATGTTGATAAACCGAATTACCGTCTGGTGATCAGTCACAGCCGTATCGAACATGGCGCACCGGCCACTTTAGACAGTTACAGCTTTTTCGACGGCCTTGGCCGACCGATCGCGGGAAAATCCGCCAGTGTCCAGTCCGGGCAATGGGTGGTCTCAGGACATGTGGTTTATAATTCCCGGGGGGAAGTGTCGAAGAAGTTATTGCCGTATTTTTCCACCAAAGCAGTTACCGATCTGGAATTGCCTGACGCGACTCGCCCCGGCACAACCTATGAATACGATGCCCAGGGCCGCGCGCTTAAAGTCACGTATCCCGACGGCACGTACTCCAGTTCTACATATACCAGCCTTTCTAATACTGTTTACGATCCTAATGGTCATAAACATTCAAGTGTCATTGATCCCCGCGGACGCATCACCATGGTGCTGGAGTATCTCGGCGCCGATGGCCGCAGTCCGGATTATCCAAATCAACCGTATACCACCTATGCCGCCACGCGTTATGGGTATGATATTCAGGGGAATTTGATTAAAGTCACCGACGCGCAGAACAACGTGACCGACATCAGCTACGACCAGCTTGGCCGTAAAGTAGCCATGAAAGATCCCGATATGGGCGTTGTCAAATATGCTTTTGACGATAACGGGAACATGTCTACCCAGACCGATGCGCTCGGCCAGATCAAGACCTTCAATTACGATAATCTGAACCGGGTGACGAAAAAGGGACAGTTAAAAGGGAACACGATCATTGCGCCGGTAGTCTATGAGTATGACCAGAATCCTAATGGCGTCGGCCGCTTATCAGATGTGACCTACGGTGTCGACAAGGCCACGTTCAATTACGACGATGTGGGCCAGGAGATCAAGTCCACCAAAACCATCAATGGCGCAGCTTACGGTATTCAACGGGTTTACGACGCACTGGGCCGGATGAAGGAAGTCACGTATCCCGATGGATCCAAAGTTAAGTACCGTTTTGACACTGCGGGCCAGCTTAATCGGGTGAAGTTTGTCCAGACCAAAACAATCGACGGACAAGTGTGGACGTTGAGCAAAGATATTATTAACGATATCCAGTACGCCGTCAATGGCCAGATCAATCAAAAGACCCTGGGCAACGGCGTGACCATCACGTATACGTATGACCCGTTGAATTTCCGGCTTAAGGAATTGACGTCAACGAATAACAGCAGTGTTGTTTTGCAGCATTTGACCTATTCGTATGATAGCGCCGGGAACGTTACCAAAGTCATCGACGGGGTAACGAACATCACGCGTGTGATGCGTTATGATGCCTTAAACCGCATGATCCATTCCGAAGGCCGCGAGGGCCCGATGGATTATACGTATGATGCGATCGGGAACCTGGTGAAGAAGGGTAACCTTGTGTACGCTTACGGCGGCAAGTCATTCTACGGGATGATCACCGCATCCCCAAGCCCAAGCCCGTCGCCGAATCCTTCCGGATCGCCGGCGCCGGTCATTCCTGGGCCACATGCGGTTACCGCGATCAGCGACGGCACATTGATGTCCTATAATGCCAACGGCAACATGACGCGCCTGGAAACAACCGCCGACATCAAACTCTTTACGTACGACGCCGACAACCGCCTGATCAAGGTGGAAAAGCGTTCCCGCATGAATATGCCGACGACGGCCACCATTTTCACGTACGACGGTGACGGCGGGAGAACCAGCAAGTCCACCGTCCAGAACGTGGTCTCGCCCTCAACCGGGCTGGTGATCTCAACAACGCAATCGTCCACCAAATACGTCGGCGACCTCTACGAGGAAACCGCCGGCGGCAAGCTGGATTATGTGTTTGTCGGCGGATCAAGAGCCGCTGCGTGGGATGGAGCACAGGTAAGATTCTTCCTGGGCGATCACCTGGGCAGCACCAACGTGGTAGCCGACGAAGACGGCGCCATCAAGGAGCGCATCGAGTTCACCCCCTGGGGCGAAAAATTCTTCATCGACACCCCCGGCAGCACAACAGAGAAAACCTGGGCCTTCTTTACCGGCAAGATGCTGGACGAAGAAACGGGCTTGGTGTATTTTGGAGCAAGGT
The DNA here is from genome assembly GCA_002753745.1 of Candidatus Omnitrophota bacterium. Taxonomy (GTDB): domain Bacteria; phylum Omnitrophota; class Gorgyraeia; order Zapsychrales; family Fredricksoniimonadaceae. The sequence continues at coordinate 2,324 of PEAR01000036.1, read as the reverse complement.
ACTACAGCCCCAAAATCGGACGGTTTATCACGGCGGATACCATTGTCCAATCGCCATACAATCCGCAGACTTTAAACCGGTACACGTATTGCAATAACAATCCGGTGACGCTTATCGACCCGACGGGGCATTCGTGGTTCAAGAAGGTCTTTGGCGGGGGTAGCGGTACGGCTGCTGCTATCATTGGTGCTGTAGTTGGGATAGTTGCAACAATTGCCCTAGGCCCTGCTGGGTTGGCATGGTACGGGTCAACAATGTCTGGTATTATTGGTGGTGCTTTGGGAGGTGCTGTCTCCGGTGGACTGGTTGGTGGCTGGCAAGGAGCAGCGACTGGAGCCGTGATTGGGGGAGTGGTAGGAGGTGTCGGGGGGTATATGTCTGGTGGGTCAAATGCGGCTTCTTCAGGAGGAAACCGGTTGGCGTATACGCAGGATTTGGGGAGAATTGTTGTGAATCCTGTTATGAGAGATGCCGGTGGGTCAGCATTAAGTGATGCTGTTGGGAGTGCAAGTGCTGGGGGATGGGGAGCTGCTGGCAGGGCATTCTCGGGTGCTCTTGCAGGCGCTGCGGGTGCAGCGGCTGCGTCTGCTGCTTCTGCAGCAAATTATTGGGCATATGAAAGTGCAGTTCCCGGTCCGTTTGGTCAACCTGTATCAGAATGGCGTAATGGGGCTCCTACTTCATGGGGTGACCCTGTTGGATATACTGAACGAGCGGGTGGTGGCTGGATGTGGGCAGAAAGGGCTGCTCTTGGTGTTTCAGCAGGAGCTACTATTGGCGCTATTGGCTATGATGCTGCCTTGCCTTATTGGCGTTATACAGGACCAGGTTCAAATCCTAATAGTAATTGGTTAACACGAGGGTGGAATCCTCCATATGGCAATAATTTTGAGGCTGCAAGAAATGCATTGCAAGTTAGAGACCCAATAACAGCCGTTGAAAGGGTCAATGTCCCTGTGTTTAGGCCAGTAGCAGGTCCAAGGCCCGCTGTTCTTCATCCAGAATATGGGGAGGGCGGTGGTGCTGAATGGTATAGAGGTATAAGATTCCCACAAGAGACAGGGGGGTATTAGAATGGTAAAGAATTTATTTCCCCGAGAAGGCAGTTGGGATGCCGTAGGGATAAATTGTAGCGATTGTAAATCTTTTCGTTCGCCGCCAAAATGGCCAGATGAACAAAAAGAAGTGTTTTGTAATCATCATCAAGTCTCTTTGAAGTTTGAGTTACGTAGTAATGGGTACATGGAAGGTGAATGGTTTTGTAAATATTTTGCTTCAAAGAAAGGATTAGGGAAGAAGTTGTCAGTAGAATTGGATAAGGTTAGGGGTTCCTTGCAAGATAATGTTGTTTACAAATTTGGCCGTATCGGTGATGATTTTGATGAAGTGACTATTAAATAACCTACAATCCCTTATCATATCCAAGCGGGGCGTCAGAATACCAATCTGGCGCCCTTTTTCATAACTCCGACCTTTTGAAATTATACTTATAAGAATGCCCTCAAGCGAAATCCTCATTATTTCGATAATTTTTCGATTTTCTTCTTAAAAATCCTACCCGTCCGATTATATCTATCCATGCTTATCGGGAGCAGTTTATTGGTCTAAAGACTGCTTGGCACCCCTTCCGGTGTCATTTAACCCCTATCCGGTGATGATTGGGTGAAAAATATTTGACCTTTCCGGCAGAATCCTCAAGAGCAGGGCAATCCGATGTATATAATGTAGGGTATGCAACACAGAGATAATGAACCTCTGTGCTAATCGTCCTCAGCATGCCGGAACTATCCCCGAAAGAGTAGTAATCGTTTTACCCATTGAAAGGCAGTGGGCAGCATTGGCGGGTAAGTTCTCTGTCCGTTTCCTTGTTTCTCACGGGGAGAATTAAGCAGAAGTATTGCAGAGCGTTTAATCAGGCTATCCTCAAAGGATATGTCTTGAATACTAGTACGCCCGCTAATCCGCTAATCCATTAATCAACAATATGCTGAAAGGAGGTTTAAAGGTTATGGCAAGAGATAGACAAGCAGAAGCGATTCAGAAAGAGATTGAAGAATTTCAACGAAAGAAGACAGTAAAGCAGTGTTTCATGAGGTATTTAAATACAAGGCGATATCAAGCATGGATAACGATAACTTTTCGAAAGAGAACCAGAGAAGAAGATGCGATTAAAATGATAACCGAATACCTGCATAGGTTAAACTGATCAACGACTTTCATTTTTTCCGTACAACGACAACCATTATTGCCGATCCTCTGCGGGCGTTTTTGCCTGATCTTTCTGGCCCATTACCTTCTGTTTCGCGGTGTTAATCCGATAGCTT
>PEAR01000236.1 GCA_002753745.1 Candidatus Omnitrophota bacterium | reverse complement strand
CAGGAAGGAATAATGTTTATTGAAGGGCTCAAGTGCTTATGGCGCTTGAGCCCTTTGTATTATGGTGCGCCCGGCAGGGCGCACTTACTTGAGGGTGAAAGTCCCTTACAGGCCTGATAGAGGGAACTGTTAGCCGGACGGCAAGGGTGTCCACCGCGAGGTGGAATCTGAAGGAAGCCGCAGGCAAATCGCTGGCCTGACGAATAGGAACCGCATTAAGGCATACCACGCTGGGCAAGAAGGCCATTATCTTCAAAGCCCAAAATCTATCCGGAAAGCGTGGATGTAATTGCGGCAGGCATAAGCGGGAAAGTAAGCGCGCATTACCCGGGGAGGTCTGTCCAGAGGAGCGGGCAGAAGTCAGCAGAGGCCATAGTAGTCTGCCGGGGGCGGATAAAGGGCTGAACGTAAAGAGGGAAGTTCAAAGGACTGTAACTTTGGTAAGGAGAAGGGCGCCGACAATGAATGAGAGCAACTCATCGGCCTGGGCAGAAGGTAGGGGGCGGAACTCCCGAGATACTGCAACAGGCGCGTCAAGCCTTCCGGGGGAGCAGAACACAGAAGAACTTTGGGGCGACCTGAAAATGGAGGAGGTGCTGACCCGGGAGAATATGTCGCGGGCATTGAAGCGGGTCAAGGCGAACAAGGGTGCTGCGGGTGTTGACGAAATGACCGTGGAGGAACTCGAGCCTTACTTGAAAGAGCAATGGCCGCGGCTACGGAAGGAACTGTTGACGGGGACATATAAGCCAATGGCGGTGCGACGGGTGATGATACCGAAGCCCGACGGAGGCGAAAGGTCTCTGGGAATACCGACGGTAGTCGATCGTCTCATTCAGCAGGCGACACATCAGGCAATAAGTCCTATATTCGAGAAGTGCTTTTCAAAGTCAAGTTACGGTTATCGCCCGGGCAAGAGTGCACAGGAGGCCGTGGAACAATCGCGGCAATACGTGGCTTTGGGCCGGCGGTGGGTTGTGGACATTGACCTTGAGAAGTTCTTTGACCGTGTTAACCACGACATTCTGATGGACAGGGTTGAGCGCAAGGTGACGGATGAGCGCATCACGATGCTTATTCGACGCTATCTTCAAGCGGGGGTCATGGAGAACGGGTTGACAACGGCGAGTACGGAAGGCACGCCGCAAGGCGGGCCGCTGTCTCCGTTGCTGTCAAATATCCTTCTGGACGACTTGGACAAAGAGCTGGAAAGAAGGGGTAGTTCGTTCTGCCGGTATGCGGATGATTGTAACATTTATGTGCACTCAAAACGGGCCGGGGAGCGTGTGAAAGCATCCGTGACGACGTTCCTGTTGGAAGAGCTTAAACTGAAAGTGAACGAGAAGAAAAGTGCTGTGGCCCGACCGTGGGACAGAAAGTTCCTTGGATACACTGTAACGATGGAGAAATCGACGAGGCTTCGAGCCTCGAAGCAATCCATCAAGAAGTTCACGGACAAACTCAAGGAGATATTTCGCGGCGGCTCGGGATGCAACCTCGGCCGGCTCATCAAAGAGAAACTGAACCCGGTAGTGCGTGGATGGAGGAATTACTTCCGGCTGACGCAGGTGAAGTGGATATTTGAGGAATTGGACGGGTGGATACGGCGCAGGCTTCGGGTCGTTCTTTGGCGTCAGATGAAGCGCGTATGGACACGGGCGAAGAGATTGATAGCACGCGGGATTGGTAAAGAACGCGCGTGGATATCAGTCTTTAACGGACGAGGGCCATGGTGGAATGCCGGAGCATCACATATGAATGAGGCGTATCCTGTAAAATACTTCCAAGAACTCGGATTAGTAACGCTTCAATCAAGGGGTGCTCAAGATGCTTTATGAACCGCCGTATACGGAACCGTACGTACGGTGGTGTGAGAGGACGGAGGCGGTCAAAGAAGACCGCCTCCTCCTACTCGATTATAGCGATTCCTCGTCGACAAAACAACTTAATCCTACCTACAACCTATCTCTCTCAGCGTTCTCTAGGGAATAACCGCCTCGCTTTAGGGCCAGAAGTATCTCTTTATCTCCAAAAGCATCGATTTGAGCTGTGTTTTAGTATCCACGTATAAGATGTGATATTAATAGCCAAAAATAGGCCGAATAATGTGGATACTACGGCGGGATCAGAGATGTTTCACATTTATGGCAGATAATAAGACGAGCAAAGGGTGTTTTGAGCCGTAATTTCTTAGGGGAATCAGTCTGTCAGGAGAGATAAGGCTTGTTCGGGCGTGAAGCTTTTGGCTTCCCGCCAAAGCTCGGACTGTTTGTTCCAGTCGAGCTCGTAGGAAAGATCGCGGACCTTGTATTCGGGGATGGCGTCCAGGGCTTCGTTGGTGGCGTTGATGATCTCATCTTGTATCGCAGGGGAAAGCATCAGCATGTTAAGAATGTGCTTCATGCGCCCTTCAGGCAGGTTTAATAATTTTTCTGCCTCAGATCTTCCTTTTATAGTTCCACTGTCGAGTAAGCGCCTGAGCTGACAGGCCAGGATCAGGGTTTGTCTGATCTTTGGCTCCTCTTTTATAGCAACATCCTTCCTCCAGCCCTTTTTAAGTTTCGAGCGCCGTATGCCGGCATCAAATTCCAGACGGTCTTTTGA
>PEAR01000235.1 GCA_002753745.1 Candidatus Omnitrophota bacterium | reverse complement strand
TGAAAATATCCCGCTGATGATTGCGCACATCGAGGGACTGATCGCCAAAGGGCATGCCTATCCGGTTGGGGGGGATGTGTATTTTCGCGTGCGGTCTTTTCCGACCTATGGCCGGCTTTCCGGCCAGAGCATCGACAAAATGCTGGAGGGTGTGCGTATTGATAAGGATGAAAAAAAGGAAGACCCGCTGGATTTTGCGTTGTGGAAGAACGCCAAGCCGGGTGAGCCCGCGTGGCCCTCACCGTGGGGTGACGGCCGTCCAGGCTGGCATATCGAATGCTCATGCATGAGCATCAAGCATCTGGGTACCGAGACCCTCGACATTCACGCCGGCGGCCGCGACCTTGTTTTTCCGCATCATGAGAATGAGATTGCCCAGGCTGAAGCGTTGACCGGAAAGCCTTTTGCCAGAATGTGGATCCATCATGGGTTGCTCACGATCAATTCGCAGAAGATGGCGAAATCTCTGGGAAATTTTATTACGGTCCAGGATGCGCTCAAGAAATATTCGGTGAGCGCGTTTAAACTATTCTTCTTGTCGACCCATTATGCCAGTTCCATCGATTATACTGATGATAAATTGGTGGAGATGGAGAAGGGTATTGCCAAATTTAAAGCGTTGCTCGCGCGCGCCGGGCAGGTGCCGGCGCCTAAACTCGATGTGCGTTTGGAAGATGTTGATTTCTTGGTGGATGCTAAAGAGAAGATCATCGCGGCCATGGATGAGGATTTTAATACCGCTCTGGCGATCGGACATGTATTTGAACTTGTTACCGCGGCTAATCGTTTCATGGATGTGGGAAAGCAGGATGATTATTACGAGGGCAGTATTCATGCCGTTGTTAAATTTCTGAAGGATTTTCTCGGGGTTGTACTGGGGCTTGACCTCGAGGATAAGACGGCTGGTTTATCGGCCGAGGACGAGTCGCTGGTTAATGAACGCCTTGAGGCTCGCAAGAACAAGAATTGGAAACGTTCGGATGAACTGCGGGATATTTTAAAGACGCGCGGCATTCTGGTTGAGGATGGCAAGTCCGGCCAGACCTGGCGAAGGAGTTAACATGGAGATGATGAACAAAGAATCGTCTTCCAGATCACGCTTAGCCAGTCTTTTACTTTGTTTGTTCCTGGGCTGGCTGGGCGCGCACCGCTTTTATACCGGTAAGATCGGCACGGGTGTTCTGATGCTGTGCACAGCGGGCGGGCTGGGTGTCTGGGTTATTGTTGATCTTATTTTTATTATCTGCGGCATCTTCCGTGACAAACAGGATCGCCGGGTTATCAACTGGTTTGAATCAGGAAATTGACAAATGCCTAAGGGGAAATTTATTACATTCGAAGGGTCCGAAGGCTGCGGGAAAAGCACGCAGTCGAAGTTGCTGCTGGAGCATTTAAAGGCAGCCGGGCATCAGGTTAAGCTGATCCGTGAGCCGGGGGGTGTGGCAATCAGCGAGAAGATTCGTTTCATTCTGCTGGATAAGGCTAACACGGCGATGAATAAGGAGTGTGAGACGCTTCTTTACATGGCGGCGCGCGCTCAGCTGGTTGAGGAAGTGATCGTCCCGGAACTGAAGGCGGACACGATTTTATTGTGTGATCGTTTCCTGGATTCAACGATCGCGTATCAGGGGTACGGCTGCGGGGTGCCGGTGGACGCTATACGGTCGATCGGCCTTTTTGCTACCAAGGGTATTGTGCCCGACCTTACGATCTTTCTTGACCTTGCTGTTGAGGAAGGTTTGCGCCGTCGGGGGGTAGAACGCGACCGCATTGAATTGCGTTCGATGGAGTATCATAATAAAGTGCGTAACGGTTATTTGGACATGGCTAAAAAAGAACCGTCGCGGATGATGGTTATTGACGGGGCTTTGTCGAAAGAAGCAATTTTTGCGCAGGTTTGCGCGCGCGTTGAGAGGGTCCTCTCATAATGTTTTTGCGTGCCGAATTGATCCATAAGGATATTTTACAGCGCTTGTCCAAGCTTTTTGCGACCGGCCGCCTGGCGCATGCGTACGTGTTCACCGGGCCCGGGGGCATTGGCAAGGCTGAAACCGCGCTGGCGCTGGCCCAGGCGGTCAATTGTCTGGGGCCGGGTGGCTATATGCCCGGTTGCGGTTGTCCTTCCTGCCGCAGGATCCTTGACGGGAATCATCCTGATATTTACATCATCGAAAAGATGGAAGACAAGAATGAACTCCTGATCGAGCAGGTGCGCGAGCTCATTCGGCATTTGAGCCTGCGTCCGCTGGAGGCCAGGGTGAGGACGGCGATCATCCGTCATGCCGACCAGCTGACCACCCAGGCATCGAATGCGTTCTTAAAAACGCTCGAAGAGCCTCGTTCCGGCACTCTTTTGATTCTGACCAGCGCGGCCCCCGGGAATGTCCTCAAAACAGTTTTCTCCCGCTGCCATGAAGTGCGTTTTTTCCCGCCCGGCAATTCCGTTCTTGCCGAGCGTTTGAAAGATGAGTATGATATCTCTTCGTCTGCGGCCGGTATTCTGGCGAAATTTTCCGGCGGCAGTCCCGCGCGGGTCGCGGGCTTGGGAAAAGCCTTCATTGCGCGCAAAAATGATGTCATTGATGAATTTATTTTCGGCCCTTCGACCGAGCTCTT
>PEAR01000234.1 GCA_002753745.1 Candidatus Omnitrophota bacterium | reverse complement strand
TGATCGCGAGCGATCGGGTAATGATCCGCCGCACCCATGGCCGCAGACGAATATCAAGAAAACCTTCCATCACGATCTGGCCGGCGAGGGTCCCGGTCATGGTTGAACTCTGACCCGAAGCCAACAGAGCTACGGCAAAAAGAACACTGGCGAGTGTTGCGCCCAAAGTCGGCGCCAATAACCGATACGCATCGGAAATATCTGCCACATTCTGGTTAACCGTGCCATGAAAAGCCGCCGCGCTTAATACCAGGATCGCAGCATTAATAAATACCGCGAGGCCCAACGAGATCGCCGTATCCAACGTGGCAAACTTTATTGCCATAGCACGCCCGTCATCATCCTGACGAAAAGCGCGTGTCTGCACAATACTGGAATGGAGGTAAAGGTTATGCGGCATGACGGTAGCACCCAAAATACCGATCGATAAGTACAACATGGCTGGATTTGTAATGATTTCAGCTTTAGGAAGAAGCCCGGCCGCAACCCCGGCCCATTCCGGACGGGCCACGACCAGTTCATAAATAAAGACACCTGCAATGATCATCATGAGCCCGCCGACCACCGCCTCGAGATAGCGAAACCCGCGCGACTGGAGGATCAAAATAACAAATGAATCCATCCCGGTAATAATGATCCCGGCGATCAGCGGCAAGCCAAAAAGCAGGTTAAGCGCCACCGCCGAACCGATTACTTCCGCCAGGTCGCAGGCAATGATCGCGATCTCACAAAGGATCCATAAAAAGATCGTTACCGGCCGGGAATAACGCTTTCGACAGGCCTGAGCCAGATCCTGACCCGTGGCAATACCCAGCTTTAACGCCAGATACTGAAAAAGAACGGCCAACAGATTGGAGAAAAAAACAACGGCGAGTAGGGTGTAGCCGAACTGCGCGCCGGCGGCCAGATCTGTCGCCCAGTTGCCGGGATCCATATAACCCACCGCAATCAAAAGACCGGGACCGAAAAAGGCTAAAAATTTACGCCAGAACCCCGCCCCAACAGGGATCTGGACCACACCTTTTTCATTCAACTGTTCTTGATGACTTTTATCCAATTTATTTCCACTTGATAGAACAGCCCATCGACGGATACTGCCGCTTCTGCTGAGGCAGGCCGGCCGCCAGATTATTCATGGCTTCTTTTAATTCCTCGCGGGTGACCGCTTCTTCATCTTTCCAATTATCATCAATACGGCCGTGGTAAACAAGCTCTTTGTTCTTATTGTACAGATAGATGTCAGGCGTGCACTGCGCCTTGAACGCTTTGGCCACACCCTGATCTTCATCCACCAGATACGGGAACGCGATTCCCAGCTTCTTGATTGCCTCCTGCATCTTCGCTGGTGAATCATCGGGGAAATCGGGATTGATATTCGGATTGATCGCCACAACACCAACCTTCATCCCTTTGGCATACTCCCCCAGGCGGATCACCCGCGGCCATACCGCCTGGGCATACGGACAATGATTGCATGTAAAAAAGATCAACAAGCCCCTTTCACTAACCAGGGTATCACTTTTGAAAACCTTTCCTGATGGGTCTTTAAGCTCAAATGAAGGCATTAACGAACCCAGCGGAACTTTGATCGATTCAAGAAGTGCCATAATGATTCCTTTCGATACTGCCGGAGAAAGACCATTTCTAACCCCTTGCTAAATACTTTGTCGGTAATATAATACATCACTTACATATGAAAACGAACCTTTACATCCAACAACTTGAATTAGGCCAGATGGCGAATTTCAGCTATCTAGTCGGCGACAAGGCCAGCGGCGAAGCCGCGGTCGTCGACCCCAATGACGATACTGATGCCATCGAAGCCGCGGCAGCCAAAGCCGGGCTGCGTGTTACAACGGTCCTGCTCACCCACGGGCATTACGACCATACTGGCGGACTTAAATTCTACTCTAACAAACTCGGTCTTCCGGCGTATCTTTCCAAAGACGAATTCATGCTTTATATCCCGCAGTGCAAAACACTAAAACGTATTGCGGATCACGACAAGATCATGATTGGTACCATTTCAATCAAATGCATCCCTACGCCCGGCCATACGCCTGGCGGCATCTGCTATTTGGCGGAAAACAATCTATTTACGGGAGATACCCTGTTCATCGAAGCCATCGGCCGCACCGACCTGCCGGGAGGAAATGCCTCAACGCTTTTCAAAAGCCTGCAAAAGATAAAACAATTGCCTGACAACACCATCATCTGGCCCGGCCACAACTACGGCGCCAGCACGTCAGCGCTGCTAAAAACACTGAAAATCGAAAACCCCTTCCTGGCTGCGAAAACAGAAGCAGACTTTCTCAACATGGCTTGACGTTTTCCAACGCTTTAGAAAATCCGAACAGAAGGTTACCGCGGTGTTTCCAGGAAGCTGGACACGTCTGCAAGCGGCTGGACGTTGGTGATGGAGAACTCTACCCCCGCGGCCTGTTGCCATTCGGCGAGCTGGGCGGGGTCGAGGTTAAATTCCAGGGCTTGGCCGTTATGGCGGGTGTCGACGTTTAGCCGGTTGGCCGTCAGATCTATACCGCCGGGAGTGGTTAGAGTGGCATTGTCAGTATCAATCTGTGACATTTCTGCCTCTGGGGCTATTTCTTCCATGGGAAGTTCTTCTAATGAAGGCTCAACGAGCGCCATGTGCTCCCAA
>PEAR01000233.1 GCA_002753745.1 Candidatus Omnitrophota bacterium | reverse complement strand
CTTGATCGAAGTCAGCGGCGTGCGCAGTTCATGGGAAACAGCCGAGATGAATTCGGTTTTCTTTCTGGAGATCTCCTCGACCTGTTTAAGCGCAAAAGAAAGTTCCCGGGTGCGGTCGTTAACTTTTGTCTCGAGCATCTGCGACGAACGGTAGACCTGTTCGAACAGGTGTGCGTTCTCGATGGTCTGGGCCAGCTGGCTGGCCAGGATGCTGATTAACTCTTCGTCGCCTTCGGTAATAGGTGAGGCGTGGTATTGGTTGCCGGTCAGAAGAAAACCTGCCAGGCCGGCCTGGGTCAGCAGGGGGGCCAGGATAAAATGTTCGGTCTCAAAGAGGCTTACGATCGCCGCGCGGGCCTTGGGTGCGGTACTCAACGACGAGAAGACTGTGCCGTTTTTCAGTGCCTCTAAAATGGCGCTGTTGGTTTTGAGCGTTTTAAGGGTGGTATCGATATGCGTTGAAGGAAAATTGATCGCGGTCCGGCAGACGAGGGCCTCATTTTCGTTGATCGCCACGGCGAGCGTGCGGGAAAAGCCGAGCTCGGTCATGAGTTTGGGATCGATGCGCTGAAAGGCCTCGTTCTCGTCGAGGGATGTGCGCATGGTGCGCGCAAGTTTTTGCAGAGTATTAAGGCCGTTGAGTCGGCGGTCGAGCTCTTCCTGGGCCTTGTTGAGCTCAAGGTCGGTCTTGACGATCAGTTTGGCCTGTTCATCGAGCTCATTGAACGAAAGCATGATTTTGGCGTGCGCGGCTTTCAGGTCGCGCAGTTCTTCATTCTTGTTGATCAGAAAATACAACAGGGTTCCGGCTGCCGTCAGGAGGGTCAGGCAGAAGATGCTCAATATCGGGGTCAGGTCAACCTGGGCTGCGGGAAGTGTTACAGTGTTCATAGTTACCGGTCACCCTATGGCCGCGATCAGGACACTCGCGTTGTGTGGTTGAAGTTCAAGGTCCGAGGTGGCACCGATCTCAGCATAAGTATACATTCCAAATACCGGGCAGGCTAAACCTAAAACCTCTTTTATTTGATTGATCTCCTGCCAGGCAGAGCGGCCATAAAGTTTACGTCGAGCGATCGAGGCAAAGATGATGACGAGTTTCGGATGTTTGCCATGCAGTTGATCGCGGATATCAACGGCCGCGGCGTAGGCCGCCTGGCGGCAGGCATCCTTGTCGCCGATCATCAGGTGGACCCGGCTGCCGCGGGGGACGTTGCCCTGGCAGACCAGGCTGCCGTCGTGCAGGACTGAGGTCGGGCATTTGATGATGTATTCTTTGGGACGTGACGTATTGATACCCAGCGGATAAAGGCTGCCGATATTACCCAGCAATTCGAATTGCGATTGGGAAAATCTTTCCGGAAAATATTCCTGGTAGATGGATACGGCCGGTTTTCCGTCGATCGTACGGATAGTGTTGACGGCGCTGTCGTCAATGACACGGGGCTTGCCCAGCGGCTGCCAGCCGTGGCGCATGCTGGTGACAAAAGAGCCGTTCCCGCCGATAAGAAGGCCGCCGATCGCGTCGGTATGCAGCTGGTTTTGGCAGAATATTCCCCCCGGGGTAATGGCGCCGGCGATGGGAAACGCGGGCCCCAGTCCTTCCTGCAGGCCCTGGATCAGCTGGTTGTGGTTAAGGATGAGGGTATCACAGAAAAGAATAGCGCCCTGGCGCTGGCTGGTGTGCATTTGGGCGCCCAGGTCTCGGGTAAAACGCAATCCGGTCTCGGAGAGTGATTGTGCGGAAATCGAGTGCTGGACAGTGGTGCCGACGCTGATCTCGTTTGACGATAGAGAAAGGATGACGACACCCTTGCTTTCAGCGCCTTCCGACCAGATAAGGCCGGGCGCGATCATGCCGATGAGTTGTTCGGGATTTAGGGTTCTAAGGACCGTGTCCAGGGCATTGGCCGAACCCTGGGCCGTGGCGGCAGCGGCATGAGAAGGGGTCGCTGCGACCATGACCAGGTCATTTTTGGGCAGGCCAGTTTGGGTTTTCGCCATGACCGCCGCCTCCTTGAAGGCTGTGACGGGATCATCTGCCGACGAGAAACCGATCGCGATATGGGTTGCCATGGTGAAATGTATTGTAATGGGGGATCAAAGGGGTGTCAATCAAAAGGCACGTGAAGAATGGATCGCGGGGAGGGGGAAAAATATTTTTGCTTTTTACGGGTTCTGTGTTATATTTTACAGCGCTTGAACAAGACTAAAAATTAATTTTTGGCCCCATCGTCTAGCTGCCATCCCCATACGGGGGCTGGTCAGGATATGGTGCTTAAAAAGTTCCTGGTATCAAAATAGAGTAAATTTGGCCCCATCGTCTAGCCTGGTCAGGACGAATGGTTCTCAGCCATTAAACACCGGTTCAAATCCGGTTGGGGCTACCAGATAACAAAAAACCCTCCTTTTTAGGAGGGTTTTTTTATTTGACAAATAATTCTCCGTAAGACAATTTTGTGTTTTATTTTCTTGGGACTCACTGCTATACTTATAAACTATTTTAGTATAAAGTTTTAATTGTGCATAAAAGCAGGCGGGGGCGGGATATTAATGTTTAACACACTGGTTTGTTTTGTTTTATTATGTGCGGGGCTGTTGAACTGGTCTGCTTTTGCGGATCAAGGTGGCAGCGATCAATCTTTAATATCTGGAACGCAAGTTCATTCGGCTAAAGACAATCCGACATTGC
>PEAR01000035.1 GCA_002753745.1 Candidatus Omnitrophota bacterium | reverse complement strand
TTATAGAGACATTAATGAGAAGATTTTGGAATTCGCGCGAGAAGATAGAGTTTTTTGTGTTTCTGAAATTAATGATAATCTTTTGATGTGGTCGCACTATGCTAATGATCATAAGGGCGTAGTAATAAAATTAAGGTGTGTCCCAGAGAAAAACTCAGCTCTTTGTGCCGCGAAGCCTGTGAAATATTCATCAGTGATGCCAGTATTAAGACTTGAAGATTTATTTCTTCCCGAGGAAACGCTTATACGGAAGATTTTGAATGATTTTCTGCTTACTAAAAGTATTGATTGGCAATATGAGCAAGAATGGCGTGTTATTCTTTCGTCGCAAGAGGCGGGTAAGGAATATGATTTAAGGGGCATTTTTCCAGAAGAGTTGGCTGCGATATATTTTGGATGCAGAGTAAGCAATCAAGACAAGAGTGAGATTCTTGAAGTGATTCGTTCTGCGTACAAAGATGTGAAAGTTTTCCAAATGGAAAAAGATTCCAAGGAATTTCGGCTTAACGCTATAGCATTATAAATTTCTCGCGAGTCATTAAGTGTTTCATCAACAGTTGATATAGGGTTCTTTCCTTAAGGAGAAATTAATCCGTGAGAAGGGAGAGGGCGTGGTGTTCTAGACTGCCGCCCTTGGCTTCTTGCCAAAGCTCGGTTTGCTTCTTCCAGTCGAGCTCGAAGGAAAGGTCGCGGACTTTGTATTCGGGAACAGCGGCCAAGACTTCGCTTGAAGCATTGATGATTTCGTCCTGAATGGTCGAAGAAAGCATCAGCATGTTGAGGATGTGTTTGATGCGAGTGTCGCTTAAATGCAACAGTTTTTCGGCTTGTGCTATTCCCTTAATGGTCCCATCATCAAGTAGGCGTCTGAGTTGATAGGCCAGGATCAGGGTTTGCCTGAGCTTTGGCTCTTCCACGATAGCTTCATCCTTTCGCCAGCCCTTCTTTAGTTTCGAGCGCCGTATGCCGGCATCAAATTCCAGACGGTCTTTTGAATCATGGAACGTGAAGCCGATCCGTTTCGTTGCGACATTACAGTCGACCTCTTTAAGGATACTTTTGATGATGCGGCGTTTTTCGACAGGGAAGAGTGTGTCCCATATTGGGGATAGCAAGGCCTCGATCTCTGCCTTTACGAACGGCAGGTCCTCTTTTTTATTAGCCAGGAACTCCTTGAGCCGGTCAACGACAGCATCTTCAATGAGCTGGGCTGGGATTGATCTGTTGGGGCAGTTATCATATCCGCGTTTCTGGGCGTTGACGCAGACATAGTAGCGGTATTTATGTTTGTGTTTCTTGATGGTATAGGTATGGATCATGGCTGTCCCGCAGGCCTTGCATCGGAGTATTTGGGTGAGCAGCCCGGTGCTTTCCGTGTTCGTTATGGGTTTACGGTCGACCATGTTTTGTTCCAGTAGCCGCTGTGCCTTAATGAAGGTCGCTTCATCTATGATCGCGGCCTGCTGTCCGGCATAAATCTGACCACCGTAGTCTACTTTCCCGACGTAAGTATAGTTTTTGAGAAGATAGAGGATCCTGTTACTGCTGAGGTCTTTACGGCCAAAGACTTTTCCTGCTTTAGTGGACCATTGGCGGGTTACGATTCCGGCGTTGTTCATGATCTTTGTGATCTCAAGGGCGCTGTTGCCTTTGAGGTACAGGTCAAAGACCTTTTTTACGATATCCGCTTCTTCCTGATTAATGATCAGTTTGCCGGTTTCTTCATCTCTTTGATAGCCATAGGGAGGCCGGCCACCGAGCCACTGGCCCCGGCGGCGGGCGGCACTCATTTTGTCTTTAGTGCGTTCGCTGATGATCTCGCGCTCAAATTGCGCGAAGGAGAGAAGGATGTTGAGCGTCAGGCGGCCCATAGAGGTGTTGGTGTTGAACTGCTGCGTGACGGATACAAAGACCACGTTATTCTTGTCAAAGAATTCCAGGAGCTGTGAAAAGTCGAGGAGCGAACGGGAAAGGCGGTCAACCTTATAGACGACCACACAGTTAATGCGGCCTTCCTTTATATGAGCAAGGAGCTTCTGAAGCGCCGGGCGGTCGATATTGGCGCCGGTAAAGCCGCCGTCGTCATACACTTCGTCGCAGACGGTCCAGCCTTCATGCTGCTGACTTTTGATATAGTTTTCAGCGGACTCACGCTGGTTATCGAGCGATGTGAAATCTTGATCCAGGCCTTCGGACGTGGACTTGCGCGTGTAGATGCCGCAGACAAGATGCTTTTTAACTTCGGGTTCTTTACTCATGGCCTAAAGAATAAAAATCCGTTCTAATGGACTCCGGTTACCGCCTTGGCAACCGCCGAGAGTGTTCTATATTGTTTGCCGTCATATTCAAAGCCTTTCTCCAGCACTTTGACTTCAATATTCCGCCCCTTGTATTCTTTTTGGATGATCGCTCCGGGAATCGGCAGGCGGCGGTCACGAGCAGATGATTTGCGTCTTCCTGGGGAAGGCTGCGGCTCTTCTGGCCGCAATGCCTGGTTATTGACCGGGTCGTACTTCTGTATAAGGTCGTTGATCTTGCCTTGGGTTTCCGCTGGTAGGCTGCCGTATTCGATCTCCTGCAGCCTGTAGGCGATCTTCCGCCATAAGTAGGCCTTATTGTTGGAGCAAGGGCTTTCTTTGCCGAATAGGGCGCCGTATTCGGCCTTCAGGGCCTCTAATGAGGCCTCCTTGAGGGCCATAATGCGCTCTATAACCGGCGTTCTTGGGGTTTCTGGGGCATTCTCTTTCATAAGCGTTACCTCCGTCATGTCAATGTAGCCATAGGTTTTCGGAGATAGCAAGTCTGAGAGAGCAGAAAGAGATGGCGTCACTATGCTGTCGCCAGCGTGTTATATGATTTAATATCGAAATGATCTGATAAACAGGGGGAGAATAAATGGCTTACAAAGGGATGCGGTTAGTTTTTGTACTGGCATTGGTCTTTATGACGAAGATTTGCTTCCCTGAGGACGCGCCAGCGTCATTCGAAGAGCGTCATAGTGATAAATCCTATATCTTTCTTCTTGTCGAAGACGAGGTAAAAGTCAACGCGGACTGGTCCTTTACCCGAAAGATCCACCGCAAGGTCAAGATCCAGAAGGACGATGCCATGGATATGGGCGAGATTCCGTTGCCGTATGACAAGAAGTACGATCGGATCATAGCCCAGGAAGGATTCACCATAACGCCTGACGGTAAAAAGCATCCCGTGGTCAAATTTCAGGATATTGCCCGCTACAACGGCGAGCCGATGTATTCGGATTCCATGGTGCGCGTTTTATCCATGCCGGCTGTTGGCGTCGGTTCGATCATTGAAGTGAGCCACACGATCGCGTCAAAGGGTTTGCCTATGAAGAATGCTTTCTGGGACATCCAGTCACTGCGGCAAAGCACACCAGTAAAAGAGTTTCGCTACACGATCACATTCCCAAAGAGACTCGGCATTCGCTATCGTGAGTTTGGCCTGACCAAGAAACCGGTTGTTGAAGAGAAGAACGGTTTGATTACGTACCGCTGGGCATTGAATGATCTTTACAACGAAGATCAGAACGAAAAATATACGCCGCCACCATCGCCCAATGATCCGATGGAGGCGTTTGAGTTTTCATCAGTGCCTAGTTGGGATGAATTCGCCCGCTGGTATTCAGGTCTTATCGACAAGAACACCCGGCTGACGCCAGAAATTGAGGCGCTTGCTAAGAGTTTAGTGGGCGATAAGCAATTGGTTTATGACAAGGTTCGCGCCATCCTTGAGTACATCCAGGACAACTTTCGTTATGTTTCCATGAGTTTTGGTGCAAATGCCTTTGAGCCGCATCCGACGGAAGAAGTCTTTAGCAATAAGTACGGCGATTGCAAGGATCTGTCACTTTTGGCGCGGGCCATGCTCAAGGCGGTTGGCGTGCGCTCACGCCTGGCCTTGTTTAATACGGAGGATTCGATCAATGACCCGTCTTATGATCTTCCCATTCCGACGCTCTTTGATCATGCGCTTCTGCTGGTGGAGGACCCGTTGGCCGGGGATTTCTATGCTGATCCACTCTTGAAAGGTTATGACATAGGTCAGTACCCGATGAATTTTCAGAAGGGCTACACATTTGTGGTTGACGCAGGGAAGGGCGAGTTTGGGCGCTTGCCTGAATTCGATGCTGAACGCGATGGAGACCGAAGCGACGCTGTCATTGACATTGCCGAGGATGGATCCGGAATTTTCGAAATATCAAGCGTTATTCCGCTAGACGACTCCATTTCCATGCGTGACAAATGGAAAGGCATGAATGAAAAAGAGAAGACCGAGTTCTTCGCGCAACTGGAGTTTACTCTGGCCAATGGCGGTGAAGTCTTGGAGCGGCAAATCGAGGGACTGGATAAGCGATACGGCCGTATTCGGTCCAGGATCAAGTACCGTGGGTTGGATGAATTCCCGTCATCAGACGGTTTGATCGTGATTGATTTGAATTCCATCGATAGGGATGGCGCTTTTGAAAGGAAAGATCCCCGTAAGGAAGGATTCTTCTTCTCTCAGAACGGCATTTTGGAGAATGAGACGATTTATCGCATCCCAGCAGGCTTTAGTCTTTTATATTTGCCATCCGATTTGAATATGGTCGGGCCGTATTTTACATTCACACGCACTATCCGCAAAACTCTGCTGGGCGTGACGGTAAAGGAATCGTTAAAAAAGAAGCGCGTGCTTTTGCCAAAAGAATCATTAGCCGAGCTCAAGTCGTTTTGGGCGGATCTGTCCCGAAAGACGCGTCAGCGGATTGTATTGAGGAAAATAAGGAAGTAGGCAGAGCTTCATGCGGATTTTTGGTGGTAAATCAAGGAGTGGAAACAGGTTAAGAAATGAATGAAATTGAAAAACTGGAGATGGGTGCTACAATGGACGAAATTGCAGGGAGCAAGGGAAAGAAGAGTATGATCGATAGACTTCGACGAGTTTGTGTGCCCAAGCAAGTTTAGTGATCTATGTCCCCGGACTACGTTCCCGGGGGTTTTTATTTTATGCGACGTAATTTCTTAGCATATGGCAGATTGATGAAAGGATTGCATTGATGTGAGAAAGTGTAAGGGCTAGGTAGTAAGATTCTCATGAATCACGTTACGAGTAATTGCTAATAGTAGATTGTATTTGTGTTAAAGAATTAATAAAATTAATTCTTATACGCTGAAGTTAAAAGAAATCAATATTGATGGTGGATTAAGATGACAAATAGAGAGATTTTTAAATTGGGCGAATTGTTTTGCGGGCCTGGCGGCTTAGCGTATGCAGCTAAATGTTCTAAGTTAAAGGATCAATCAGGGAAAGAGTATTTAATTGAACATGCGTGGGCTACAGATTGTGATGAGTCGACGTGCAACACTTACGCACACAATATTTGTGGGGGAGATAATAGGACAGTTATATGTGCAGATATTCGAAAAATCAAACTAAGTAAAATTACATCGTTGGCAAAGATTAATGCCCTTGCCTTTGGCTTTCCTTGTAACGACTTTAGTACGGTTGGAGAACAAAGGGGTGTGCATGGATCATTTGGTCCTTTGTATCAATATGGTATTGATGTGTTAAATGAATGCAGACCAAAATGGTTCCTTGCTGAGAATGTTGGTGGATTACGTTCTGCAAATCAAGGTAACGCATTTGGGGTAATACTCAAGAAGATGTATGATTCGGGATATTCAATTTACCCGCATTATTACTCTTTCGATAACTACGGAGTTCCACAAGCCCGGCGGCGCATTATTATTGTTGGCATTAGAAATGATTTTGACTTTGAATTCAGAATTCCTTCCTCTGAGCTTTATTCCGGAATTGATGTGTCCTGTAAGACCGCACTTGAATGTCCTCCAATACAAAAAGATGCTTTTAATCATGAGATTACAAAACAGTCTTCCGTAGTTGTTCAAAGATTGAAATATATTAAGTTTGGTCAGAACGCTTTTACTGCCAAACTTCCCCAACATTTACGCCTAAATGTTAAAGGTGCCAAAATTAGTCAGATATATAAACGACTTGATCCGAAAAAACCTGCGTATACCCTAACCGGTAGTGGCGGTGGCGGCACACACATGTATCATTGGACGGAAAATCGAGCTTTAACAAATAGAGAACGGGCAAGAATACAGACATTCCCGGATGATTATAGATTTTTTGGGAGCAAAGAAGAAGTCCGTAGGCAAATTGGCATGGCAGTGCCGTGCAGAGGAGCACAAGTAGTATTCGAGGCGATTCTCAAAACTTTTGCAAAAGTAGATTATCCATATATCGCCGCAAATCTTATGTCAATGCGTCACTAATAATTATTAAAGGAGTTAGTATGCGTGTTTATCTTATAAAAGTGACATCGCAAGAGAATGTGAATAGGGTTATTGCTCGACAGAATTTTATTCATGATGATATTTATAATTTTGAGACCGAGATTCAGGTTCATGATCTTGTGTTCCTGTATTTTGGTGGTGATTCTGCGCAAGTTTCATGGCCAATTGGTCTCCGGGGTATAGGTAAAATAGTGAGAGGCCCCTACGACCAGGGCTATAATGCTAATAATCCGCGTTACTTTAAAGTCGAAATTGAGCCTGTTTATGTGCTGAATAATTCGATCCCCCCGGAAGAAACAAAAGTTCATCCGGAGTTCTCGCGATTAATTTATGATGTGCCTTATGTCGGGGCAAAGCATTTCCCTAATCAAGCAATTCAGAGAACAGAGAACGTATCAGCAATTCTGGCTGTGCTTGAGATTTTCTGTGAGCAGGCTCCGCAGGTGGATAGAGATTTAATTTGGCGTTTTGGAGATCCGCTTACTATCGAAGAAAAGATGGAGGGGCTTTTTGCAATGTGGATGTGTAAAGCTACATATGCAAACGGCGAGCGGTATCAAAAAAGCACAATTGAGCGGTATACGCGAGCATTACGGGAGTATATCAGCGATCCGCTCTTTGCTGGCCTTGGGGTAAAGAATGTTTTTACGGTGGCAGTGAAATCAGAAATGACAGTTCTTAACAGCCGAATTCGTGCGGTCACAGGATTCGGCGAATTTAACGATTCACATAATAATGGGGATTTAAGTGCCGCTTTAAATCAATATATAAAGTTTTTAGGAGACACCATTTTGGGAAGCGCGCAACAATCAGGTCAAAAGGCTTTTATTATTGATGGCACCCTAATAACGAGCTTCAATGAAGACGCCGGCTTACAACTTTCTGGCGAGTTGTTTCAAAGATTCGTTGGTGCTTTGATGGCAAAACGGTTTGTGTTGTTAACTGGGCTTTCGGGATCAGGGAAAACAAAGCTTGCGGAAGCTTTTGCAACATGGATTTGTAAGGACGCGCGTCACTATCGCATTGTTCCGGTGGGGGCGGATTGGACAAGCCGTGAGCCGCTATTGGGGTATCCGAATGCTCTTAAATCGGGAGAGTATATAAAGCCCGATAACGGGGTTCTTGATTTACTTATTGAGGCGGCAAAAGAAGAAAATGAGAGCATCCCTTTTTTCCTGATTTTAGATGAGATGAATCTTTCCCATGTGGAGAGGTATTTTGCAGATTTTTTGAGCGCTATGGAGTCTGGTGGAGATATCTTTATACGAGCTGAGGGTGATGAATGGAATGGTTTTCAGGTGCCAGCAAGGATAAAGGTGCCGAAAAATCTTTTTATCATTGGTACAGTTAACGTAGATGAAACTACCTATATGTTTAGTCCCAAGGTATTAGATAGGGCGAATGTTATAGAGTTTCGCATTACAGAGGATGAAATGGCTTTGTTTCTTCAAAAACCTGTTCGTCCTGATTTGGAGAAGATTGCGGGAAAAGGTGCTTGTATGGCTGAGGACTTTGTTAAGCTCTCCACACGGGCTTACGATGATGGTGGCGTTGGTGATGAGGTCCGGAACAGTTTAAAGTTGTTCTTTACCGAGTTAAAAGAGGTCGGAGCTGAGTTCGGATTTAGATCTGCTTTTGAGATTTTCAGGTTTGCCGGTGTTCTCAGACATCTTTCGCCTGTCGTCTTTGCTGACGATGTGATTGATGCGGCGGTAATGCAGAAGCTGTTGCCGAAATTGCATGGATCTCGTAATAAACTTGAGGATGTTTTGAAAAAGCTTGCTGGGTTATGTCTTAAGAATCAGACAGATCTGGTTGTTATGATGAAGGAGCCCCGTTTGAGCGATTATAGAAGTGATAATAGAGTAAGATTTCCTCTTTCGTTTGAGAAGATTAGGCGGATGCATTTTCGTCTAATTAAGGATGGATTTGTAAGTTTTGCTGAGGCTTAATAGATGCAACCGGACTTTAATATACCCCTTCCTCTTCAAGACGGGACTGCTGTTAATCTGCAGCTCTGGGCGGATGATCCGGAATATATTCAGGATTGTGCTGATGCCCATGAGAACGGTGAGGCCAGGTTTCAATTATCAGAAAGCCGGACGTATCAATATCGTTTAGATTCAGCTGGATATGTTCTTGGTGCGATTCGTGACGGAGTAGTGGTCTCTTCATCTTTTGATGGTGGACAAACGGGTAGAATCGTTCCGGGGATTTATACGGGACGTCTGGTTATTCCTGTTCTTAGAAACCAGGTAAAAGTTGCAGAAGTTGAATTTGAGATCCGTTCTTTAAAGACCGATTATCGAACGGATTATCGACATATGCTTGCTGACATCGCCGAGCATTGCGTTGATCTCGTGATGCAGTGTTCTTCTCCTGTTACGCAACAGTTCACTCCGGATTATGCAGGGAATCCCCACACGCTTTACCAGCAGTTTTCTTTTGTGAAGTCCATTGTTAATTCACAGGAGTTTCGCGATGCCGTTCAAAGGATTGTTACGTCTCCGGTCAGCCGCTGGTCTGAGGAAGAGAAATCTGTTGATATCAGGAAGAGTGCCAGGCCTGATGTTTCTTTGATCAGGCAGTTCGCCTCGGGAAAAAGAAGGGTTGTCGTTAACGGACTTCTTGGCGGACTTGCGTCTCTGCCGGAGAGGGTGATTGTTAAAGATAAGACTGATACGGTTGATGTTCCGGAGAACCGGTTTGTAAAGTATGTGTTGTCTGAGTTTCGAAGATTTGCTGGTGATGTTAAGTCTAAGATGGCGGGTAATTCTCCTGAATACCGGGATGCCGGCAGTGTTGAGGCTGATTTGGAAAGAATATTGCAGGAGCCATTTTTTAGAGAAATATCATCATTGCAGGCTTTAATAATTAACAGTCCCGCGCTTCAGCGCCGCGAAGGATATCGGGATGTCTTGAAGGCATGGTATATGTTTGATACGGCAGCGAAGCTGTCCTGGGCCGGCGGGGAGGATGTTTATGATGCAGGGAAACGGGATGTTGCTGTTCTTTATGAATACTGGGTATTTTTTGAACTGTTAATGATGGCAAGAGAGTTGTTCAACATGGATTTTCAGGTTCAGGATCATTTGATAACAACTTCGAACGGATTGGGGTTGGCATTGAAATCCGGGTCTGAGCTTCCTTTTGAGGGCAGATTTAATACAGGAGCCAGAAAATTTAATATGAAGTTCTGGTATAACCGGGTTTTTGGCAGGCGGAATTATCCAGGGCGCGGCAGCTGGACACGAGAAATGCGCCCTGATTATACATTTAGTTTCTGGCCTGACGGGGTCTCGGAAGAGCAGGCGGAAGAGCAGGAGTTGATTGTTCATATTCATTTTGACGCGAAGTATAAAGTGGAAAGGATTAATGAGATTTTGGGCGACGGAGAGGTTGATCTGGATGCTGAAAAAATAGATCAGCGTAAAGGTACATATAAGCGGGCGGATCTTCTTAAAATGCATGCTTATAAAGATGCTATCCGGCGTACCGCCGGTGCGTATATTTTGTATCCCGGTTCTGAGGCTTCAGATATGAGAGGTTTTCATGAGATTCTTCCAGGACTCGGGGCGTTCCCGTTGAGACCGTCGGCTTCCGGGACTGGCATTGATGAGTTGAAGGAGTTCATAAAGAAGGTGGTTTCTCATCTTCAGTATAGAGCGACGCGAAGAGAGCATTTGTCTTATCATGTGTATGATTCTCAGAGAACTGACAGGGACGATTTTGTTGATGAGAATGCTTTTGCTGGAATACGGGCTGAATGGGTAAGCCGGCATTTGCTTCCGGAATTGGAAGACGGTGTTCGTACGGAGCCGGTTGCAGATATTATTGTGCTGGCTGGATTTGTTCGTGATGCTGAGCATTGGAGATGGATACAGGGTGAAATGAAATACAATTTCCGTCATGGACAGGAAGATCGAGGGGCTCTGCGACTGGATGACAGAGTGTCTTCCGCTCGGTATCTTCTTTTGCACACAGATGCGTTTGCTGTGAACAATCTCCCAAAGCTTTTTAGGATTATACCCGATTCTATGAGGGCCCAGTCTAGAGTAGGACTGGTTTCTGATGAGGCTGTATATCAGTACAGGCCGCATCATGATGAGTATCTGGTTGTAGGGATTGAAGCAATTGCGTTTGATGTGACGTTAAATATTCAACCGTTGGCGCTTACTCAGGAGCCGTTGATATTGTCTTTAGGAAGACTTTTGGCTGTTCAGGGATGATGTCGTATGGATCATCTTTCAAAGAAGAAGCGCAGTTGGAATATGTCACGGATCAGGTCGAAGGACACCGGCCCGGAAAAGATTGTACGTTCATTTCTGCATAGGCAGGGGTTTAGGTTTAGGCTTCATGTAAAGGATCTTCCGGGTAAACCTGATATTGTGCTGCCTAAGTTTAAGACGGTTATTTTTGTTCATGGTTGTTTCTGGCATCGACACAGCAGGTGTCGGTTGGCTGCGACTCCAAAAAGTAATGTTGCATTCTGGCGTCAAAAACTGGATGCCAATGTTACACGATTCAAGAGGGTCTCTCAAGATTTGAAAAGAGCTGGTTGGCGAGTTGTTGTTATATGGGAATGTGGAGTGGGGTCGGGCGATTTTAGCCCGATAGACAGATTGCTGTTGATCTGATGATCAGAAAAGTTAATGAACTATGAAAACACAGAAGACTTGCGATCCATCTGCAATGACGCCACTTGAAGTAGAGAATATAGGGTATCCTACCGCTATTAAAGGTCTGAAAGATATCCAGCTTCAATATAATAAATTACGTGGTTTAGTTACTGCAACTGAAGCGCAAGAGTTCTGGCTTCATGGTCTTCTCAGAAGAATTGGAACCTTGAAAGCTAATTTAAACAGAGTTCTTGCGATCTCGCCGCCAACAAGAAGCAAAAAACTGAATGAGATTGAGTTTGCAGATTTAACGGCTCATTTGCAGTGTTTTTATATAAATCATTTCGGTGTTTATAACAACCTTGCCTTGATCTGGACGTTCGAAAGATTGTCTATTCAAGATAGGAAGCAATTTATTAAGCCGAAGTATACGCCGAATATCTTTAATAAAGATTTTAAACGGTTGCTGCCATTTGAAATGAGAAAGCAGATTAACCAATCTTCTGTCTGGTATAAGAATTTAATTGATTTTAGGCATCCGTTAGCACACGCGATTCCTTTCTATGTTGTTCCGTACTTTTTAACAGCCGATGAGGCGCGAAAGGATGCGATTTTGGAAGAAAGATTTCTGAAAGCAAAGAGTTCAATTGAGATGGAAATTATTATGGATATAAAAGATTCTCTCGGTAAATATTATGGAGGTCATATTACAGGGTCGTTTAATAAGAACAAACTCATGCCTATTCATCAAATCGTTGCAGATACGAATACTCTCGTTGAAATTTTGAAAACATTTGCAAAAGTTTTTGTTCAGAATAAGCCGGTTATTGGTTCATAGTATATGCGAAATATCATAGGTTTAGTCTACGACTTCGACGGCACGCTTTCCCCAAAATCTATGCAGGAATACACCATCCTGCCCAATCTGGGCGTGAAGGACACTGGCGCGTTTTGGGATAAGGTATCCAAAGAAGTCAAGGAAACCGGCGCTGAGAATACATTGGTCTGGATGCGGCGCATTAAAGAGCTGGCCGAGGATGAGCGTAAGCCCATTACCCGGGCGTATTTTAAGAAGTGTGGTCAGGATATCAGGTATTTCTCGGGTGTTGAGCAGTTCTTTAAGACGATCAACACTTATGTGAAGAAGGCTTCTGGCGGGAAGATGCGGGTGCGGCATTATATTGTGTCTGCCGGGCTTAAGGAGATCCTGGACGGGATCAGTATTCGTAAGGAGTTTCATAATATCTTTGGGTCGGAGTATTACTACGATTACAGCGGCCGGCCTAATTTCCCCAAAGTTGTGATCACGGATACGATTAAGACGCAGTATCTTTTTCGGATCAATAAGGGGAAAGAGAATATTGCAGACAGCATTAATGAGCATATGCCTGAGATGGATCGCCCGATCCCGTTTGAGAACATTATTTATGTGGGGGATGGGCTGACGGATGTGCCGGCTATGACGCTTACCAAGAAGTCCGGAGGCCATTCGATTGCGGTCTACCGTCCGCGCCACCAGAAGGGCTTGGCGACTTGCAAACGCTTGTTAACGGCCAACAGGGTGGATTTTATTGCCCACGCCGATTACCGCAAGACCAGCGAGCTCTTTCAGTACATCACAGTCACCCTGGATCTGATCGTTAGAAAGTACGAATTCGGACGGAAGAGCGAGCAAAACCGCCAAAAACATTAAATTCATTTAAAAACTTATCGTTCCTGTGGCCGCCTGAGGGTAAAACTTCGGTGGCTTTTTTTATTGACCAAGCGACCTAATGTTGTCGTTGGGGTCTTATATGCTTGTTTTAAGATGCGCGGCGGTGATGGTGTCGACTTGATATTTCGCTGAAGTTATGGATGTATTGTGATGATCCCGGAGTAGTCCCGGGATGGTAATTGGCAAAAGGAGCTGCTTTTATGAAAAGACAAGGTGATGTATTGATCGTTATGATCGGGGCTATTCCCAAAGGCGCTACCAAGCGGAAAAGTCGGGTGCTGTCTGAAGGCGAAGTCACAGGGCACGCCCATAGGCTTGATGGCGGTAAAGTTTATGAGAAAGAAGACGTTTTGTATTTCCGAGCGGAGAGTGTTGTGCATTTGAATCATGAAGAACACGCCACGCTCACGCTTGAGCCTGGCGCATACAGAGTTATACAGCAGCGCGAATATGAGCCGGAGGGCTGGAGGAATGTTGGAGATTAAACGAATTTCATCCTGGGCTGACGGCGGTGAGCAGTATATGAAGGGATCAGCTGTGGAGTACGAGGCCCTGAGTTATTATTCGTCCCGCCAGCTTCGTTCGCGGTATTTCGTTAAGAACAATAAATTTGACGGCGTTTGTACAGTTTGTCATGAGAACGGCAATAAACAGCGTGAGGAAACCTATATTGATGGCAAGCTCAACGGGATATCGCGTACCTGGCATGATAACGGCGGCCTTAGAACGCATGAGCCTTACCGGCAAGGTAGATTATTTGGGATTTTTCGTGAATGGGATCGGACGGGAACCCTTATCAAAGTCCGGGTGGTGTATTTCTCCGCGACATTGCCTTTATCGGGGATGACTTCTATTGATTACAAGGTTCTTAGATTTGAGCTCACGGCTAAAGAAGTTGTTGAAGAAAGGATTCTTGGTCTTCGCCGAATTTTGATGAATGATTTCGGTAATGAGCGTCTGGTCCATGAGCTCGGCGCTGTGGTTATTGATGACGCAGGGGACCATCAGTTGCTGCGAATAAATTTACCAAATGACGAGGAACCTTTGATGGTCGTTAAATGCGATGCCCATCGACTGGTGCTTATTATACGCTCCGTGTGCCGCCAACGATGAAAACTGTCAAGGAGGCCGTAGCCTGGACGTTTGGTTTGGGTGCCGATATTTATGATCCAGAAATTGAAACATAAAAGGAGATCTTTTTAAAAGGCGGCATAATTATTAAATGCTACAATAGCGACATTGTGAATATTCGAGAAAGGACAGGTATGGCTCTAAAAAAGAAGATTGTGACATTCAAACGGACCGGGAAAGGCAAGAAATCCGAAGGCCAGAAAAAGGCCATTGAGCGTCTTATAACGTTGCTTTCGATCCTCGATAAAGGGCGGTCGATCTCGTCTAAAGAAGTTGCAGAGACATTGGATGTTGCACAGCGAACGGTTCAACGCGATATCAAGGTGTTAAAGAACGCAGGGTATCCCATTGATGAACTGGAAAATGGCCGGCATCAATTTGTTGAAGGCTTTACTTTACGCAAGTTTTCTCTGACTGAAGAGCAGGCGTCGCTCATGTCATTTATGTTTGAGATAGCGTCAGGACTTGGAGAGACGTTTGAAGAGTCTTTTAAGGATCTTTTTAATCGTCTAAGGGCAAAGGATCTCCAAACAGCATATTTCGCCAAGGTGCCGGCAAAGCGCACTCCTCTTCCGGCGTCCACTGACATAAAGTATCTGGAAGCCGCTATTCTCGATTGTGACCGTGTTCAAATCAGTTATGTATCTGCCGCTAAGGTGGAGAAGGAATATTGTCTTGAGCCCCTTAAGATCGCGTTCTTTGATGGATTCTGGTATCTTGTTGCTATAAAGAAAGGCGAGACGCGGATTCAGAAGTATCGGATAGATCGAGTGAAGAGTGTGACGATCCTTGAGGAAGCTTTTATCCCCAGGGTCAATATCGATAAGATTTTGAATGACAGTGTAAATATCTGGTTTGATGAGGTGCGTGGCGACAGGGTTCTTATTCGCGTGGCGCCCGAGGCGGTTCAGTTTTTTAAGGAGTGTCAGTATTTACCGCTTCAAAAGACGGTTGAGGAACGGAAGGATGGATCCATCGTGGTCGAAACGTTCCCGGCGCAACCAGACGAGATTAGGCGAATCATCATGCACTGGATACCATGCTTGACGGTTTTAGAGCCCGCTGCTTTCAAGGCGGAGATCAAGACGATGGTGGAGGAATACATAAAATCTTGCTAGGCCAGTAATATGCGTTGGATTGTTGGTCAACCCTGTGCCGGTAAGCACGGGGTTTTTCTTTTTTAGAGCGACAAGACGCTGTCGTTAGCTTGATTTATATTTAATAAGCACTCGCCGGATGAATAATCCGGAGAAAGAGAGCGGCAATTCAGGAACCGGGCACCCGACGCCCACAGTCAGCCTGAGTTGTTGGACAACTGGACTCGATGGCGGGGAGTTGTCCTTTATGTGTAAATTCAGCATAGGAGCAGTGTTGCGTATGGCTCAGTCTTTTAAGATTAAGTTTGACCCGGTTTCTTCAGGGTCGGGGTACATCCATATAGAAGCTTATGACCAGAAGGCGGGAATAAGCACCTCTAATTTCTTTGACCCCCATTTTGATTTGATTCATTGGATCGAGGGTATTGTTGACGGCAAGGAAGAAAGTTTGATCGAGATTGATGAGGAGGGGCACATAAAGATTATGATCGTAAACCAGAAGCCAAACGATCCCCTTGTTCATCTTGTTGTTAAGGATTATGACTTTCCCGAGGAGGCAGACAGTAAGGAATATATCAGTGCCTTTATTGAGAAAGACGTCTTAATCAGAGATTTTTTAACCAATTTTGAGGCCTTTCTTAAGACAGGGCTTAGATCAAAAGAGTGGTATTCTTATGGCGAAAAGGAGCCGGATCTAATTAGTCCTCTCAAAGCGGTAGAGGCGAAATATATTAAATTAAGAGCATGAGAGTAACGATTATATGGTGATCGATCCGAAATTAAGATTGAGTGATCCTAACGGTGAATTGACAGAGGATGAGCTTAAGTGGGCATTGAATTACGGGGCCTCTCCTTTCAGGCGTTGTCATATTGAGCCAACAAGGATAAACAGGTTTCCATGCAAGACGTTTGTTCATGGCAGGATTGGCGATAAGAGATATCTTGTTTATGTACGCGTGACCCATGAAGAAAATGAGGAGCAGGGCACTGGCCCTATCCCGTTATGTCTTCTTGATGCGGCGCGGGAAATGAATGCTGAACCAAGGGTCGTGAGGCTTAATATCGAGTATTCTACGCATTATGTGAATCTAAGTACTTGTGGAATCGATGCACTGGTTGCTGAACTTAAGACGTCACGGGAGGCTTGGAATAGAATATTGCTGAAGGGCAAAACCATTGAGGATTATTATCGGATATGCCGGAAGAAAATAAGCTTGCTTGGCTTGAATGTTTCTCTGGCGACAGGGTATGACGGTAAACAATTGTTGTCGGTAGATTTTACTATTGATCATGTGAAATTAAGTACCGGTACGATCGATCTTTGGGCATTGATAGGGTCGTGTGGCATTAGCGATGAATACTGGATGTTGACCTGTAGCTGCGGTGAGCCGGGATGTGCTGGTATAGAGCTTCCTTTTACTGTCGTGCACGATAAAGGATTGACTTTGTGGCGGGGATACTATTTACGACCTCGGAAGGTCTTTCTTTTTGAGACGAAACAGTACCGGGAAGAAATTATAGGCAAGATGAAAGAATTTATCGCCCGTTATAAGAGAGATAATTTAGGAACCGGGCTGGGTGTTTATTTCAGCGAAGAGGGGATAAGTACGTTGGAGAACGCGCTTTGGAATGTTGAAGGAGAGAAAACGGAAGTTGTAGATATTAACGATACAGAAAAGTTGTCTTTTCGTCATGGTTTCAAATGGCCAAAGGCGGATGGTGTAGCATGACAGGAAAGCTTAATTTTGGTTTTGAACAGGAGCAGCTTGTAGCGGCGATTGCTAATGTTGGTTATGACATTATCGATGAGGTTATTTCCCCAGCTGCAGGGCTTGAGCAGGGGAGTGTTTGGGCTGATTTGTATCTGGCTGGACCAGAGCTCTATCTATTGTGATCCCGTTGTTATATTTGCTTTGTATGTTCTCGAGAATGGCAGTCCGGAAAAGATCAATGCTTTGTTTAAGGCGAAAGAAGCTGTTAACGGTAGATCCTCAGAGAATTAAAGAGAGCTTGAGTAGTTATGATTAAATTCGAATATTCTTTGTATGGCTATGGTTGAGCAGGCGCGGTATTGGAGATTAATGATAGACGTTTTGAATTTGGCCATTCTATTTCATGATGTGGGCAAACCGCTCACGTTTAGCTGGGAGGACGGGCGGATTCGCTATTGGTGTCATCACCAGGCCGGGAGTGATTTGATGGTAGATATTGCCCGACGGCTCAAGATGAGCAGTGAACTTAAAGAGGCGTTACAGTTCGCGGCGTTTAATCACATGAAGTTTCATGAGGTTTTGGATATTTCCAATCACAAGCTCATGCGGTTAATTGAAAGCCCCTACTGGTCGACATTATATCGTGTCGCCTGGTGCGACGATGCCTCGCGGGGCGGTCTTATCGATAAAGAGCACTGGAGCAAGATCGATGAGAGGGTCAAAAGTCTGCAGTTGAAGTACATTGAGCAGAAGAAGCTGGAAGAGATTCGCAAGGTCGTGAACGGACCATTTGTTATGGGGATTAAGAAGATTGAGCCTGGCCCTAAGCTGGGTGAATATATCAACCGGACGGTGGAGTGGATATTAAATGAGTCGATTGATGTTACAGATCAGGCTAAAATTGAGGAATATTTGAAACACCTTGAGCTTTAATTTATTCGGATGGATATAAAATATTTCCATAACAAATAACGCGCTGTCGCCAACTTGCGCTATGCTCTGTTCAGGGCTTGGTTTTTGAATAGAAACCGGAGAAATCATGGACGATGACAATTTTGATTCTCAGCCATTAAAGAACGATCTGCTTTACGATGCTTTCCGTGACAGGAAAGTGGTCAAGGATCCCAAGACTCTGACCAAGTCGAAGTTCCTTAATGGCCTGCAGTGTCCGAAGCTTTTATGGATTCGTTGTAATGCTCCCGACTCGATTCCTGCACCGTCTCAGCGGCTTCAGGTTGTTTTCGATATTGGCCATCGGGTTGGAGTCCTTGCCACACAGCGTTTTCCTGGCGGGTACCAAGTCCAGGAGGATGATTTCCTAAAGAATATTCAGGAAACGCGCACACTTTTGTCTGCGAAAGATCCACGACCGATCTATGAAGCTGGCATCAAAGCCGGGCGGCTGTATGCGCGGGCGGATATTCTGGCCCCTTCGCTGGAAACGCCGGGGGCGTGGGATGTCGTTGAGGTTAAGTGCGGGACCGATGTGAAAGATGTCTATTTGCAAGATATCGCATTTCAGCGGTATTGCTATGAGAAGGCCGGCGTCAAGGTTGGCCGTTGTTTTCTCATGCACATTAATAATCAGTACGTTCGTAGCGGGGATATTAATGTTGAAGAATTCTTTGCGCTAGAGGATGTCACTGCTGATATCGCGCCGTTGCTTCAAAAGATGACTGAATTGACTGATGGGCTGCTGAAGGTTATTGATCTTCCTGTCTGTCCCCATATTGGCATTAGGGAGCATTGTACTAAGCCGTACGACTGTCAAATGGTTCCATCCTGTTGGTCGTTCTTACCAGAAGCGCATGTCCTTGAGCTGTCGCGCGGCAAG
This sequence comes from Candidatus Omnitrophota bacterium, assembly GCA_002753745.1. Taxonomy (GTDB): domain Bacteria; phylum Omnitrophota; class Gorgyraeia; order Zapsychrales; family Fredricksoniimonadaceae. The sequence continues at coordinate 1,115 of PEAR01000035.1, read as the reverse complement.
AGCAAGGGGTTTGATCTTATTGACCAAGGTGTTCTTCGGATCGCAGATATTCCCGATAATTACAAGCTGACGGACAATCAAATGGTGCAGCGCCAGTGTGCGTTGAGTGGCCGGGAGTATCTTGATAAAGATGAAGTCGCTAAATTCTTAAAGACTCTTCAATATCCCTTATGGCATATGGATTTTGAGACGCTGTTTGAGGCGATTCCGCGTTTTGATGGGATACGGCCTTATCAGCAGGTGACATTTCAGTTCTCCGTGCATTTGCAGAAGAGTCCGGGGGCCAAGCCTGAGCATTTTGAATTCTTGCATAAGGCCTCGGATGATCCGCGTCCGGCCTTCTTAAAGGCCCTTAAGGCATGCATTGGTCCTGAGGCAACGGTCCTGGCATATAACATGAGTTTTGAAAAAGGAAGGATTAAGGAACTGGGCGAAGCCTTTCCGGAATATGCAGACTGGTGTGGGGATGTTATCGCCAGGATGGAGGACTTGATCGTGCCTTTTAGAAGTTTTTTGTACCATCATCCTGCGCAGCATGGCTCGGCGTCGCTTAAGAAGGTATTGCCGGCATTGGTTGGCAAAGGCTATGAAGGCATGACCATTGCTGACGGAGGTCAGGCAACCACCGAATACGCCCGGGTGACCTACGGCGAGGGTGTTGCCCCAGCCGATCGTGCAAAGGTCTATGCGGATCTAGAGGCTTATTGCGGGCAGGATACCAAGGCGATGGTGGATATTTTGGAGAAGATTATAGTTCTAGCCGGGTAGGCATGCTTATCGACTGAACTTTCTGAGCTATAAGTTATGGGAATTATAAAATGCTAAGCAGTAATTAGCTTTGAAGGGTCAATGTTCAGTGCAGTGGCTACTTTAAACAGAACTTTTAAAGATGGCAACTCGGTTTGAGACGTCATTTCCAATCTTTGCCAATATTTGGAAGTGATTCCAGAGATTTCAGCGGCCTGTTCCTGGGTTAGCTTTCTTTTCCCCCGCCACTTTTTGATATTCTTCACAAGAATTCGTTTAATTTCTTGATTGCTCAACATTTGTTAATTATCGTATGACATACCGCTAAGGAACACTCAGGCTAAGGTCTGCTTGCTTATTTCAAACTT
>PEAR01000232.1 GCA_002753745.1 Candidatus Omnitrophota bacterium | reverse complement strand
AGCGCTGGAACGTATTCAGATCGCCGCGCAGCAGTGCCATGCCGATGAAGTCGTGGGTGTTAAAACCAGGGTTTACGACCTGGGCGGCGGGCTGGTTGAATTCATGGTCATCGGGACGGCGGTCAAGAAGTTCGACGGGGTCAAGACCCTGCAGGAGAACCTGCCTGTCCAGGCGACCATTCAGGACCGGGAGACGTTTGTGGACGGCACGGAGGGTGAAAGCGTTACCGGCCTTAATCAGGCCAAAGCGGCGTCAGCCACCAGCACCCAGGGCGGACCGTTCAGCATCATTATCACGATCGTCATTATTGTTTTTTATGTGATCCTGACTTTTTTCCGGCATCATTAATGACAGAAACCGATAAAGCCTCAAAGTTGAAAGGATTGGCCTGGGTCATCGGCGCTGTCGGGTTGGCGGTCGTTCTGGGCTCTGGGATCACGCCTTTTGTGCGCGCGATCCCCTGGAGCTGGGAAAAGGGTCTTGCCCATTCTCTGGGGTCGACGACCTATATTGATGCCTGCCGCGGGAATGAAAAACAGGAAGCGCTTTTAAAACAGCTTGTTACCCGTCTGTATCCTCTGGACCGGGATGACCGCCGTTTTTCCCTCGATGTCCAGGTCGTCAATAATCCGGAGATCAATGCCTTTGCTGAACTCGGGGGAAAGATCTCCATTAATCGGGGCTTGCTTGAAAAAGCCCAATCCCCGGAGGAAGTGGCCGGCGTCCTGGCGCACGAGATCACGCATGTGGGCCATCGGCATATCCTGGAAGGCTTCGTGGTCCATCTCATGACGATCGGCGGGATCCAGATGGTGTTTGGCGGCTCGTCGCAGGTGAAGTGGACGAATTTCTTTCTGAAGATGGGTTTCACGCGCTCGCAGGAAACCGAGGCCGATGAAGGAGGGCTCGCGCGCCTGCAGAAAGCGCATATTAACAATCAGGGTTTTAAAGATTTCTTCGAGCGCATGAAAGATTTATCCGTCGTTCCCGCCGTCCTTTCCGACCACCCGGCGGATGAAGAACGCTCCCGCATGGCCGCCCGATTTCCCACCCAGGACCCCAAACCGGTCATGACGGATGAGGAGTGGAAGAGTTTCAAGTCTTTTTGTCAGTGATAAGAAATTATTTATTTTTGCTGCTTGATACGTTATTATGTCCCTCCTATGAAGATGTATTCTGTAATCGTTATTGGCGCCGGGCATGCCGGGGTTGAGGCGGCGCTGGCGCCGGCGCGGATGGGTGTGCCTACGCTCATGATCAACTATGCTTTTGACACCATTGGCCAGATGAGCTGTAATCCGGCGATCGGCGGGGTGGGCAAGGGGCAGCTGGTGCGCGAGGTGGATGTGCTGGGCGGCGAGATGGGCCTGGCGGCCGACCGCACAGGGATCCAGTTCCGCCGGCTTAATTCCTCGAAGGGTGTGGCGGTGCGTTCCTCGCGCTGTCAGGCGGACCGGGTGCGGTATCGTGCATATATGCAGGGCATTGTGCGCGGGCAGGCGAATTTGGATTTTTATGCCGGGGAAGCGGTTGAGGTGCTGGTGCGCGGCGGGAGCGTTTGCGGGGTTCGGACGGCGGATGGTTCGGCATTTGAAGCGCCGTGCGTGGTTATCACGGCGGGTACGTTTTTAAATGGCCGCCTGCATTGCGGGCCGAAGATCACGCCCGGCGGCCGGATCGATGAGAAGCCCTCGCTGGAGCTCGCGCGCAGCCTGGAGGCGCTGGGATTTGTTTTACGTAATTTCAAGACCGGCACGCCGCCCCGGCTCGACGGCCGCACGATCGATTATACAAAAATGCGCTGGCAGGATTCCGATGTGCCGCCGGTGCCGTTTTCCTGCCGCACGCCGTTCATTCCGCCGGATCAGAAACTCCTGCCGTGCTGGATCACGCATACCAATGCGCGTACCCATCAGATCATCCGTGACAATTTTCACCTGTCGCCCATGTATTCCGGCCAGATCGACGCGACGGGGGTGCGCTATTGTCCTTCGATCGAAGATAAATTAAAGAAGTTCGGTGACAAGGAAACGCATCATGTTTTTCTGGAGCCCGACGGGTTGGATACGCCGGTCATTTATCCCAACGGCATTTCAACCGGCCTGCCGGAAAATGTTCAGGAAGAGTTTGTTCGCTCCATCGAAGGGCTGGAGAAGGTTGAGTTTACCAAGTACGGTTACTCGATTGAACACGCGGTTATATTCGCAGAAGAATTAAAGGCCTCTCTTGAATCCAAGCGCGTTCCGGGATTGTTTTTTGCCGGGCAGTTGAACGGCACCACCGGATACGAAGAAGCGGCGGCCCAGGGGATCGTGGCGGGCATTAATGCCGCGTTAACCGCCCGCGGCGAGGCGCCGTTCATTCTGGGACGGGATGAGGCTTATACCGGCGTTTTGATCGATGATCTGATCACCAAAGGCACCAATGAGCCTTACCGGATGTTCACATCTCGCGTGGAATATCGACTTTTGGTGCGGGAAGATAATACGGATCTGCGCCTGGCGCATCATGCGCGGCGGTTGGGGTTGATGTCGGCCGCTGATTACGCGCTGGTTGAGAAAAAGGCGGAAGATATCCGCTGCGGCAAAGCGATGCTCGAAATGGTATCGGTCAGCCCCCGGGACATGAACCCGATCCTGGAGAAGCTGGGAACGGCGGGATTGACGCAACATCATAAGCTGGCACAGGTTTTGCGCCGGCCGGAAGTGTCA
>PEAR01000231.1 GCA_002753745.1 Candidatus Omnitrophota bacterium | reverse complement strand
CGCCACAACGGGATCCTGACCCCATAAAACCAGAAATAAATCCCCGCGATCAAAATCAACAGCATATGGAACGGATTATTTACAACATCTTCATCGGCTTCATAGACCAGAGTAAAGGGCAAGGCAAACGTTGTCGCGGGATCAACCACATCGATACCGAGCGCCTGATGCCCGTTTTTCACACCCGCCTCAATCGCCCGGTTCCACGCATTCCAGGGCAAGGCCAGCTGGGTAGACAAATTTCGCAAGGCGTTCGATGCGGTTTCCTTTGGCCCAAACCGCTCCATCGACACCCTGACGCTCTTTTCCATCGCGGCAAAAGGATTTCGGTCAATAGCCGTCAGGCGAACCCAGAACGGCCCGGTCAACACCGCCACCGCCAACAACGTAGATATCAACAATAAAATCTTTCGGCGACCGTCCAGGCCGGCAAGGAAAAAGCTCATCAGCAGCAATGCCCCCCCCATCACCAGACCCGTGCCTTTTGTGAACACCGCCAGCCCCAGCCCCGCGGCGGCTAACATGATCCACCGCCGCTGCGCGGCCTGAGCTGCTTTCAGCACAAAATACACCGCGCCCGCCAGAAGAGCGGTAACAACATAATCATTCTGGGTGCTGGATCCCTGGACAATGCCCATCGGCAACGTCAGAGTCAATAAAACAATCGCCATCTGTCCCCGGCGGGCTACGCCGAGCGCACGCCCAATCAGAGAGGCCGCAACCGCGGACATCACCATCATTGCCCACTGCACCATATTGACCAGCCGATCGCCGGCGGTCAGGATCTGAAACTGAAGAATCAAATATTCCGCGAACGGCCAATACACCAACTGCCGGACATTATTTGTCGGGTAATTCATCACGCCATTATTCTGCTGCCAATGCGCCACGCGCGCCATATGATAAATGAGGGAATCCGACGTGTTCGGCGGCGCGATCAATGCGATCACCCCAACAGCGGCGACAATGAATGCCGCCAGGTCCAGCATGATCTTTTCCGTTGTCGTCAGAGAGTCCTGTGGAGAGGCTTGGCTCAACGCAGCCGGCAGCCGCCCTAACATCATGGCGATCCCGGCCGTCAACAGAGACCAGAAAAAAAGCAAAGCAATAAAATTTAATTGATGAACGAGGGTAAAGGCTTCGGTCGCGGCGACCACCAGAACGCCGACGATAATGCCAGCGGCAAGCAGGGCCTCGCGCGCGTCAAATCCGCAGCGGGTCAGCCAGCGCCAAAGCACTCCAGCGAATGTCAACGGTAAAACAGCAAACAGGATCATGTGATCAAAACCTGTATTTGATGATCGACCAATACATTCCCAGCGCTTTAGGCCAGTTGATCTTCTTTCCCTGGCCCACGGTACGAGCCTGATAAGCAATGGGAACTTCCACGACGCGAAGCCCCCGACGGATCGCTTTGGCGGTCAGCTCGGTCTCGATCGCAAAATGCGCAGACTCAAGAGGGATTGCTTTCAGATCTTTCGCACGGAACACTTTAAAGCAGGTGTTAATATCAGTAAACCTGGTACCAAAAAGAATATTGAACGTCATATTTGAAACAACATTCGCCAGGCGGTTCATCGGCTCCATGGCGTCGATACGGCCTTTGAAACGGGATCCATAAACCGCATCGGCCTCCCCTTTTAACAACGGCGCCAATAGTTGAGGATACTGTGAAGGATGATATTCCAGATCAGCGTCCTGGATGACAACCAGGTCTCCCGTCACTTCCAGCAAACCCCGCCGGATCGCCGCGGCTTTGCCCTGGTTTTGCTGATGAAAGATCCGGACAAAACGGTCGCCGTCGTAGCGCCCCAACGCGCCAACCGTCCCGTCTTTAGACCCGTCATTGACCACAATGATCTCGCGGTCCAGCCCCGGCAGGCCGACGGCTTTCACCGTCTGTATAACCTCAACGACCGTCCGCTCTTCATTATAAACCGGGATAATAATGGAAAGTTTCACTCAACCGCCTTGTATCTGTTCGTCAGCGGCAAGCGCCAGTCCTTGCCGAACGCCCGCTTGGAAATCTTCACCCCCGGCGGAGCCTGCCGTCTTTTATACTCACTTTTATCTACCAACTCAACAACTTTTCGGGCCATTAACGCATTGCCGCAAGCTTTACCCATGTCACCCAAAGAGCCGTGCCCCTCAACATAAAGATTCAATAATTCATCAAGAACCGAATACGGCGGAAGCGAATCCTGATCTTTTTGATTCGGCCTCAATTCAGCCGACGGCGCCCGAATAATGATCGACCGGGGAATAATGTCTTTCCCGGCCTTGACATTAACATAATGGGAAAGTTCATACACCTTCGTTTTATAGATATCCTTGATCACGGCATACCCGCCGGACATATCACCGTAAAGCGTGCAGTACCCCGTGGCCATCTCGCTTTTATTGCCGGTCGTCAGCACCAGCCACCCGAACTTGTTGGAAAAAGACATCAAAAGATTTCCCCGGATACGGGCCTGAAGATTCTCCTCCGCAAGCCCCGACGTCAAGCCCTTAAAATATGGCCTGAGTGTTTTTAAGAACGCGGCCACAACCGATTCGATCGGGATCTCATGGAAAGTTACGCCAAGATTCCTGGCCAGACGACGGGCGTCGTTACGGGTGGCGCTCGCGTTAAACCGCGTGGGCATGGAAATACACACCACGTTTTCCGGACCCACCGCGTCCGACGCGATCGCCGCGACCAAAGCCGAATCGATCCC
>PEAR01000230.1 GCA_002753745.1 Candidatus Omnitrophota bacterium | reverse complement strand
CTTGTCCATATGCGATCAAGGGCAGGCTCACTACCAGAAAGCTCAACAATAGAGTAAAACGCATATTAGGCACCTGAATTACGTTCATTGTATTATTTCAACCCATCTGTCCCTTTGTCGTATTAAAATCAAAATCTATACATTCTTTAACTCTATGCCTATTCTCATCTATCATTCTGACTTATTTGTTTTTTCCATGGTTACGTTTATTAGTTTTTTGCTTGGGTTTAGAAGAAAACTGATATAGTCACAGATAATGACTTTGGGGGATTTTCGAAAGAAGCTTAGCAGTCTAAACAAGAGGTCTTTTGTGTGATCGACGTCAAAGAACTTACCAGGAAGTTTGAAGATTCTACGGCGGTTGATCAGGTTTCTTTTTCTGTGCCGGCTGGAATCATTTTTGGTTTTCTCGGCCCCAATGGCGCCGGGAAGACCACGACGATCAAGATGCTGACGACAACGCTTAAACCTTCGTCAGGCACTATGCGCGTTGACGGTCATGACCCGGTTCGCGAGCAGAACGCGGTGCGCCGGTCTTTCGGGATCGTGTTCCAGGACCCCAGTTTGGATGAAGAGTTAACGGCATATGAGAATATGGAATTGCATGGGGCGCTTTATGGGGTTCCATCCTCTAAAATGCGCGAGCGCATTAAAGATCTTTTGCAGTTTGTGGAGCTTTGGGACCGGCAGAAAGATTTCGTGAAACATTTCTCCGGCGGTATGAAGCGCCGGCTTGAGATCGCCAGGGCCTTGCTGCATGAGCCGAAAATTTTGTTCCTTGATGAGCCGACGCTGGGACTCGATCCGCAGACACGTAATCATATTTGGACTTATATTAAGAATTTGTGTGCTGAGCAGAAAGTGACGGTTTTCTTTACTACCCACTACATGGAAGAAGCCGATCGCGTGGCTGATGATCTGGCCGTGATCGACCGGGGTAAGATCGTGGCACGCGGTTCTCCCAAACATCTAAAAGAGTTAAGCAATACAGTCTCCCTTGAGGATGCTTTTATTGCGCTAACTGGCCATGCGATCCGCGATGAGGAAGTTTCCGCGACTGATCGTATGAGGCTGACACGCAAGATGTGGAGGAGAAGATGAGCGTAATTTATGTTTTGTGGTTAAGGCAGCTTAAGCGCTATTTTCGTTCCCGCTCCCGTGTGATCGGTTCGATCGGTCAGCCCTTGATGTTCCTGTTGGCTCTTGGATTCGGTTTTGGCCCGATGTACCAGAAAGCCGGCGGCGGCAGCTATATTCAGTTTCTTGCGCCGGGGATCATTGCGATGGGGATTCTTTTTTCTGCAGTATTCTCGGGGATGGAGATTATCTGGGACCGGCAGTTCGGTTTCTTGAAAGAAACGCTGGTGGCGCCGGTGTCGCGTATTTATATTATTTTGGGCAGGATCCTTGGCGGTGCCACGGTTGCCTTGATCCAGGGGGTGATGGTCTTTGTGATCTGTCTTATCGTTGGCTTTCGGGTTGAAAATATCGTGATGGTGCCTGTTGCTCTGGTTTTTATGTTCCTTATTGCGGTCCTTTGTGCGGCCATCGGAACCGCGATCGCTTCAGTTCTCGATGATGTTCAGGGTTTCCAGCTGATCATGAACTTTTTGATCATGCCGCTTTTCTTTTTCTCTAATGCCCTTTTTCCGCTGGATGGCTTACCCAAAGGCCTGCGGCTGGTCATTCATCTTAACCCTCTTAGCTATGGGATTGACGGGTTAAGGGGTGTCCTGACGCATGGATTCCGCTTTGGTTTAGGCCTGGATTTTCTGGTTCTTGGAATGGTAACAGCGATCCTTGTCGCTATAGGCAGCTACCTGTTTTCATTAGTCCAGATCTGAGACGTTTTATTCTAGTTAAGGCAAAGGAAGGAGATGGACAAGTGCTAATTTCGGGAACATGTTCAGCATGGCCGGCGCGTCACTCTTCCTTTCATTTCTGCCGCGGCTTTGATCATCCTTGTGATCCGGACACGCCGGCCGTTCTTTAAAAGTCGGCCAGGGAAGTATTTGTTGATGGCGACATTAGGTATTGTTTGTATCACCCTGCTCCTGCCGTTCACCCCTCTGGCAGGTGTTTTGGTTTTCTGTCGGATGCCGGGAATTTATTTTATTATTTTGGGGGGATCATTGCGACTAATATGATGGTTGCTGAAATCGCAAAAAAATCTTTTATAAGGTTGTAAAATTCTAACAAAGAGGTGGCACATGTTTAAGTATCATTTGACCGGGTTATTTATCGTTATGGTTCTATTGTCATCAAAGGCAGTTTATGGCCAAGGTGAGACCCAGGACCGTAAAAGCTTTTCGATCGTTGGTACTGTGACAACAGTAGACACGGTGGCCGGTGTTATTAATGTGCAAACGGATAACGGGCCGATGGCATTTTCTGTGTCAGAAAAAGCGCAGATCGTGCGGGATACGCATGACATCGGTTTATTGGATATTAAACCCGGTCATCCGGTAACCATCCAGTATGAAACGCCTTCACCGGGCAAGAGCAATGTGATCAGTCTCGTGGATAATATGCCCAGCAATCAATGAAACGGAGCAGCAATGACAGGACATCTCGGTAAATACCGTCCCGCATCCAGTACAGGCGGCTGTGATGTTTGCGATCGGTGCGGCGATGCCGCTGATCGTTGTTCTTTTAGTGCCGGGTAACATTCTGGGGGACTCTCGCCTAAACTAAGTCAAATCGCTTCTTTGCCCGTTAGAATAAGAGGGAATAATGA
>PEAR01000229.1 GCA_002753745.1 Candidatus Omnitrophota bacterium | reverse complement strand
CCGGCGGTCAGGGTTTCATCGTTGAAATTCGTGAAAGGCCGCTCCGGCGCCGAAGGTTTTGCTCTGGGGGTGGTGGAAGCGGTGTCGCTGCCGACGCTCGATGATCTGGCGGCGTTCGCGCCGTCCCGGCCGCTGACACTGGTCGACCTGCGTGCTGCGGTAGAGGCTACCGAGCATCAGCTGGAAGCGCTGCAGCGCGCGATTGAGACAAAATTGTTTGACGTGGCGTCGCTCATTTTCTCCGCCCAGATCCTGATGCTTAAAGATCAGGCCATGCTGGGCGCCATGGAAAGCCTGGTGGCCGCCGGGCATCCGCCGCAGGAAGCGGTGCGAACCGTTGTGGCTGAATACGTGGCGCGCTTTGACAAGATGACCAACGCTTTCCTGCGGGAAAAGCGTTATGACGTGATCGATGTCGGCCGGCGTCTGCTGGAGAACCTGGCGGGGCGCAGCGTCAATGAAGAACAATATGCTCAAAAGATTGTCGTGGCCCGCGAGCTTCTGCCTTCGGATACGTTAAAATTGTGTTCGCAGGGGGCTTCGGGTATTGTGCTGTTGAGCGGTGGCGTTACCTCGCATGTATCGGTGCTGGCCCGCTCGTTGAACATTCCGCTCATCATCGCTGAAGAAGCGGCCCTGCTGAACCTTCCCGCCGGAACCACGATGCTGCTCGATGGCGAGCATGGCAACGTGTACATCAATCCGGAAATCGATGTGGTGGCCAAATTCCGGGAGAAAGAATCCCTGCGCAAGGATGCCGCGCAGGTGGCGCTCTCGGTCAAGACGCAAACGCTTACAAAAGACGGGACGACGGTTCGGCTGCTGGCTAATATTAATTTGCTGGGCGATCTGGCGGTAGCCCGGGAATACAAAGCCGAAGGGGTGGGGCTTTACCGCACGGAGTTTCCTTTTATTGTCCGCAGCGATTTTCCGACGGAAGAAGAGCAGTATGTGATCTACCGCAAGCTGGCGGAGACCATGAAAGGCTTGCCGATCACTTTTCGCACGCTCGATATCGGCGGCGACAAGGCCTTGTCGTATTATGATCACGACAAGGAAGCCAATCCATTCCTTGGTTTGCGCTCGATCCGTTTCTCTTTGCGGCATCAGGAGATCTTTGTTCAGCAGCTGCGGGCGATTTTGCGCGCCGGCGCGATCACGCCGGTCAAGTTGATGTTCCCGATGATCTCATCGCTCGATGAATTCAGGGCTGCGCGCGACCTGGTCGTGGCCTGTGCCGCGCAGTTAAAGCAGGAGGGCATCCCGCATCTGGCAGCGCCCGAGATCGGCGTGATGATCGAGTTGCCGTCGGCGGTTGAGATGGCTGAAGATCTCGCGCGTGAGGCGGCGTTCTTTTCGGTCGGGACTAATGACCTGATCCAGTATACGCTGGCCATCGACCGTACCAATGAGAAAGTGGCCGATCTTTATATGGCCCATCATCCGGCGGTGTTGCGCGCTCTTTGGCGTACGGCACAGGCGGCGCTCAAGTTCGGCAAGGATATTTCGGTGTGCGGCGACATGAGCCATGATCCGCGTTATATAGCGTTTCTCCTCGGGATCGGCATCCGCACGTTCAGTCTGGATGCCCGGTATATTCCCAAGATCCAGGAGAAGATCCTTTCGATCAACATTTCTTCCGCCCGCAAAACAGCGGCCCGCCTGCTGAAGCATAGCACCTGCCTGGCGGTGGAGCGGGATCTGCTGGATGCGTAGAGGAGCGGAGCAACACCTTTCTTTTTATCGCTTGGGCTGGTGTATCGTCTGGGTGTTGCTGTCCGCCCTTGCCTGGCTGCATTTGGCCGGCCGTATTGACCTGGTGACCGCCGACCTTGGCCGTCATCTCAAAAATGGCGAGTTGTTTCTTTCCGAAGGCCGCATCCTCACAACCAATTATTATTCATTTTCCCGGCCGGATTTCCCTGCGTTATGCCACCATTGGGGGATTGGTCCGGTTTTTTATCTGGTCTGGAAAGCCTGGGGGTTTATGGGGCTTTCCTGGGGTTATACCGCGTTGCTTTTTGTAACATTTTTGCTGGCTGTCTTGACGGCACGGTGCTCTTCATGGACGGGTGCGGCCGTCCTGGCCGGAATTCTGGCGCTGCCGTTGCTGGGTTACCGAATCGAGATCCGGCCGGAGGGTGTGAGTACCTTTTTCCTGATGATCGAATATTTTGTATTATCCGAATGGCGTGCACGGCGGATCACATTTAGGGCATTATGGGTGATTCCGTTGATCCAGCTGGTATGGGTGAATGTACATATTTTGTTCTTTTGCGGATTGGCGCTGGTATGTATCTTTTGGATCGATGAAGGGCTGGTTGACGGATCTTTCAAGGGGGTTATGGGCGGCGTGTTGGCCGCGTGCCTTGCAGCGTCGCTGGTCAGCCCGTTCACGATCGCGGCCGTGCTTGTGCCATTGACGATTTTTAGCGGGTACGGGTATGATCTGGTCGAGAATCAGAATATTTTATTTATGCTCAAGCGATTCTCGGTGAATCCGGTGTATGGATATTTTCTGGCAGCCTTGTCTGTGTCATTGCTGCTGGTTGTCATCAGGATGGCCCGGGAAAAAACCTGGCGCCGGGCGTTTCCTCACCTGCTCATGGCGCTGTTTTTCGGGCTGTTGGCGGTAAAGGCCGTGCGTTCGATCGCGATGTTCGGGTTTATCCTGATCCCGGTTGCTGCCGAGAGCCTGGGCGTGCTGACGGCAGGCTTGCTCGATTTCTGGCGGATGTTGTACCGCCGTGTCATTGCCGGA
>PEAR01000034.1 GCA_002753745.1 Candidatus Omnitrophota bacterium | reverse complement strand
AAAAAAGCAGGACCAAGGGGATGATCAGAAACCGGCTTTGTTGAGAACCGAACCACCATAACAGCCAAAAAAGCACGATAAAAATCATTTCGGGCATTACCTTCTTCTTTCTAAATGCCTCAACAAACGCCCACATAAACGGCCCCATAAAAAGAAGGTAGGTCAACCCTACCGGATAATCATAAGGATTGTTAACGCCCCTGGTGGGAACAGCGATAAGGAAAATGTGTTCCAGGAACGCCACCGGACCCCGGCCCATCCCGTAACTGTCCCTGGAATTCATGGCTTCTTGTGCTTTTTGGATTACCGCCGGATTGGCCGGATTACCGGATCTTAACACATTCATGCTCCCGGCAAAAAGCGGGAAAAGCGGTGTAGCACCATAAACAAAAGATCTTGCGGCAAAAGGCCCGGCAACAAAAATACTGACAACGATAAAAGCGATCATGAACTTTCGCAGGATAAGGGCCGATCCTTCTTTATAAAAAAGCACCGACGCTCCCAAACGCCCGCGGATCAATCCGCAGAGCAAAATGACACCCAATACAAGAGCCCCCATCAAAACCGGCATGAAAGATTTTGCCCAAAAACAAAATGCCATTTCAACGGCCGCCAGGACAAAGCGCCCCTCGCGAAAACTGTCCAGCGCCGCGAAGAAACAATAACAGATCGCGACATCCAGCATGGCTATCCCCGCCTGAATAACGAAAACATGACATCCAAAAACCGCGGCAACCGCAAGCCACCCGCCCTCGTCACTGGCCCCGGCCTTGCAGGTCAAACGATAAACCAGCATCAAAAGCCCGAAAAAAAACACCAGCTGCGGCCACTTATTGGGTAAGCTCGTCGACAACCAGAACGGCGCCAGGGCATAATCCTGAGGAGAAAAATACAGATCAGCCGTTGACCAGGGAATATGCGCAAAAGAACCCAGGATCAAATGCTGCCGCGGAAAAGTAATGTGATAATTGAGAGCATCAAATTCCTGCGACAAATGCGGCGGAAGCAGAGCTGCCAAAAGAGCCAGGAGAATCATCACGCCTGCCAGACTTCCCGCCCCGATCAGAAACCACATCGGCAGCTGCGGCCGGCGAATACATCCTTGATGACGAAAGCACACAAACACCGCAGCCGCCATGAATAACAATGTCGCCAGCCACGATGTATGGCCGGTAGGATGTGGATAGGAATAAAGCTCCAGCCAGTAAACAGGATAACCGACAAGCAGCAGTAGTGTGGGGATATGCGCCAATGGGATCATCGATGAATAAAAACAACCATCCGCCAGAAGAAATAAACAAGTGTTATGGAAATACAATACACATCCAGGGCCTTCACGCGAACATCCTTTTATTTTCCTGGATCCACCGGACAATACGCTCGACCCCTTCACGGGGTGCAACGGTCGGTTTCCATTTCAAGGCGCGTCTAACTTTTGAAATATCGGAAACATACACTTTTTGATCAAATTTACGCCAATCGTCAAAACCGACCTTAACCGAGCGTCCGGTGATGTCTTTAAGGATATCCAGCAATTCCAGCAGCGACATCGTATTGGCCGCGCCGCCGCCGATATTAAAAACACCGGCCGGCAATGCGCCCGAGATGAACCGATCAAAAGCGCCGACCAGATCGCCCACCCAGAGCACATCACGCACCTGTTTGCCGTCACCGTAGATCGTCAGCGGTTGACCCTGGACAAAGCGGATCGCGAACCAGGCGATCCAGCCCTGGTCTTCAAAACCGAACTGTCGCGTGCCGTAAATACAGCTCATGCGGAAAACACCCGTTCGTAAGCCGAATGACTGTGCCGCATCCTGGACATAAAGGTCGCCCGTCAACTTAGACACGCCATATGGCGTATGCCCGCAGTGATCGATCGAACAGCTCTCCGCCACCCCTTCAATGCTGCGAAAAGCATAGCGCGTCTTTTTCTCGACGATCGGATAATCATTCACATTATCGCCGTAAACTTTATTGGTGGAACAGTACACTAGAACCGCCCCGGGATTGACCTGACGCAAAGCCTCAACGACATTCAGTGTGCCGACCGCATTGATCGAGGCGTCCTCGCAAGGGTCGTGCAGGGAAAACCCTACTCCCGGCTGCCCGGCCGTATGAATGACCGCGTCAGGCTTAAATTTCCTGAAAGCCTTGTCCAGCGCTTTGCGGTCGCGGATATCCGCCTTGACCAGGGTTATATTCTTGAAACTTTTCAAATAGTTCCAGTTAAATTCAACCGAATCCTGATCAACCCCGAAAATCGTTGAGCGCATCAGGTTATCGTAGACCAGGACCTGACACCCCTTGCCGGCAAAATATTCCGCCGCATGAGACCCGACCATCCCGGCACCGCCAGTAATAAGAATCTTCATTGAACTCTCCCGACTAACATTTTATATTTGAGCAGAATACGTTTCAAATAATTGATCAGCGTGAAATATTCATTGATCGTCCGCAGAACATTGATCTTGCTCGCTCCTTTTTTCTTCCCGTAATTATACACGAAAGGGATCTCGACGATCCGGTCCGTGAACAGGGACAGCTTGACCAGCAGCTCCGCGTTGGCGACAAAACCCTTGGACTGGATCAAACCGAACGGGCCAAAACACACGGAGGCTTTTCCAAGGACACTCGCCCGGTAAGCCCGAAAGAAAATCGTATAATCCTGGACCGACCCGACGGGAAAGAAGGCCCGCATCAACCGGTTCGCACAATGGCTGAAGACCAGCCGCGGCAGGGGGAAATTAACATACCGTCCCCCGGCAAGATAACGCGAGGCCACCACGATATCGGCCCCGCCCCGCGTAATGCGCTCGGCCATGGGCAGCACCAGGTCCTGTTCGCTGGTCTGGTCGCTTTCCATGATCACGATCACATCATCATCGGCAGCACCAACCAGCGCTTCATCAATACCCGCCGAGAACACCGCCCCGATGTTCATGTTGATGACCGAGCCGGTGATCAGCAGGTCGCCGCCCTGCTGATCTTTTAGATATTCCAGCGAACCGTCTGTAGAACCGTCGTTCACGGCAACCATCCGGTACGGCCGGCCCGCCATCGTCCGGCGGATCCCCGCGATCAGGCCGGGAAGATTTTCTTTTTCGTTAAAAACAGGGAATATAAAATGGATCATGGTTTTCTATACACCTTCCAGAACCTGCTGTTAAACTCGATCTGCCAGCCGTTGAACGCTCCGGGCGCCATCGTCCAGAACCTCGGCGAATAAACATAATATTCGAAACCATCACTTTTACCAGCTGAAAAATCCTTATCCCAGACAAAAGCTTTAAACCCGAGTCCCCACCAGCGGTTGACATGACCCGGTATGGCCGATCCGGGCTCAGGGGCATTCGTTGCCACCTTTCCCTCCCTGGCCGCTGAACAAAACCGGTCATTTCCCCTGATGGCTTCCCAAAGATCCTGGGTATTCATGTGATACGTCCGTTCACGTTCAAGCGCAAAAGCAGCTACAAAAACATTCAACATAACAGCGGCCGAAACAATCAGCAACACCGGCCTGAGCGTCAATCCGGCGATCGCCCGCGCGATCAGCACCGCAAAAACAAATCCGAAATACACACCAAATGGCGCCGCATAATAAGTCCCGGTGTTCCAGGGCAAGAGAATTAACAGGTGAGCGCCATAGACAAAGACACCAAACACCAGGGCCCAGCGCGTCAAGTACCCAAACGCATCTTCACCAAAACTCTTTACCCCTTTCCTGAACAACCAGACGCCAGCGACCAGCCACGGAAAATGGTTCAACAGATCCTTCTTGGCCCATTCCAGCAGATTATCCCTCAGCAAAACCAAATTCATGACATTATACCGGGACGTATATGACGTACACACCGCCAGCTTTAACCATAACCCGTAAGCCAGCACGCCAGCAATTAAAATGACCCCTGCGTACAACAGGCCCGGGCGGCGCTCCCGGCCCATCAACGCCGTCACGACAAAACTTGCACCGCAAGCACCGCCAACGGCCACCATTGTTTCTTTAGACCAGAACGAACACAGCATGGCGATCAACAGAATACTCCAGGCGCCAATCGACAACCGGCCCTTATCTCCCTGAACAATATGAATAGCGGCATTCACGGCAATACCCGCAAACAATAACCCCAGGGTTTCGTGAGTCGATAGAAAAAAGAACTGGTCATACAAATAATGGAAAGATAACGCGATCGCCGGCACCAGCCAAAACGCAACACGTTCTCCAGTAACCAGCTTCGCCGCACGGCCCCACAAGGCCAGCATCAGCAAAATCTCCAGTAACTTAAAAACATGGAAGGCACCTGGCGCCCGGGCAAAAACATGATAAAAAAATGCTGAATGGGCGGCGAATAGCGGCTTGAACTCACCGACAGAAAGATAAATATTAAAAGCCGTCTGGGTCCTCTGCCACCAGCCGCCCGGCAGGCTCAACAGCTGAAGATCATCCATCAGCCCCCACGACCAGGTTTGAAAAACATACGAAATAAGAATTAACAGCAACGGCACCATCACGGGCAGGAGCCACACCCACTCAGGAACAAATGCGGAACGTTGAAGAATTTTCTCAGACCTCATGAAAGCTCCAGATTTATGTTACAACCCATAGACAATCCAGCTATACACGTTAGACAGACGCGGCAGAATTACCAGCGCGATTCCGATCCACACAACAATTTTGATCCACAGTCTCCGGGGCCGTTTCAAAAACTCCAGAATGGCAACCGTCAGACACACGATCCCGATCGGCGTCAATGACATTAAATAACGATTGGAAACTTCAAAGCCCTGATGCGGACGTTGAATAGCAAATAAATAACCCAGAAACAAGACATAGCCGATAAACGTCAGCCACGACCAAAAGAAAAAAGGCCAAAGAAAAAGATTCTTTTCTTTACTTATAAAACGATCCCACCCCCAAATCAACAAGGGAAAAATAAAAAACGCGGCCAGACGTACCGCTGGGATATTTGCACCGATCACCGCTGTCGGCATACCCAAAGGCATAAACCTGAATTTAAGATGTATCGCATTCATGTAATACACTGCGGCCACAAATAACGGAAGACCGATACACGACAGGAAGGGGAACACCCGGCGATACCCGCTCAACCACAGGATCACGCCTGCCGCCACGATCTGAATTACACTCAGCCAGGTGATCAACGCCATCAAAAAATTCATCAGCCCCAAGGCCCCGTACCGCGGCTCCTTGGCAAAACGGCAGACGTACAATAAAAAAAGAGCCTGGGCTGCCGTTACCAGAAAAACAAACGCATACGGCCTGGCTTCCGTGTGGATCAAAATTGTTGTGTGGATCGGAATCGCGATAATAAATGCAATCAACCCACCCCAAAAAGAATAATACGCACAAAAAAAACCGACGATCAAAGCCAGTCCCAGCGACATGCAGACGACCGGAGCGATCCGCAAGAAACACCGGATCCGCACATTATCTTCCTTCCAGAGATTTATCGTCCTGTACCCTGACAAGCTGCAAATAATCTTTTGCACTGAATAAAAAAGCGGGGAATTATTGCCTTCCTGAATATGCCCTAACCAAATATCTTTCCAGGATATGTTGTCGACACTTTGCATTTGTGAAAAGATCTCGTCGTTCCACAGCGGTTTGTTCATGGCAATTCGAAACCCCTGCCATAAGCCTGCCATAAAGACAACCAATACGACCAACAACACCAGCGACTGCCGTGACATGATCATATGTCTTCAACTTTCCTTAGTGCCATTACGCACACGTTATGATAATCCATGAATCATCCAGCGATACGCCTTGGAAAGGCGCGGTAAAACAACCAGCGCGATACCAACCCAAGTCAGAATCTTAACCCACCATACATGCGGCCGTTTCAAAAACTCAAGAATGGCAGCCGTTAAGCAAACGATCCCGATGGGCGTCAACGACATCAAATAACGACCGGTAACCTCAAACCCCTGCGGCGGACGTTGACGAAAATATAAATAGCCCAGAAACAACGCGTAACCGGCCACTGTTAACCAGGCCCACAAGAAAAAAGGCCAAAGGAAAAAAGTTCGATCTTTATTAATATAACGATCCCATCCCCAGATCAATAACGGAAAAATAAAAAATGCAGCCAAACGTCCTGCCGGAATATTCAACTCGATCAAGGCCAGCGGCATCCCCCACGAAACGAATTTGAATTGATAATGATCCGCAGCAGCATAATATCCCAGCGCGATCAGGAATGGCAACCCGACACATCCCGTTAACGCCCAGAAACGACGATACCCATTAAACCACAGGATCACGCCGATGGCGACGATCTGGATGACGCCTATTGAGGTAACCAGCGCCAACAGCAGGTTTAAGAGCCCCAGCACCCCGTAGCGCGGCGATCGAGAAAAACGGCACGCGTACAAAAAGAAAACTGACTGTAGAGCCGTCGCCAGAAAAACAAAGGCGTAAGGCCTGGCTTCCGCCCAGAAATACCAGACCATATAAGAAGAAATCGCAATGATGAATGCGATTAAGCCGCCAAGAAAAGAATAATACGCGCAAAAAAAACCGACGATGACGGCCAGGCCCAGCGACATGCACATGATGGGAGCCAGCCTCAACAGGAATCGGCTCCGGACATCATCTTTCTTCCAGAGGTCTGCAGTCTGATATCCAAAAGCGGCACAAACAACTTTCTGAACCGAATAAAAGACCGGAGAATTGTTGCCTTCCCGGATGCGTCCTGACCAGATGCCGGCCCAAGACATGCTGTCGATACTGCGCATTTGCGAATAGATCTCATCGTTCCACAGCGGCTTATTCAAAGCGATACGGGACCCCGCCCAGAACCCTGACGTAAACACGATCAGCATCACCAGCAACACCAGAGAGCCCCGCGACATGATCATATGAATTTCACTTTTCTCATGGCAAAACCGCACATTTTAAACAACAAGAGACCGTGCCGAAACCGCTGGATCTGTGTTTCACCATACGTGCGGTTCTTGTAACGGACGGGAACCTCCATCATTTTAAGACTAAGCTTGTTCGCGCCAAAGATCAGATCAAAATCACCGAATGGATCAAAATCGCCAAAGTAAGCGCGGCCGGCCACCAGCTCCCGGTAATGATGGCGCATGATCACCTTGGTCCCGCACAATGTATCTTTGTATCTCTGGCCCAGCAGCCATGAAAAGAATAACCCAAAAAACTTATTGGCCACGTGATTCAGGAATCGCATCGCGTCATCTTCCATCGGATACACCAGGCGGCAGCCGTTAATAAACTCTCCTTTATCCCGAGAAATAGCATCATAAAACTTCGGCAAGTCTTCGGGAGGGACCGTCAAATCAGCGTCGAGGATCATTAATACGTCGCCGCCGGCCTTGTCAAAACCGAAATGCACTGCGTCAGCCTTTCCTTTGCCGGGCTGTTTAAACAATTTAATATCCTTGGCCGGGTAGGCCTTAATGATCCGTTCGACCTCTTCATAGGTCCCGTCTTTGGACCAGCCTTCAACAAAAATGAACTCCTGATGCCGGCCGAACATCGGCGTTCGGGTAATCGCCTGCTCAATATTGCCTTTCTCATTCCGGCACGGGACCAGAATCGTTACCGACATCTCCTCCCGAATACCAACCAGCGGGCGGGCAACGATAAAATGGTTCAGGGTCAACGCGTTTAGAAAGGGCAGCCGGGCCAGGATCCGATTGAACAAAGGACTGATTAACGGAATGTTCAACGGCAACAGCATGTCCTTGCCGGACTTGACCACGTCAAACCCGGTCAGCGACAGGAAATTCTTGATGTCCCGATACGTCAGCCAATTCTGCATCCCGTCCGGCATTTTCATTCCCAGGCGTTCCGCGAAACCGAGAATGTACTGCCAGAACAAGCTGTAGTACTCGATGACAATACGCGTATCCCGGCCGCAGACCCTCCTGAGTTTAAGGAAAAAGTCCTGAACATCAGGCAGCTCCCCCAAAAGTCCGGAAAGGACCACGTAATCAAAAACCTCGCCGTCCGGGACAGCCTCGATGCCCCCCTGGAAAAACACCAGGGAGGGAAAATTTTTCCGGGCCAGTGCAATGCTGCGGCCGCTGATATCCACCCCAACCCCGTACGACGGCCTCAACGCATTAAGCAAATACCCCGTTGAACACCCAACCTCAAGGACGCGCTTTCCCTCAGGAATATAAAAACGATACCGCTTCTCCTGCTGTTCATAATAATAGGAATACTTCCTGCGGAAGCGGTCGCGCTTTTCTGCCAGCGAGTCATAATAACCCGCCATATCCTTATGTGCTTTCATCCTCTTGCTCCCAGTAGAAAAATGTTCAGCCATTTATTCCTGCGGATAATAAATCGGGACAAAACCACGCATATCGCGGCAAAAACCAGTCCCAGAAAAAAAACATATGCATAAAACCTTACCGGAGACTGCAGGTCGGCCTGACCGTGCAGACCGATCACCAGCCGTGGATATAGTCCTTCGACAAGATAGCGCTGCAGCATGTAAATATCCAAAGAATACATCCCCAAAAGACCGAGCGCCGTACCCAGGCTTGATGTTGAGAAGAATACCGCGATATCCCAAACAAGATAAATCCCCAGAAAACCGACTAGATACCTGTATAGCAGTCGTATCCCTTCTGCAGATAGCATCCCGGCATGGAAGAGCATCTTGTTATTATAAATATAATCACTCTCAATCCAGAAACTTCCCAAAACCAGCAACCCGGCCAGCGCAACGGCCCTGAACACCATGCGAAGCCATGGAAACCTGATAACAAAATGCCGCCGCTGGACCAAATAACCTGCCGCATAGAACGGCAAAAACCACTGCGCATAATAGAGACCACCGTATTGATTCCCCGGGGCCAAAAAGAAAAGAACAGGAACCATCAACCATACGATCATCCCCAGACGCTTCCTGGCCCAGATACAAACCAATAAAAGGGCGCTCAGCAAAAAGAAAGTCGACAACACCCAAACCGACGGCTTAAAAACCAGCTGTTCAAGAATATCCCGGCTGAAATGCCCAAAACCCGTTTTGCCGTCAACAATACAAAGTACGTTACTGGTGAACGCATCCAGAACGGCCCAGAAAAAGAACGGAATCAGTAACCCGCGGCACCGGCTGAAAAAAACCGACGCCGGAGACTTATTCTTCAGACTGCCAGCCATTAAATAACCACCGATAAAAAAGAACAAGGGCATATGGAACATATAGATCCACTTATAAACAGGATCCAGAAAGAAATCCGCACCGCCCAGAATCAAATTCCTCTGGATAATATGACCCCAAACCACCAGAATAATGGCTATCCCTTTAGCCGTATCAATGGTCCGATCCCTGGTGATCATCCTGCATTAACCGCCGGGTTTATACACAGGCCTTCCAGCTTCCTGAAAGCCGCTGTCATGTAATCCCCGTAAAGCTCTTGCCGGTAAATATTCTCGAAACGCCTGCGGTTGGCCGCGCCCATCGACCGGCGGCGTCCTTCATCCCCGAGCAATGCCAGGATCCCGGCCGACAATGCCGCCGAATCTCCCTTTGTAAACAACAGCCCGTGCCGTTCATCCGGCAAAATCTCCGGAATCGTCCCCTCTCTGGAAGCGACGATCGGCAGGCTCTCGGCCATGGCATGCAGCAGAACCAGTCCGAAAACATCCCGCAAGGTCGTAAACATAAACACATCGGCGCCGCGGAAAATCGCTGTCCGCTCGCGCACGTCCTCAACATATCCCAAATACCGCACCCGCCCGAGATACATTCTCTGCAGTTCTTCCAGCCGCTGAGCGACCTCCTCGTTCTCAATCGGACCGGCGAAGGTCACCATGACATCCAGCCGGTCACGAAGAATCCCGGCCGCAGCCTCAAACGCTACAAAAATCCCCTTCGCGCGGCTCATGTGCGAGAAATAGAGAACATTCAACAAACCCTGTCCGGGACGATTCGCCTCAACATCCAGCGCCATGGTATCCTCGACCACGCCGGGAACCACGAAGATCCGCCGATCATCCATCAGCCCCAAGTATGTCTGACGAACGCTTTCCCCCATCACGATGCTGCCAGCCGCGTGACGCAGCAGCCACTTAAGCAATGCCCGCCGCCAGGGTAAAAGCCCGTCATGAAGTTCGCGCACGTATTGGCCCAGATCATGAAAGACGACCCGACGGCCCAGAATGATCCCCGTCGCGCAGAACAAAAAATCCTTCCAGAACGGCATAGGATAGAAACTGCTGTTGTAAAGAACGTAGCGCGGCTGCCAGAAAATGATCGTCGCGACATATTCCAGATAATATTTCACCATCTTAAAGATCTTCCCGCCCGTAACCTTCTTGTTGGTTTGATAGGACCAGAAATGCATATTCAAGAAGCGGGAACGAACGGAGGCAGGAAAAGACGACGCCATCAGCATCTTGTAAATAACGCTGTGACCAAAATACGGCGGCGGCAACACCCCGCAGATCAATATTTTAGGCTTGCTGGTGGTTGACATAATTTTCGTAATATTGCCGGACACCCTCTTCGATCGTAACCAAGGGAAGCCATCCCCAGGCTTTCGTTATCGCCTCGAATGAAACCCTGCATTCAGGCATTATTCGTTCATCCCTGAAACACAGCTCTGACCCGGACCGACAAACAGCCTTGATCATCCCCGCCAGATCGTCCAGCCGCACTGACGGCGCCGACGCAACGTTAAAAACCCCGTGCGCCCCGGGAACTGAAACGGCCAGACCTAATGCCTGCACGAGGTCATCAACATGTACAAACTGCAGCCATGAACCGCGCGGAGCGAAAACATTGATCGGTTCCCCGCGCATAGCCCGGGCAACAAAAACAGGGATCACCGCTTTGGGCGGCTGACCGGGACCGAACACATTCACAGAACGAAGGATAACCAGCTCCCGGTCCTGACATTCCCGCCGGCAAAGCTCTTCAGCCTGCCGCTTGCTTTTCTCGTAATCCGCCTGGGGATCAAGCGGACAGCTCTCGGTGATTACCCTGTCATTCTGGGCATAGACCTTAGTCGTCGACAAAAAAACCACCCGGCGGGCATTCACACCTGAAAGGACATTGGCCGTGCCGTCGACATTGACCCGCGCGTAGATCGACGCATCCGTATCGCCAACATGAGTAACATTATAAGCGGCGAGATGAACCACCGCATCGAACGTACCAGGAAGCGTGAACGGCAAAGCAATATCGCAAACATGAAAACGGTGTACGCCGCACCCCTTGAATAAACCGGCATCCGCCAGGTCAAGAGCGTCGACCTCATGCCCGCCCGCCACCAGAAATGTGACACATCTGCGGCCGATAAAACCATTGGCGCCTGTAACCAGGATCTTCATTATTTATTGAATTTCTGCATGAGAACAGTCGCATTGAACAATGACTCAAATGAGCCGGCATCGGTCCAGGCCGATTTAAGGATCGAATACGAGAGCTGGCGCTCCCGGACATAATGCGCCAGAACATCCGTTACCTCATACTCGCCGCGCGGGCTCTTTTTCAAATTCTTCAGCAGCCCGAAAACTTCCGGACGGAACATCCACAGGCCGGTATTAACATAATGCGATTGAGGGGCTTTAGGCTTTTCAACGATATCAGTGATCCGGTCGCCCTTGATCGTGACGACACCGTATTTCTGGGGATCCTTAACTTTAGCCACCAGGATCTTGGCCTTGAAGCGATCTTTTCCGATTTTAAAATCTTCGACGAACGAACGCACATTTTCCACAACAATATTATCCCCCAGGATGACCATGAATTCTTCATCCTTGGCGAAAGCTTCAGCCAGCAAAAGGGCGGCGCCTGTCCCGCCGCTGCCTTCCTGTATCTCATAGCTGAAATGCGCCCCCCACTCCTTGCCGGAACCGAGCAGCCGGAAAAAATCGCCGATATGTTCCCCGCCCGTCACGATCAGGATATCCTTAATCCCGGCATTGATCAGCGTTTCCAGCGGATAATAGATCATCGGTTTCTTATAAACCGGCAACAAATGCTTATTGGTTACCTTGGTCAACGGCAGCAACCGGGAACCGGTCCCTCCGGCGAGTAGAACGCCTTTCATTTACTTTCCTCCCTTTTCACCCCAGAACCCCTTACTGTAGCGAGGGTCAAGTTTATTCTTCAGGGGACGCCACCAGTCTTCATGCTGAAGATACCAGTCCACGGTCTTTTTCAGGCCCGAGGAGAGATCCTGCTGCGGCGCCCAGCCCAGGCGCTGCAGCTTCGACGAATCCAGACTGTAGCGCATATCATGGCCCGGACGGTCCTGGACGAATTTTATCGAGCGTTCATCTTTTCCCATCAATGCCAGCAGCTTATGCGTCAGCTCAATGTTCTCGCACTCCTGGCTTCCGCCGACATTATAAACATCGCCGTTTACGCCCCGGTCAACCAGCAGTCTGATCGCCCGGCAGTGGTCCTCAACATAAAGCCAGTCGCGAACCTGGCGGCCCGCGCCGAATACCGGCACCGTCCCGCCATCAGCAAGATTTGTAATGAACAGCGGGATCACTTTCTCGGGATAGGCATAAGGCCCGTAATTATTGGAGGCGCGCGTGATCACCGCCGGCACGCCATATGTTTCAAAAAAACTGTACGCCAGCCGTTCCCCGCCGAGTTTTGACGCCGCGTAAGGATTGCGGGGCTTTAATTCGGACGCTTCGTGAAAGCTGCCCTCAAGGATATGCCCGTAAACCTCATCCGTCGATATCTGAATAAACCGTTTAAGCGCCGGCAGCTGGCGCGCCTGCTGCAAAAGCGTGTAAACGCCGACAATATCAGTCTTCAGGAACGACTGCGGATCATCGATCGAACGGTCCACCGAGACTTCCGCGGCGAAATTCACAACGACATTCACCCCGTCCATCGCCTTGCGGACAACTCCTTCGTCGCAAATATCGCCCTTGATAAACTCATACCCGGCCCGGGTTTCAAACTCCTTCAAATTAGCCAAATTCCCCGAATATGTCAGTTTATCTAAAACACGCACACTGACATTTTCGCCGCTTTGGTAGAGCAGCCTGACAAAATTACTCCCAATAAAACCGGCGCCGCCGGTGACAAGATAGTGCAGTCCTTTTCCCATAAAATATCACCCTTCCCGTTTAGGCGCGGCTTCAAACAAATGATTCCGATACGCCCAGGACAGCCCAAAAACAGACCAGAACGGGATCGCATAATACGGCAATTCCAGAACCACGCCGAACTGCGCCGTCACAATCCAATAGATCAACATACAAAGCAAAAGGGCGCCGCGCCATGCCCGCGCTTTCAGAAAATCAGCAGCTAAGCGGCCAATCGCAAAGAAAATCAGCCCGATCAACGCTATCCCAACGATACCGGCACGGTAAATCAGATGAAAAAATGAATTGTGCGGCGCGATCCAGCCGTCCCGCGACCACTCCAGCTCGCCCTCATTGAGAATCTCCAAAGAAATAGACCGTTGCGGTTTACCGAAGCTAAATCCTAAAACAGGATGCTCCTTATACATTTCCGTAAACATGTCCTTCCAGATAAACATGCGAAACGTCCCGTTCCCGTAAGCAGAACCAATATTTCGAAAATTCTTTCGCGCAAGCGATGAATCCTTTCCCTCGGGCACAACAGGATCGAAAGTTCCGGTGTTGACAGGCTCTGTTTTATGAACGTCTGCCGGAACAAGATTTCTCAAAAAAGAATCATGCGGTCTGGAAACAACAACGGCATTCCTGTTATTATGATAAACTTTTGGGACTATCTCATCTGGAACAAAAGTTTTTGCATTGGCGGCCACCATCAGCTGTTCATCATGAAATCTGGAAAAAAATGGTTTCCAATCAATAATCGACCGAAACGCATTCGTATCACCCCGCTCAGCTAAAACCAGCACAAAGGCGCCCCCGATCACCATGACCCCAACGAGTTGCCTCCATACCTTAAGCCGCAAGGCCTGCCCGCCATACCAGAAAAAAAAGACAGCACTAACGATCAATCCTAGAAAAACAGCCCGTTTACAGCTAAGGACTCTGAACTGCGAATAAAAAACATACGCCACTGTCCCGATACTTGCCCAACGCAGCCAACGGACCGCGATCCTTGAAGAAAAAAATAGCGCGAACATCAAAAAAATAACGATTCCAACCGACCTGATCGTTGCAAAATAAGTAAAAAGGAACGCCAGTAAAAGATTGATTACGCCAGGGATGTTGCTGACATCAGTTCTGATTTTAGTTACAAAATATGCCACCAGAATCATGAACACCGGATAATAAAAAAGTGCCGCATTTCGCAGAGCATAAGCTCCGCCTGTCAAAAACCCCGTCCCGGCCTTGATAATAACCCATCCCATATAAACGGCTGCACAAACAAACCACCGGCTTTTGATCAGCAACGATCGCTCTGCCGGTTTCTCCAGCATCAACTGCAGCGCAAAAACAAGCACACAAAAAAACATCAGGATTTCACCGATAAAAATCGGGAAACTTAATCCGGGCAGCTGAACGTTCAGCTCAGCGACATCAGAACCATACAACGAATAACAAAGGCTCAAAACAGCAATTAACCCAAGAGACAAATAGCTGGATACCTTGACAAACACGAATAGTCTCCCCTTAAAAATAACAGTTCCTGAGAACGATAACCGCCCACTGCCTGCGCACAAAAATAAAAAAGCTGGGAATGATCATGCCCGCAAAACCAAGAAAAGACCCCCAATCCAGCAGCCGCATCACAATCGACGGCCCGCAATAGCACTCACTCTGGCGACAAACCTCCCGCACCCCGGACCGGTCACAACGCGACAAACAGGCAAAAATCTTTTTTATATAAAAAACATTGGCGCGCTGCCTCCAGTGATCCATGATCACTGCCCTGCTAAGACCCGGCAGTTTGAGCCCCTCGTAGACGCCTCTTAAAAGGACAATCGCCTCCTCCATATCTTTTAAGGGCGCCTCATCAGCCCGATAGCATAATTCCCACAGCATAGACAATTGACGATCTGTAAGGTCAATCCCGGTTAAAAAAAGAATATGCCGGAAGAAAACCCTTTTAGTTTCTGCCACCGCCCTGTCTTTCTCAGCCTTGGAGATCGAACCGCCGTGAACCCGCACCGCCATCAGGATCTTCTTGCCGGAAGAAAACCGCGCACCAACCTGGAGCAGCCGCGTCCACAAATCATAATCAGCCAGCGCCCTAAAACTTTCATCATAACCGCCGTAGCGCAGAATATCTGCACGCTTCAGCAACGACCCGCCATGATTAATGGGAGACGCGGTCAATGACCGCAGTAACATCCCTTCATGCGTCAACGGAATTTCCAGCAATTGTTTTACAACACCCTCTTTATTAACAATACAGGCCCAGGAACTAATCACAAGACACTCCGGGTTTCTCCGGGCAGCCTGGACCTGGCATTCAAGCCAATGAGCTAATGCTATATCATCGGCATCTATCCTCGCAATATATGTACCCGTTGCCGCACGTAACCCGATATTTAACGACGCCGCCTGACCTTGATTAACCGAATTCTGAACGATCCGGATCCTGGGATCATGATAAGAATTGAGGATTTCAAGTGAGGCATCGGTGCTGGCATCATCAACGATCAGGAACTCAAAAGAAGTATACGTCTGTTTAAGCACACTCTCGACCGCCTGGCGCAGGAAGCCTTCACCATTGTAAACGGTCATCAAAACTGTCACTGAAGGTTCAATCATCATCACATTCTAAAATTGCTGTTACACGCCTGAACATGATAACCATACTCATGTCCGGCCTTTATCATTCGAACCTTCCCGCCGGCCGCCTCGATCAGCGCAATTCCGCCGGCCACATCCCACAACATGATATCCCGCTCGGCATAGGCATCAAACCGGCCGGACGCAACATACGCCAATGAAAGCGCCGCTGAACCCAATAATCTCGGTTTCTTATACGCCCGGACATCTCGCGCGAACTTATCAATGCTCCTGCCGGAAAGATCGGTCTTCCCGGGGAAACCCGTTGCCAGGATAGCGTTTTTCTTCTGATCAATAGAACTGACTCTGATCCGGCGGCCATTCACATATGCCCCCTGCGCCACGATACAGGAGAATATCTCATCGCGATTAAAATCGTACACGACCCCCAAAAGGGCTTTACCCTGACACCACAAAGCGATTGATACGCATGAAAAAGGAATCCCGCGAAAATAATTGATCGTCCCGTCAAGAGGGTCTACAATCCAGTTCGCATCGCCCTCAGGCCCGGGAAGCAGACCGCATTCTTCTGATAATACAGCAAAACCGGAACGCTGGCGTAAATATCCAACAATAATCGACTCGGAACCTTTATCAACCCGCAGCTTTAAATCATGAAGCGCCTCAGCATCAACCCTTTTGGGCTTTAAGGCCTGCGCACACAAATATGCCCCGGCCAGTTTAGCTGCGGAAATTGCTATCGACAAAAGCCGCCCTTTATTCAGCCTGCGCATGACCCAATCCCGACAATAAATTATTAACTGCCGCCATTTCCATGTTCCGTCGGCACTCAAACGTTAATGATCCCGCATGCGGCGTCAGAAGAACCTGCTTGAACTTAACCAGCCTGCCATTATAGGGCTCTTCCACAAAAGTATCAAGCCAGGCACCGGAAACATGTTGCTGATCCAATGCGCTTATCAGGGCTTCTTCATTAATAACGCCACCGCGAGAAGCGTTTAATAAGAGCACGCCTTTGGGCATCAACGCTAATTCCCGCAGGCCGATAACTTCTGATTCACCACTGACATGGACCGTCACAATATCCGCCACAGACAACGCTTCGGTCAAAGGCAAGCACTTGACCCCGGACAATGTGTCGGGCTTGACCAAAGGGTCCACACAAACAACGTTGGCGCGAAAAGCTTCCAATAGCCCGCTCACCCGGCGGCCGATACGGCCATAGCCAATAACCACGACCGTTTTCCCCTCCAGCTGTCCCCCGATCATTTTTTCCCAGCAGCCTTCATGCATCAACTGATTCATTAACGAGGTCTTCCGCAACAGGCAAATCATCATACCAATGGTCAGCTCAGCAACAGCAGACGTCGGGGCGTCAGGTGTTGAAAAAACCTTAATATCGTGCCTGGCAGCGGCCTCCAGGTCAACATTGGAAATGCCAGCCCCAACCCTCGAGATCACCTTAAGGGATGTCGCGCGCATCACGTCTTCATCAAGGACTTCCAGTCCCGCGATCAACCCTTCCATATCTGCCAAAAGAAGAATTGTCTCAGGCTTGGTCAACTTGCGTTTATACGGATTAAGTACCGGCTCGTAACCGTAAGCAACCAGCTTTTTTAACGCGCCGTCATCTCCCTGGCCAAAGGCAGATGTACTTATAAGAATTTTCTTCTTCATACCGCGGGTATCATGTCTTCGTTAAGAAATTTACGCTGGAACCAGCTGGCCATCAAATGGTCCATCACCATATGAGCGTCTTCCACGATTCCATACTCCCCGTTATTGGAACGCACATGGACCACCGCGTCGGCCAGCCGCTTAAGCTCGCCGCCATCAAAGCCGACAAAACCCAAGACTTTTCCCCCGTTAGCCTTCACCCACCGCGCTGCCTTGATCACATTGAGAGAATTCCCGCTGGCCGAAACACCGATCAAAAAATCTCCCGGACGATAATGAACACGCAACTGATTAATAAAAACATTCTCGTACCCATCGTCGTTTGCAACCGCCAGCATAACCGCAGCATTGTCCGTCAAAGATAAAACCCTAAACGCAGCCTTCCCTTTGCTGTATTTGAGCGTATCCGTACCAAAATCATTGGCCATATGCGTCGCCGTCGCCGCAGAGCCGCCGTTGCCGGCCAGAAAAACCGTCTTTCCGAGCGCCCGGGCAGTGTCCAGCATAAGTACAAAACGTTCGGCCTCAGCAGCATCCAAAGCTTTTAAAACATCCGTTAAATAATCCAGATAACCATGGAAATAGGCTTTAAAATCACCGGACTCATTAAATATCCTATCGAGATTGTTCATAGCTGCCCTGCTCCTTTACGGCCGCGATCCTGACATGGGAACTTAACTGGAACTGCTGGAGAAACTCCTGCAGCGAATGCAACGCTTCCGGTGAACGGTAATTAAAAATATATTTCCAGAGGTCATAACCGGAAGAGGCCGGCAACTTTTCCATCGTTTTCTTGACCATCTCCACATCCAGCCGCCCGGGCGTGCTAGCCTCAACAACCCGAAAGCCGCCCTTGTTCAACAGCCCCAGCAGCGCCTCAAAAGACAACAGATTCAACCGGTCAAACGGGATCAAATTAGGCGATTGATCGGCCAAAACCTTATACTCAAATCCGCTGGAAGTGGTCGTGGTCAGAACAAAGATCCCGCCAGGCTTACACACTTGCGCCGCCTCCCGGATGATCGCGCCGGGATCAAAACAGCGCTCGATCTGTTCAAAAGCGACAAACACATCCGCATATGCCTGCGGACACTGATCCCGAAGGATATCGGCTTCCCGGGGAAGAAACGCTTCCTGCTCAAAACATTCCGGAAACAACAGCGCGATCTTCGAAAATAATTTCTGTCTGATCAACTGTGTCAGCAGCGACGGATAACGGGAACCGCGATCGACAAGAACGCTGGCCTCCGGGCAGAATTCTTCAACCAGTCCCGCGATCCACTGCACGCGGTAAGAAAAGATTTCCTCCGACCGCAAGGCTGCCGTTTTCTCAACCAGATCCGCCCGCCAAAACTTACAGGCTGTCGACTCCCGATGAAAAGTATTAATTTTTTCCTGTGAAGGACGGGGAGAAACATACCAGCTGCCGCACTCCCCGCAAACGCAATAACGCAAGCCCATCGCCAGGAAATGCCGGCAGACCGTCGTTGCCCCGCACCCCGGGCACGCGACCTCAAGCAAACAGTCCTGCGCCAAGAAATACCGGCGAATATTCTCTGCCAGCAATTCCTTATAACGGCTGTACCCGAGGTCCGGCCGGATGTCGGACTCTTTAAGATCGTTTAAAATAACCACCCGTTTCATAACTTAGCCTCTCCGGCAGCATCCGCATAAATCCGCGCCACCAGTTCCATGGTCTTAACCGCGTCATCAACATTTCCGCATTTAACCGGAAGGTCTTTTAGAATACAGCTAACAAATTCATCAACCTCTTCAAACCAGGAACGGTCGTCATCATAATAATGCAGACTCTCCTGGGGATTAGGCAAAGGATAGCCGTTTTCCTCCCTCAGGCAGCGCGCAATCTTCAACGTTTCCCGGCCGTAACTCCTGGTAGAGGACAAGATCCCGTCAATCTCCATATAACCCCGGGTTAGATATATCTCCAGCAAAAACTTGTGCCGCCATTGCGTGGCCGAAGAATGCAGCATCGCCATCACACCGGCATTATTACGCAACAGCGCGAAAGCATTATCCTCAACATCCACCTGTTTCCAAAAAGTCTGGCCCGTGAAGCTCTTAACCTGATCGAATTCCCCGCTGAAATAGCGAAACAAATCCAGCATATGAATCCCCTGGTCAATAAGGATACCCCCACCGGACAATTCCCTGTTGTTTCGCCAATTCTTGTCGTACTGGGCGCCGCCCGCCTTACCGTACACGCCGCGCATCCACATGACTTCTCCCAGACGACCGCTATGCACAATCGCTTTGGCCTCGGCCACCGCCTCATGATAACGGTGATTAAACCCAAACTTGACCTTAACGCCAGGAGCCCCCACAGCGGCATCTTGTATCGCCAAAACATCCGCCAGCGTACGCCCCGGCGGCTTCTCACTGAAAACATGGACCCCCCGGCTGATCGCCTCAATCGCGATTTCGGGAATACATCGATTAAAGGTACACACAAAAACCAGATCCGGCTTATCATCCAGCAGAGCCCGATAATCAGAATAAACGTTAAGGCCGGGCTGGGAAAGCATCCCCGCCAGATCGCAAACGCCCATCAGCGTCAGCGCAGGATTCCGGCGGACACATTCCTGGCGGATCCTGCCGATCTTCCCATAACCGATAATTCCGACCTTCAATAACGCGCTGGTTTTATGCATATATCCTAAACAAACTGCCGCTGGCAAAGGCTTCGAAAAAAAAAAAAAAGACGGTCGCCCT
>PEAR01000228.1 GCA_002753745.1 Candidatus Omnitrophota bacterium | reverse complement strand
CCAAAGGCAGGTTAAAAACTTCCTGGGCATTCTGATAATCAACCAGAATCAGATTGCGATCGTAATCATACATCCCGGAATTAAAGATCGCCGCAATCTTGAACTTGTAGCGCCATCCCTCGCCCGCCACCCCCGACACCGGCGACAGCAGGGCCACTTCATCACCCACCTTAAACCCGTAGAACCGCGCCAGTTCTTTGCCAATAATAACCTGGTCAACCTGAAGGCTGCTGACCTTAAAACCATTCTGCAAATATTTATCGATCTTGGTAACCCCACCCTCATTCTTGGGATCAATCCCGCGCAACATCAAGCCCGACGCCCGATTACCTTTCTCCAAAAATACATTGCCGAGAATATAAGGCGAAGCGCCGGCCACTCCTTTGATCCCGGCCACTTTATCTCTCAAGGCCTCAAACCCCTTGATCCCGGTTTCACGTTCGATCACAATATGCGCATTAGTCCCGACGATCTTATCGCGCAGATCGCGATCAAAACCTGTCATCACACCGATCACAACGATGAGTGCAGCGACCCCGATGGCGATCCCCAGGATCGACACCCAATTGATCAGCGCCAGGAATTTATCCTTCTTGGCAACCAGGTAACGATAGGTGATCCACGGGACGTAGTTCATTTATTCCATTGGCTTCATTAAGGGGAAAAGAATAACATCACGGATACTTGTAGAATTGGTCAACAGCATGACCAGACGGTCGATCCCGATGCCCAAACCACCCGCCGGCGGCATGCCGTATTCCAGGGCACGCACGAAATCCTCGTCGATATTACGCAAGCCGGTCTCGGTATCATCCTGAAGGTCTTCCTCCAGCCGGGTCCGCTGCTCCTGAGGGTCATTAAGCTCGGAATACGCATTACCAACTTCCATCCCGGCGATAAAAAACTCAAACCGCTTGGACAGCGCCGGATTTGCCGGATCGGTCTTGGCCAAAGGACACAAAAACGTAAAATAATCCGTAAAGAACACCGGATCCATCGTGGCGTCCTCATCGAGCACTTCCTCGACGATCTTCATGATATTCGACTTGGTCAGCTTATCCATCTTGTAATTGCCGGGACGCTTGACCTTGACTTTCGCCAGCATCGTTTCCGCTGTATCCGTCGGATCGATATCGAACTTGTCCTTGATGAGCCCGGCGAACGACACCCGCTTCCACGGCGTTGTAAAATCAATGGTATGCTCGCCGAACTTGACTTTATAGTCGCCGGTAATTTCTTTAGCCAGCGAACTAATAAGTGTTTCAGTAATATCCATCATGTCCTGCATATCACCGTACGCCTGGTAAAGCTCCAGCATGGTGAACTCAGGATTGTGACGGGTCGACACGCCTTCATTGCGAAAATTGCGATTAATTTCGTAAACCCGATCCAACCCGCCAACCAAAAGACGCTTCAAATACAACTCCGGCGCAATGCGCAGAAAAACATCCATATTGTACGCATTATGCTTCGACTGGAACGGCCGCCCGCGCGCCCCGCCCGCCTGAGTCTGCAGCATCGGGGTCTCGACTTCCAAGAACCGACGCGTATCAAGAAAATGACGAATATAAGAAACAATCTTGCTGCGCTTGATGAACACATCGCGCACCTCAGGATTCGCGATCATGTCCACATACCGCTGACGGTAACGGATATCGACGTCCTTAAGCCCATGCCATTTTTCCGGCAAACACATCAATGACTTTGACAGCATCGAAAATTTCTCAACCCGCAAACTCTGCTGACCAGTGCGCGTAACAAAAAGTTTTCCCTCGGCGCAAATAATATCGCCGATATCAAGCAATTTAAAAACATCCCACTGATCCGCCAAAACCGCTTCCTTAAAGAACAACTGCAGCCGCCCCGTCTGGTCCATCAAATCACAAAAACAAACCTTCCCCTGATCGCGTTTCGACATAATACGCCCCGCCGTAAACGCCGCCTTTTCCTCAGCAAACCCCGCCAAAACATCCGCCACCGGAGATAAACCCTCTACCCTGCCGCCATAAGGATTCAACCCCTTTTCGCGCAACGCGTTCAATTTCTGGATCCTAAACTGCTTTATCTCATCAATTTCCACAAAACCACCTCATTTATTTCTTATACCTAGATTCTAAAAACCTTTAACGTTAACCCATGAATAAACCTGTAATCGGCAATATTTCCCGTCACCAGGTCTTTGCCATAAATATCTGCTGTCGCAGCAATCAATGCATCCGCTAATCGCAGCCCATGACTTAACACATACGCCTCCATCCAATAAATGGCTTTAGACGTAATATCCTGGTCAACAGGAAGAACTTGAATGTTTCGGTCCTTAATGAAGCCCTTCCACTCTTTCAATTCAACTTTGTCGCGGATTCCATGAAGAACCTCCATATAGGTAACCGCGCTGATTGCAAAAGACCCCAACCCATCAACAAAACTGACGGCTTTGTTTTCACCGCGCAAATACCAAATAATCACATCGGTATCAACGAGCATGCCGCGGCTCTCTTAATTTTCGAATGAAAGCACGAACATCCGCCGTTTTTCGGTTATCTTTCCAAAGGCCTGCAATGGATCGAACAGGCATAACAGTCATTTTCTCCTGAATCGGCACAATCCGCGCACAAAGACGCCCCCGACTCTCAATCAAAACCACTTCCCCGCGCCCAACGGAACTTAATATTTCCCGTGTCGATGATCGAAGCGTACGAACATTAACTGTCATCCCAACCTCCTTTGTGTACACAAAAAAGTATACACCAACAACAACCCAA
>PEAR01000227.1 GCA_002753745.1 Candidatus Omnitrophota bacterium | reverse complement strand
GTGCTCTTCCGATCTATTACAACGCGTGTGAGTTGGGGCCAAGGAATACCGGTAAGAGTCATCTTTATAAAGAGATCAGTCCTAACAGCATTCTGGTTTCAGGCGGGCAGACGACCGTAGCCAATCTGTTCTATAGCATGGGACGTCGACAGATCGGACTTGTCGGATTATGGGATGTTGTGGCCTTTGACGAAGTGGCAGGGATATCGTTTGCAGATAAAGAC
This sequence comes from Candidatus Omnitrophota bacterium, assembly GCA_002753745.1. Classification (GTDB taxonomy): domain Bacteria; phylum Omnitrophota; class Gorgyraeia; order Zapsychrales; family Fredricksoniimonadaceae. Next base: position 2,541 of record PEAR01000227.1, on the reverse strand, counting down.
GGTGTCCAGATCATGAAGGACTATATGGCATCTGGTTCTTTCGCGCGTGGGCGTGACCAGATCAACGCCAATGCGTCGATGATATTCGTAGGCAATATCAATCAGTCGGTCGATACATTGGTGAAAACCAGCCATTTACTCGCGCCATTTCCAGACAACATGATCGATTCAGCCTTCTTCGATCGATTCCACGGATATATTCCGGGGTGGGAAATACCCAAGATGAAGCCGGAGTTCTTTACGAACAATTATGGTCTTATCGTGGACTATTTAGCTGAGTTTTTAAGAGAGATGAGAAAGCGTAACTTTTCAGACGCGATCGATAAGTATTTCAGGTTAGGGAGAGATTTGAATCAGCGCGATGTGATCGCCGTCCGGAAGACAGTGTCGGGATTGCTAATTCATCTGTATCCGAATGGTGAATACGATAAGGCCGCTGTTGCCCGGTGTCTTGATTATGCGCTGGAAACAAGACGGCGTGTTAAGGAACAGCTCAAGAAGATCGGCGGCATGGAGTTCTTTGATGTTCATTTTAGCTATGCCGATAAGGAAACGAATGATGAGAAGTATATTTCCACGCCTGAACAGGGCGGCGGAGCACTCATTCCTGATGGCCCTATGAATCCAGGGACTGTGCATACGGTTGCCCGTGGTGCTAATGGGCATCTGGGTTTGTACCGCATCGAGATCCAGATGAGCCCTGGGAATGGCGCTGTTCGTTTCTCCGGGTTGAACTCAAATGCTGCCGCCAAGGAAAGTTTGCGTGTGGGGTTTGATTATTTCAAGGCAAATGCAGCGAGGATCAGTGTTACGCCCAAAGCCGGAGATCATGATTTTCATATCCATGTTGTTGAGCTGCATAATTCCGGGTCAGCAGAGGCACTGGCATTAACGACAGTTATTGCGCTTGCTTCTGCCTTAATGCGCAAGCCAGTTCAGTCACAAATTGTTGTTCTGGGCAATATGAGCCTGGGTGGGAACATTGTTCCGGTTGAGAACCTGGGTGAGTCTATGCGGGTAGCATTGGACGCGGGCGCAAGGAAGATCCTTATTCCTGCAAGCAGTGTCGCAGACTTCCAGACGGTTCCAGGTGAGCTGCTGTCAAAGTTTCAGAACAGCTTCTTCTCTGATCCGATTGACGCGGTGTTTAAGGCGATGGGGGTTGAATAGGACATATATGATAATTGAGTCTTTTAGAATAAGTTCGGGGAGAAAGTGATGAGCGTGTATTCGCCACTTGGTTCGCTTTGGAATAGATGGGATCTGCATTTTCATACACCAAGCTCGTATGACTACGAGGATAAGAGTGTTACGGATCAGCAGATAGTTGATACGCTTGTCGCTAAAGGTGTTCGTGTTGTGGCGATAACAGATCATCATACTATTGATGTTCCACGCATTCAGAATCTACAGAAACTCGGTAAAGATAAGTTGACTGTTCTGCCCGGAATCGAGTTGCGGAGCGATCAAGGCGGGGATCCGATTCATTACATTTGCATATTCCCGGAAGATTGTGATCTTCCTCATGTGTGGATTACGCTACAGGGAAGCCTTGGGCTAACGGAGGCGGCAGTCCGTGACAAAGGGGGTAATGATAAGGTTTATGTTCCGATTGAGAACGCGGCAGAAGAAACACGCAAGCTGGGAGGGGTCGTTTCAATCCACGCCGGGGTGAAGAGCAATTCTATAGAAGGGATCAGCAATCAGGAAGAGTTTCAAAAGCGTATAAAATACGATATTACGAAACAGTATGTTGATTTGATGGAGATTGGTCAGATCAAGGATATTGATTCCCATTGGAACATAATTTTCCCAAGCACAGGGTTGGATAAGCCTCTTATTATTTGTTCCGATAATCATAACCTGTCTAATTATTCAGTAAAAGCGCCACTTTGGTTTCGAGCCGATTCCGCTTTTAGAGGGTTGTTGATGGTGTTACGGGAACCGCGTGGAAGAGTTTTCATTGGAGAACAACCGCCAGAACATGTTCGGGTGGCACAAAATCCTACAAAATATATTCAGGGCATATCATTTTCCCGAAAGGCCACCGCACCAGCTTCCGAACGATGGTTTAGTGGTGGCATTGGGTTTAATCCTGGATTGGTTGCGATCGTCGGTAATAAGGGAAGTGGCAAGAGTGCTCTTGCTGATATGCTTGGTCTTTTAGGGGCAAGTAAGAATCATGAGGTCTTCCCGTTCTTGAGTAAGAAAAGATTCCGTCATCCAGCAAGTGGATACGCAGACCATTTTGAGGCTACATTGGAATGGGCATCTGGAGAGAAAGTGTCCCGGTGTTTGGCTGACACGCCTAAACCGGAGGAGTTGGAGCGCATAAAGTATTTACCTCAAGATCATGTTGAGAAAGTTTGTAATGAGCTTGTCGGTATTGGAGAAAAAGGTTTTGAGCAAGAACTTAAAGCCGTTATTTTCTCGCATGTGCCTGAAACAATGCGGCTTGGTCAGCCAACTTTGGATGACCTTGTCAGGTTTCAGACTGGTGAGAAGCAGAAACGAATTGATTCATTATTGAAACAGCTCAGG
>PEAR01000226.1 GCA_002753745.1 Candidatus Omnitrophota bacterium | reverse complement strand
TGGCCCTTGTTCTGCTTATAGAACGACTTAAACTGCTCGCAAAGCTCCTTGAGCTTATCCGCCGGGATCTCAGGATCATTCTTGATGCCGAGATCATGCTTCATTTTGTGCAACATCTGCTCCATTGGCTCTTTGGAAAGACCCATTGCCGTCGTTGAAAACATCTGGATAAAACGGCGGTAGGAATCATACGCAAAACGGGCATTACCGGTCTTCTTGGCCAAACCCTCGACAGAAATATCATTAAGACCGAGATTAAGAATGGTCTCAAGCATCCCGGGCATCGAACGGGCCGCGCCGGAACGGACAGACACCAGCAGCGGATCATTCTTGTCACCGAGCTTCTTGCCCGTGTTCTTCTCAAGTTTCTTGACCGCGTCCAAGACTTCCTTTTCGAGGCCCTTGGGAAGCTTTTTGCCAAGCTTGTAATACTCTTCACAGGTCGGAATGGTGAGCGTGAACCCGGCCGGAACGCGTATCCCGATCGAGGACATCTCCATCAGACCAAGCCCCTTGCCGCCGAGCACATTCTTGCTCAGCTCGGCGCCTTTGGCTTCCGCCTTGCCGGCACCGTACGAGTAAACATGTTTTGTTGCCATTTGCTGCTCCTTTTTAATTTTTCTACGAAAAATTAAAAACTCCCGAACACCACGACGGCCCATCAGGCCGACGGGCGGTAGGGAGTTTCCCTATTATGATTACAACCTAACCCCCTTGGGATAGGCATATATTACAATCGATCCTTAAAATAAGCCTTCAAATGTTCAACCCCTACGCGGGTCTGCTGCATGGTGTCGCGGTCGCGGACCGTCACCTGCCTGTCTTCCAGCGACTGCACATCGACCGTCACGCAAAACGGCGTGCCAATCTCGTCCTGACGACGATACAATTTACCGATCGCGCCGGTATCATCGTAAACGCAATTCCAATCCTTCTTGAGATCATCTTTAAGCGCGCGGGCCAGCGCCACGCAGCCTTCATTCTTCTTGAGTAAGGGAAAAATAGCAACCTTGACCGGCGCCAGTTTCGGATGGAACTTCATGACCACGCGCGTATCATCCTTGACCTGCTCTTCATGGTACGCATCGGTCAGAAAAGCCAGCGTGCCGCGATCACACCCGCCGGATGGCTCAATCACAAAAGGATAAAATTTTTCATTGGAAACCGGGTCCCGATACATCAAATCAACGCCCGAAAACTGGGCATGCTGTTTCAAATCGAAATCCGTGCGGTTGGCGATGCCTTCAAGCTCCGACCAGCCGAACGGGAATAAATACTCGATATCCGTACACCCGGCGGCGTAATGCGCGAGTTCGTCCTTATCGTGCGGACGCAGGCGGAGATTCTCTCTGGTCATCCCTAAATCGAGATACCACTGAAGACGCGTTGAAATCCAATGTTCATAGCGCTCGGCAGCCTGTTCAGGACGGCAGAAATACTCGATCTCCATCTGCTCAAACTCTCGGGTACGGAACGTAAAATTACCGGGGGTGATTTCATTGCGAAAAGATTTGCCGATCTGTCCAATACCAAAAGGAAGCTTACGGTGCGTGGAATTACAAACATTCGGAAAATTGACAAAGATGCCCTGCGCGGTTTCGGGGCGCATGTAAACCACGGAGCTTGAATCTTCCATGGCGCCCAGAGCTGTGCGCAGCATCAGATTGAACGCCCGGGCTTCCGTAAAAGCGGTCCCCTTGCACATCGGGCACTTGCCGTCTTCGATCTTATCAGCCCGCAAACGCGCGCTGCATTTGGGGTTCTTGCAGTCAACCAGCATGTCCGCGAAATTGGCCGTATGGCCTGACGCTTCCCAGGTTTTGGGATGCATCAGAATGGCCGCGTCTAAACCGACCATATCATCACGGTCCTGGATCATGGCCTTCCACCAGGCATTCTTGACATTACGCTTGAGCTCGGAGCCCATTGGACCGTAGTCCCACGCGCCATTGAGCCCGCCGTAAATTTCGGAAGATTGGAAGATAAAACCGCGTCGTTTACAAAGGGAAACGACTTTATCCATGAGTTCTGGAGAGTTCATAATTCTGGGTATTCTAACAAAGGGTTTTAAAAATGCAAGGAGGTTGATACTTTTAAATAACTCTGGTACCATTTGGCATCATGCGCCCTTTCAGGCTGGTTATCTCCTTCTGGTTCCCTATAATGGGACTTTATTTCCTGGAACACTGCTCGATCTTCGGATCCCTCGGCGTTCCAAACGCCGCCAGCAAATTCATGGACCCCTTGTTGGCCTTCCCCGCCAGGGTTATCCTTCTGGCCTGGACATGGGGCATGATCCTCGACATTCAACGGGATCATACCATTACGGCAAGACTGCCTGAAGCCCGATCGGCCATCAACAAGGGCTGGTGGATTGCTTTAGTGGTATTCCTTGTACCCTGGTTTATCCACGGGTCGATCTTTCTTTTCGCCGGCAAAGAACTCCTGCCCATCGGGTTGATCCAGGCTATCGCCGGGATCGGCCTGGCTTTCTGGGCGGCCAAGCAACTGTTATCGGCCAATGACCTGCCGGTCACGGGAAAACTGGCGGGAAAGATCTTTTTCCTTATTACCTTAGCCTCATCTGCTTTCATCATCAGCTCACGAGTTCAGCTTTCATTCCTGTTCGCTCCTTTGGCCGGACTGCTGTTGATCTATATCCAGCTGCTGGCCTTTGCTGTTTTTGCCCATGAAATGGCCCGCCCCGTCTCGAGACAAAAAAACAAAAGATTGATCCTGATCAATCTTGCCGGAGGCGGAACGCTG
>PEAR01000225.1 GCA_002753745.1 Candidatus Omnitrophota bacterium | reverse complement strand
ACCAGTTCCGGTACCTGTGCCCGTTCCGGTGCCAGTCCCTGTACCAGTTCCGGTTCCTGTGCCGGTACCAGTGCCTGTGCCAGTTCCTGTACCAGTTCCAGTACCTGTACCAGTTCCAGTCCCTGTGCCAGTGCCGGTACCTGTACCAGTTCCAGTCCCTGTGCCAGTGCCGGTACCTGTACCAGTTCCAGTCCCTGTGCCAGTTCCAGTACCAGTTCCCGTTCCTGTGCCGGTACCAGTGCCAGTCCCTGTACCAGTGCCGGTACCAGTTCCTGTGCCAGTACCCGTACCGGTGCCAGTACCGGTCCCGGTACCGGTCCCGGTACCTGTACCAGTTCCAGTCCCAGTGATAAGGACGCAGACACCACCCGTTAAGCGATAACTGGCGTTGCATTTAAATTCGCATTTTATATTCGGATTAGAGGAGCAGGTTGAGACGAGAACGCTTTGGATATTGCTACAGGTATCATCGCTGGAAATATAAACCGGGTTTGGATACGTCCCATTTGGTACAGTGTTAAAGTTTTTATTTTCGCCCGGACAAACGGTTGCATTGGGAATTGTAGAAGGGATACATGACGCGCAATTGAAATTGTCGTGACAGCAGTTGCTTATGCAACCGCCTGTAACCGTGACAGGACTGGGCGAAGGGCTTGGTGAGGGTGAGGCGAAAGGGTATAAAACGCTCAGCCAGCCGTGTTGACATGTACCAGGACATGGAGTCGAAGTGAGACCGATAAGACTATTATCAGTACCAAGAAAAGATGCCCATTCGTCATTGTTAGAGCCATTTGGCTTTGTTGGAATGAAAACGTTTATCCCTGTGTTATTCGTGAGTACGGTACAAACATTGTTGATGTTGACATATTGAACATTGGGAGGGTTGCCAGGAGCCGCCGCATCGAGATAAATGCCGGTAAAGGTCGGGATGGGAGCGTAAACATAGTAGGATTTATTCTGGGCGTCTAAACGAACAACATTTTCTGTAGCGCCTTGTTTATTGGCGGTGGGGTTGGTATTGTTGCTTGGCCCTGGCTGCCAGATCGCTGAGAGGCCATTCCAGTTGGCAACGCTTCGGCTTTGCGTGTCGTCTACTTTTTGTTGGCTATTGCATTTGTTGGAAATAAAAAAGCCTGCGGTGCACAGAAGAAGCAGAAGAATGAAGATCCTCATGTGGTTCCAGCGCCAATGCATGCAATCTCCCTGTTAATAAACAACACTCTCCAAATAAAGTATATATTATCAAGTGCCAAAGAACAATAATTTTATTTAAATTTAGCGGCATCAGTGGAGGTCAAGGGATGTCATTCGGGTGATAGTTAGCAAAACAGGAGCAGTTCATGCCGGTTGAGAGCGCAAAAACAGTGCCGGCATTGAAATCGGACACAAAAAATTTTTTTGAGTCCGGAAGATTGACATTCATATATTCAAGTGTTATATTTCCCATTAGTGTCCGTTCTCTGTCATTCAGTGCATTTGCTTGTGGTCAATTTTATTAATCAGGGGGGATTATGGCAAGAAAGCTTGTTTCATTGGTGATGTCGGCGGTGTTTGTGATGCAGACAGTAGCTGGAGCGGCGTTTGCTCAGGGGATTGCTTTGCCCATGCCTGGCGACATGGTCATGCCTGGCGCGGCGTATCGGCCGACGATTGTTCAGGGGTTGCGCATTGACCGCAATGATCCGCTCAAGCTTGATTTTGTTATTCTCCGCGGGGACGAGCCGCTTTCCGCCGATGCCTTTAACCGGGAAACAACGTCGATGGTTAAATATTTCCTGGCCGCCTTGACCATGCCGGAAAAAGACCTGTGGGTCAATTTGTCGCCGTATGAAAACAAGCGCATCATGACCGACGGGACTTCCAAAACCGCGCTGGGCCGCGATCTTCTGGCGCAGGATTATTTGTTAAAACAACTCTCCGCTTCATTAATGTCACCCAAAATCGCAACCGGCAAAAAATTCTGGGACGAGGTGTACAAAGCCGCCGGCAGCAACCAGGACGGTTTGGACGTGGATCTGTTTCATAAAATATGGATCAGTCCCAAAGACATTTTAATTTTCGAAAATGCCAAAGGCGCCATGATCGTGGAAAGCCGCCTGCAGGTAAGGCTGGAAGAAGACCTGATCGCTGCGGGTGAGCTGAAGGCCGACGGGAACACAAGGCCCGCTGATCCCGCCACCCTGGCCGCTTTGCGCAACAGCATTCTGCCTGTCGTCGAGAAAGAAGTCAATGAAGGCAGGAACTTCGCCGAGGTACGGCAAATTTATCATGCCGTGGCTTTAGCCGCCTGGTACAAGATGCGCCTGAAAGAAAGTGTTTTGGGGCGTGTGTACGCCGATCAGGGGAAAACGCCCGGCATCGACATCAAGGATCCGGCGGTGCGGGAACGGCTTTACGCGCGGTATCTGACAGCGTTCAAGAAGGGTGTGGTAAACCTGGTGGAGGAAGATGTTGATCCTGTTACCAGGGAAGTGCTGCCGCGCAGGTATTTCTCCGGCGGGGCGGATATGAATGTGAGCCATTCGATGCGAACGACGAAGATTGTGCGCACGTTAGCCGGGCGCTTGATGCAATGGGCGTCGTCATTGTTGGTTGCCGGGTTTGCGCTTGATCCGCTTGACGGTGCCGCGGGGCAGCTGCCGCCGCTGCTTCTGTACAAGACAGCTTTGGTTTCGGGGGTGCTGTTTACTTCTTCAAACAGCATGTTTTATGTTACCGGCCCGGCGGGCCAGCAGTTAAACCTGGTCGGAGATGATACCGATCCCTTTTACTGCACCCTGCAGACAACGAAC
>PEAR01000033.1 GCA_002753745.1 Candidatus Omnitrophota bacterium | reverse complement strand
ATGCCGGTAATTGTAAAGCGTATCAGTGCCGTAAATTCCCGAAATTAGTATCTGAAAAAGCTGACTAACTAAAATTTTGTCGTAAAGTTATCTTTGTCGCAGTTCTAATTCGGAGTTCGGGTGGCTGCGTATTTAATAATAGTGATTGACATTATCCCGTTTTTGTAGATAATTCTTTCTCTAATTGGCCTCTAGGGGCAACCCTAAATCCAAAGGCCATAACACAGGGGAAAGAGGTAATATTAACATGTCAGAAACAAAAAAATCCATCATGGAGGAGCTGTACGGCAGCACTCTAAAGACCTTTATCGAAGGTCAGATCGTCCAGGGCACAATTGTGGCCAAAAGCAAGGATGAGGTTGTCGTCGATATCGGCTTCAAATCCGAAGGCTTTGTCGCAATGGAGGAGTTCCGCGATCCGTCATTGCTGATCATCGGTCAGGTTATTGATGTGCTGATCGAGACTATTGAAGATGATGAGGGCAAGCTGGTCTTGTCTCATGGCAAGGCGGAGCGTCTTAAGGGATGGCAGAAGATTGCTGATGTCATCAATGAGGGCGATGTGGTCGAAGGTCGTGTCGTTCGTATTGTCAAGGGTGGTTATATTGCTGATGTCCAGGGTGTTGAAGCGTTCCTGCCGATGTCATTATCTGCGTTTAAGGGTTTGCCGCCGGATGAGATCATGTCTCGTTCCTACCGGTTCCTTGTTGCCAAAATGAACAAGCAGCGTCGCAATCTTATTTTGTCGCGCCGTGAGATCGTTCAGAAGGAGCATGAGGAGAATCGCAAGCACCTTTGGAGCAAATTGGAAAAAGGTCAGCGCCGCAACGGGATGGTCAAGGGTATTACGGATTTCGGTGCCTTTATCGATCTTGGTGGCGTCGACGGATTGCTGCATATTACCGATATGAGCTGGTCGCGTATCAGCCATCCCTCGGAGATCGTTTCACTTGGTCAGCGCCTGGAAGTTGTGATCCTTGATTTTGACAAGGAGAACTCCAAGGTTTCGCTGGGCCTTAAGCAGATCTCGGCTAATCCCTGGGAAGCAGTTTACGATAAATATCCGGCCGGTACTGTTGTTAAGGGTAAGGTCGTTAACATTATGCCTTATGGCGTGTTCGTTGAGATCAGCCGTGGCATCGAGGGTCTTCTTCATTCATCCGAGATCACCTGGCAGAAGAAGATGGTCAACCCGCAGGAGATCTTTACCGTCGGCCAGCAGGTTGAAGTTCAGATTATCAATGTCGACAAGGATGCCAAGCGTATTTCTCTTTCCATGAAACAGCTGGAAGATAATCCCTGGCTTAAGGCCGAGCAGTACTTTCCGGTCAACACGACGGCCAAGGGCACGGTCCGCGGGTTTGCGGATTACGGCGCTTTTGTGGAGCTCGAGCATGGCCTGGAAGGCATGATCCATGTTTCCGATATGTCCTGGACCCGCAAAATTAATCATCCCCAGGAGGTCCTGCAGAAGGGCCAGGCTGTGGAAGTGGTTGTGCTGGCGGTTGATTCCAAGGCGCGCAAGATCACCCTGGGCCTTAAACAGCTCATGGCGAATCCCTGGGGCCAGATTGCCCAGAAGTATCCCGTTGATACGGTTATTGACGCGACAGTGATCACAAATTCAAACTTTGGCGTTTTTGTTAAGTTAGACGACGAGGTTGAGGCTCTGGTGTATTCTTCCGAGATCGAGAAAGATGAAGCGTCCAAGCTCAAGGCCGGGGACACTCTTCGCGTCAAGGTCATCAAGGTCGATGTCGACCAGATGAAGATCGGCGTGAGCACTAAAGTTTAATATGCAGTCTATTGTCCGGGGCACGGTTGAGGTCATTGACCTCAAGCATTTGGAAAAGAAGCTCGATAAGAGCCGGGCCAAGGGCGTGCCGCTGGTGGTTAAAGCAGGATTTGACCCGACAGCACCGGACATTCACCTGGGGCATGTTGTGCTGCTCCGGAAGATGAAGCAGTTTCAGGACCTGGGCCATAAAGTAGTTTTTTTGATCGGGGATTTTACCGCCCAGGTCGGTGATCCAACGGGACGCAATGAGTTGCGTAAAAAGATGACCCGCGAAGATGTGGAACGTAACGCGGTCACCTATAAAGAGCAGGTTTTCAAGGTTCTTGATCCTGCAAAAACCGAGGTTGTTTTTAACAGCCACTGGTTTAGTAAGTTTTCGGCGCAGGATTTGATGGAATTGACCGCCCGCTCGACGGTTGCACAGATGCTCGCCCGGGCGGATTTCAAGAAGCGTTTTGAGGATGGTCGGGAAATAAGTCTACTTGAGTTTATCTATCCGCTCTTGCAGGGATATGATTCGGTCGTTCTTAAGGCCGATATAGAACTGGGCGGCTCAGACCAGAAGTTCAATCTTCTGATGGGCCGCCAGATCCAGGAAGCCTACGGCGCTGAGCCGCAGGTGGTTATCATGACGCCGCTCCTTGAGGGGTTGGACGGGGTCAACAAGATGTCAAAATCCCTCGGCAATTACGTCGGGATCAACGAGCCGCCGCGCGAGATGTTCGGCAAGCTGATGTCGATCTCCGACGAATTGATGGTCAAATACTTCGAGCTTTTGACGGATGAAGATCTAGCGGGTGTCCGTCAAATGCACCCGAAGGAGGCGAAGATGAAACTGGCTGCGACTATCGTTTGCCAGTTTCACGGAACCGATGCCGCGAGGGACGCGCGCGAACATTTTGAGCTTGTGTTCGCCAGGAAAGAAGTCCCGGACGACATTCAGACCTTAATGCTTGAACCCGGCGCGGCGTTGATCGGCATCCTTGTTAATTCAGGGCTTGCACCATCAAAGAACGAAGCCCGTCGGCTGCTCAAGCAAAATGCTGTATCGTTTGAGGGAAGCCTGCTGACAGATGAATCGTGGCCTGTTCAGCGGGGAGTCCTTAAAGTCGGCAAACGCCGTTTCCTGAAGATCGTTTAGCTTTATTCAGGATGGCGTAAGGTTGTCCCGTCGGAGATTTCTGCCGTTATCTTGCCTCAGGAATATTTGTCATCGAAATAGCTTGACAATACCAAGAGTGTTGTATATACTCTTGCTTCATTTAAACGCCCTTGTAGCTCAGTTGGTAGAGCACGTCCTTGGTAAGGACGAGGTCACCAGTTCAATCCTGGTCGAGGGCTTTTGGTACGGGAGTTAATGGCACCATGAGAGAAGTTATCCATTTTCAGTGCACGGTATGTCAGCGCATTAATTATACCGGGAATAAAGACAAAAAGAAGAAGCCAGAGCGTCTGGAGCTTTCGAAGTATTGCCCGTTCGATCGCAAACATACGCCACATAAAGAAATGAAAAAATGACGGCGGTCCGTCATCCTGCACCTGTTTGGTGAAGAATCCGATATTTTAGGCCAGTAGCTCTAACTGGTAGAGCGTCGGTCTCCAAAACCGTAGGTTGCAGGTTCGAATCCTGCCTGGCCTGTAGTTTTTTGAATGCTATGATTGTAAAAGCAAAGACATTTATTGAGGAAGTGCTCGCAGAGTTAAAAAAGGTCAACTGGACAGCCAGGAAAGACCTTATTAATTCCTCGTTCATCGTGATCATAAGCGCTATTTGTTTGGGTTGTTTCATAACGCTGACTGATCTTATTCTTTCACGTGGCCTCAATACAATAATTAGGTAATTTAATTTATGGATTGGTACGTCATTCATACGCAAACGGGGGCAGAAGATCGGGTAAAAGCCGGTCTAGACCGTCGTATGCAGCAGACTGCTCTTAAAAATTATATTGAAGAGATAGTTGTCCCTACCGAACAGGTTTCAGAAGTTCGCGGTGGCAAGAAGCGTATCACAACACGCAAGTTTTTCCCCGGTTACCTTATTGTCAAGATGGATATGAATAAGGAAAGCTGGTATCTTATAAAAACCACACCTGGTGTTACAAGTTTTATTGGACCAGGCCGCAAACCTCAGAAGCTTTCTGATGCTGAGGTTAACAATATTCTTAAGCGCTCGGTTGATACAGAGTCGAAGCCGTCACCTAAAGTTGTTTTTGAACCTAATGAGCCTGTGCGCATTAATCAGGGGCCGTTTGCAAATTTTAACGGCATTGTTGTTGAGACATTTCCTGATAGAGGCAAACTTAAAGTAAGCGTTTCGATTTTCGGACGTTCGACCCTGGTCGAGCTGGAGTACTGGCAGGTTGAAAAAATATAACTCATTCTAGACGGACAAAATTATGGCAAAAGAAATAAATGCAAAAGTAAATCTATATGTAACCGCTGGGCAGGCGAACCCTGCTCCGCCGGTAGGCCCTGCGCTTGGTCAGCACGGTGTCAATATCATGGAATTTTGCAAGAAATTCAATGAGCAGACCAAGGGTCGTGAAGCGATGCCTTTACCTGTTATTATTAATATTTATAAAGATAAGTCATTCGATTTCATTATTAAGACCCCGCCCAGTTCTGCTCTTTTAAAAAAGGCAGCGAAGCTCGCCAAGGCGTCAGGTTTGGCAGGTAAAGAAACGATCGGTTCAGTAACAAAAGCTCAGGTCGAGGAGATCGCAAAGCAGAAGATGGACGATTTGAATACGAGTGATTTAGAGCAGGCATCCCGCACCGTTATGGGAACAGCCAGAAGCATGGGAATAGTAATTAAGGATTAATTGGGGATCAACATGGCCACAAAGATCAGTAAGCGCATTACAGAGGCTTATAAAAAAGTTGAAGAAGGCAAGGCGTATCCGTTGAAGGACGCTGTCACTGTTGTCGGGCAGATGCCTAAAACAAAATTCAACGAGACAGTTGAACTCCATTTTCACCTCGGAATTGACACGAAAGATTCCGATCAGAATGTTCGCGGGACAATCGTTCTTCCCAACGGCACAGGCAAAACGGTAAGAGTGGCAGTGATTTGTCAGGGTGATAATATTGCCAAGGCAAAGAACGCGGGTGCGGATTACGTTGGTGGTATGGACCTTATCGAGAAGATTGATAAAGAGGGTTTCCTCGATTTCGATTGTATCGTGGCAACACCGGATATGATGAAAGATCTCAGCAAATTGGGCAAGGTCTTGGGTCCTCGTGGGCTGATGCCTTCACCTAAGGCAGGAACAGTCACGCCGGATGTTGAACGCGCTCTTCGTGAAGTTAAGGCAGGTCGCGTTGAATTCAAGAGCGACAAGCAAGGTGGCGTTCATTTGGGAATAGGGAAACGCTCTTTTACCGATGAACAGATTATCTCTAATGCCCAGGTCGTGATCGATAGTATCAGCCATGCCAAGCCGGCATCAGTTAAGGGTGTTTTTATTAAGAGTGTTTACCTCTCCTCAACAATGGGAGCAGGGGTAAAGGTGGCAATATGATGAAAATAGGTAAAGTTTACAGAGATAAGATGATCAAGACGATCAAGGACGGTGTCGTTAAGAGCGGTGCCTGCGTTGTCGTTAATTATGAAAAAGTTTCTTCAAGTGATCTTTCCCGCCTCAGAAAGACGCTTCGGACAAAAAAAGCCAAGATGTGCGCATCTCGCAATTCTTTGGTAAAGGTTGCATTAAAGGGTACAGAATATACCTCATTGGCCGATGGTCTTACGGGGAAAACTGCGGTAATTTTTACGAGTTCCGATCCGGCTGATATTGCTAAGACATTGGTCGAGTTCGCAAAAAAGAACGAAAGTTTTGTTTTTTGCGGTGGTGTCCTTGGTGGTGGGCTATTACATAAGGAAGATATTAAGCGGATCGCTGATCTTCCGTCTAGAGAAGTGCTTCTTACGAAGTTATTGGGTACGCTGCAGTCGCCGATGACGCGTCTGGCCAGGACCCTGAACGGTAAAACAACAGAACTCATTCTGATCTTGAAACAGTTAAGCGAAAAAAGGGGAGGTAATTAAATGTCTGACAATGCAAATCTTTCTGCGAAGCTCGAGGAGCTCATTAAGAGTATAGAGACTCTTACAGCTTTGGAGCTTTCCGACCTCGTTAAGGCGTTGGAGAAAAAGTTTGGCATCACGGCTGCTGCGCCGATGATGATGGCTGGTCCTGCGGCTGGCGCTGCAGCTGCTCCGGCTGCTGAAGAAAAGACCACATTTAAGGTTGTCCTTAAGGATGCTGGTGCCAGCAAGATCAATGTTATTAAGGAAGTTCGTGCGATCACAAATCTTGGTCTTAAAGAGGCAAAGGATCTTGTCGAAGGTGCGCCAAAGGCAGTTAAGGAAGACGCCACTAAAGAAGAAGCTGAAGAGATTAAGAAGAAGCTCGAAGCTGCCGGTGCCAAGGTCGAGTTACAGTAATTTCAGAGATTTTTCTCTTGATGTTATGCGTAAGCTTTTTTAACAAGCTGAGGCGGAGTTTTCCGCTTCAGCTCGTGTTTTTCCAAGGATTTTGAAAAACACCCTTGAGATAAAAAATAATTACTTGGACGGATATGGCCAAACAGACGATTAAAATCTTGAGCAAGTTTCAGGATAATTTCGAACTCCCGTCGCTACTTGACCTTCAGGTCAAATCGTATGAGAGCTTTCTTCAACGTGATTGTTCTCCAGACAATCGTGCCGATCAGGGCCTTGAGGAAGTTTTCCGCGAGGTGTTCCCGCTCGAAAGTTATGACGGACAGATCAAGCTCGAATATATAAGTTACTCTTTCGGTAAAGAAAAATACTCGCGCCAGGAGTGTCAACGGCGCGGGATGACTTATTCTGCACCGTTAAAAGTTAAACTGCGTTTGATTTCGCCTGTCGATATTAAGGAACAGGAAGTTTATCTTGGGGACTTTCCCTTGATGACCGAAACAGGCACGTTTATCATCAATGGTGACGAACGAGTTGTTGTTTCTCAAATTCAGCGCCCACCGGGGGTTTCTTTTGAAGAAGAAACTCATCCTACCGGGAAAAGTATTTATTACGGCCGCATGATCCCTGCTCGCGGTGCATGGTTTGAGATAAAGTTTGACCTTAATGACATCATGTGGGCGCAGGTTGATCGTCGTCGTAATTTTCCTGCCACTCAGATCTTCCGTATCATGGGGTTGGTGTCCCGTGAAGATATGCAGAAAATGTTTGGCGATGTATTTGATAAGTTAGCGCCAACGTTTGAAAAAGATCATACTGAGTCAAAAGAAGATGCCCTTTTAGATTTCTATCGCAAGATGCGTCCGACTGAGCCTGCAACGGTTGAAGTCGCTGAGGCATTATTTTTCCGTTTGTTTTTTGATCCTAAGCGCTATGATCTCTCAAAAGTTGGCCGTCATATCGCTAATCGCAAGTTAGGGATCAATGTGCCTCTTGATAACCGCGTTCTTGATATTACAACGGTTGTTGAGACAACACGTTATCTTTTTGGATTGCGCACAGGGCAGGGCGTCTGCGACGATATCGATCACCTGGGCAATCGCCGCATTAAAACTGTCGGTGAGCTCGTTCAGAACCAGATTCGTATCGGGCTTGCACGTTTAGAGCGCTCTATTAAAGAACGTCTTGTGGTGATGAGTAATTTTGAGAATTTAACGGCTCATCATCTGATTAATTCCAGGCTTTTCTCAAATCAGATTCAGGATTTCTTTGCTCGCAGCCAGCTTTCTCAGTTTGCTGATCAGGTTAATCCTATTTCTGAAATGACCCATAAACGCCGTTTGTCGGCTCTTGGTCCTGGCGGTCTTTCTCGTGAACGTGCCGGATTTGAAGTTCGCGACGTCCATCCGACTCATTATGGTCGTGTGTGTCCTATTGAAACTCCTGAAGGTCCTAACATTGGTCTAATTTCATCTTTAAGTACCTGTGCGCGAGTCAATGATCTTGGTTTTATCGAGACACCATATCGTAAAGTTGTCAATGGTTGTGTCACAAAGAAGATCGAGTACTTGACTGCCGATAAAGACGAAGATAAGTTTATTGCTCAAGCCAACACTCCGCTTGATAAAGACGGCACTATTTCTGTTAAGGAAGTTTCTTGCCGTTATAAAACTGACTTTCCAATTGTTTCTCCTGATAAAGTCGAATACATCGATGTATCACCTAAACAGTTGGTTTCTGTTGCTACGGCAATGATTCCTTTTCTCGAGCATGACGACGCTAACCGTGCGCTGATGGGGTCGAACATGCAACGTCAGGCTGTTCCGCTGATGATCACGGATGCTCCTTTGGTGGGCACCGGGATGGAAGAAAAAGTGGCTGTTGATTCCGGAGCTGTGGTTGTTGCTAAGAATGCCGGGACGGTTAGCAAAATAGATGCCGCTGAGATTGTTATTGGTGAAGATGTTTATCAATTGAGGATTTATCAGCGCTCTAACGCAAATACATGCGTTCATCAGAAGCCTATTGTTAAATTGGGCGATAAGATCGAAAAAGGCCAGGTTATTGCTGATGGCGTTGCAACTAAGGACGGGGCTGTTGCTCTTGGGCGGAATGTTGTTGTCGCGTTCATGCCTTGGCGCGGGTATAACTTCGAAGACGCGATTTTAATCAACGAGCGCGTTGTTCGTGAAGATAAGTTTACCTCCATTCATATCGAACGTTTTGAATGTGAATGCCGCGAGACTCGGTTAGGCAATGAAGAAGTAACCCGTGATATTCCTAACGTCGGTGAAGACGCGCTAAAAGACCTGACTCCTGAAGGTATCGTCCGAATTGGTGCTGAAGTTAAGGCTGGAGATATTCTTGTTGGCAAGGTGACGCCTAAAAGCGAAAAGGAACTTTCACCTGAAGAAAGACTTTTACGTGCAATATTCGGCGAAAAAGCTGCTGACGTTCGGGATACATCATTAACGCTTTCACCTGGAATTAGCGGCGTTATCGTTAATGTGGAAGTTTTTCAACGCAACGAACGCGGGCGCAAGTCGAAAGCTGATAAGTCTAAGGAACAATCCGAAATCGATAAAATTCATGAATATTATAAACAGGAAATCGATTTCGTTAATGATGAAAAGAATAAAAAATTAAGCGATCTATTAGGTATTGATGAAAAGAAGGTCGGTCTTCTTTCAAGCGATGACCTTGAAGAGGATAGCGAAGGTCGCGAGGTCTTTGCTTTTTACAATGATCGTATCGCCGAGCTGGCTGAAGAAGAAGACCGCGAGATCGATCGAGTTCGCAAGGGCGATGAGTTGCCGGCTGGCGTCCTCAAGCGTGTGGTTGTTTATGTAGCGACTAAGCGCAAGTTATCTGTCGGCGATAAAATGGCGGGACGCCATGGTAATAAAGGTATTGTTTCGCGTATTATGCCTGAGGAGGATATGCCTTTCCTTACTGATGGTCGCGCGGTCGATATCGTTCTTAATCCTTTGGGCGTTCCTTCTCGTATGAACGTCGGACAGCTTCTTGAAACGCATTTGGGCTGGGCTGCATATTCATTGGGTTATCGTTTCCTTTCTCCTGTTTTCAATGGAGCGACGGAAGTCCAGATTCGTGAATACCTTAAAGCTGCTGGCCTTTCTGAAGATGGGAAATGCGTTGTTCTTGATGGACACACGGGTATGCCCTTTGATCAGAAGGTAACCGTTGGCTGTATTTACATGCTTAAACTTAATCATCTCGTGGATGAAAAGATCCATGCTCGTTCTATCGGACCGTATTCACTTGTTACTCAACAGCCGCTGGGTGGTAAGGCTCATTTCGGAGGCCAGCGTTTTGGTGAGATGGAAGTGTGGGCGTTAGAAGCATATGGAGCTGCGTATACGCTTCAGGAAATGCTGACAGTTAAGTCCGATGATGTCCTTGGCCGTAGCCGGATTTATGAAGCTATTGTTAAGGGTGAGCAGGCGTTGCCTCCAGGAATACCGGAATCCTTCAATGTATTGGTCAAAGAGTTGCAGGGTCTCTGCCTGGATATAAAGCTTGAGAAAACCGAGAACGAAGCTGAAAAGGGTGATAAGGTCAATGAAAACCAATAAAGAAATCATCACTCAGGATCGCGTTTCTATAAAGATTGCTTCACCAGAAGTCATCAAGTCGTGGTCGACCGGAGCAGTCAAAAAGGCTGAAACTCTCAATTACCGTACATTAAAGCCAGAGAAGGACGGTCTTTTTTGTGAGCGAATTTTTGGACCTGTTCGCGATTGGGAATGTAATTGCGGTAAGTACAAAGGCATAAAGTTTAAGGGAATTACCTGCGATCGCTGCGGTGTTCTGGTAACACGTTCATCCGTACGGCGTGAGCGTATGGGGCATATTGATCTCGCCTGCCCCGTGACACATATATGGTTCTATAAAGCTGTTCCCAGCCGACTGGCGGCCCTGCTGTCTCTTGGTTTGCGTGATTTGGAAAAAGTAATTTATTACGAAGAGTATATCGTTATGGATCCCGGCACAACGCCTTTGAAAAAGAAGGCGCTTTTGTCTGAGGATAAGTATCAGGAAGCTGTTGCCAAGTATGGTGCGGCTTTTAAGGCCAAGATCGGCGCTGAGGCTGTTCGGGACCTTCTTCGTGAAAGTGATATGGATGCTTTGTGCAAGAAGTTGCGCAAGGATCTTGAAAAGTCAAATCCCAGCGGCACGAATTTCAAGAAAATTTCCAAGACTTTGCAAATCGTCGAGGATTTTAAGGTTTCCGGTAATATGTCCGAATGGATGGTTCTCGAAATCCTGCCGGTTATTCCTCCGGATCTACGTCCCTTGGTTCCGCTTGAAGGCGGACGTTTTGCAACATCAGATCTTAACGATTTATATCGTCGTGTTATCAACCGCAATAATCGGTTGCGCAAGCTTATTGATCTTAGCGCTCCTGAAATTATCATCCGCAATGAAAAACGCATGCTTCAGGAGGCGGTTGACGCTCTTTTGGACAATGGTCGTCATGGGCGCCCGGTGCTTGGTTCTGGTAATCGTCCCTTAAAGTCATTGTCTGATATGCTTAAAGGTAAGCAGGGTCGGTTCCGCATGAACCTGCTTGGTAAGCGTGTTGATTATTCCGGTCGTTCCGTCATTGTCGTCGGCCCAGAGTTAAAGATTCATCAGTGCGGTTTACCTAAGAAGATGGCTCTTGAATTATTTGAGCCGTTTATTATCCGTAAACTACGCGAAAAGGGATTTGTTCATACGATAAAGGGCGCCAAGCGCATGGTTGAGCGTGCTAACGTTGAGGTGTGGGATATTCTTGACGAAGTTATCAAGGATCATCCGATCATGCTCAATCGCGCACCAACACTGCATCGTCTTTCAATTCAAGCATTTCAGCCTGTGCTTATCGAAGGCAAGGCTATTACCCTTCATCCGCTAGTCTGTACGGCGTTTAACGCTGACTTTGATGGCGATCAGATGGCGGTGCATATTCCTCTTTCAAACGAAGCGCAGATTGAGTGCCGCTTGCAGTTGCTTTCTATTAACAACTTGTTTTCGCCGGCCGATGGTCGTCCGATTGTTTCTCCGACTCAAGATATCGTTCTTGGCCTTTATTATTTAACCAAGGAGAAATCCGGTGCGCTGAACGAGGATAAACTTTTCGCTAATCGTTCGGAAGTCATTGTTGCTTTTAATGACAGCTTATTGGAGCTGCATTCCCGTATCCGTTTACGTCTTAACGATATCGTTTGGGGCGATGAAAAGCCCTCGATGGTAATTAAGACCGATCACGGTGTAACAACGGGTGAAGTTCAGAAGGAAGAAATCAAGTCCCGTATTGTCGAGACAACGGTAGGAAGAGTTCTTTTTAATGAGATTATTCCTTCGGGGATGGGTTTTGTAAATGTCCTGCTTGACAAAAAGCGAATTGGCGCTGTCATTGCCTCTTGTTACAAAATGTTAGGGCATCATGAGACTGTTCAGTTACTTGATCGAATGAAGGCCATGGGCTTTCGTTCAGCTACTGAAGCAGGCATATCGATTGCGATGTCTGATCTTAGCGTTCCCAAGGAAAAAGAGGGGATACTTACTGGTGCAAAACAAGACGCCCAGAAAGTTGAAGATCAGTACCACAAAGGTATTATTACCGGTCGTGAGCGCTACAACAAAGTTATTGATATATGGACTCATACGACTGAAGTTATTTCTGACTTGGTTTTCAAGAAGATGGATTTGTTCAATCCAGTATATATTATGGCGGACTCAGGTGCGCGTGGTTCCAAGCTTCAGATCCGTCAGCTGTGCGGTATGCGCGGTCTGATGGCAAAGCCATCGGGTGAAATTATCGAGAATCCGATCACAGCCAGTTTCCGTGAGGGTCTGACGGTGTTGGAATACTTTATCTCGACGCACGGTGCCCGTAAAGGGTTGGCGGATACGGCGTTGAAAACAGCTGACGCTGGTTATTTAACGCGTCGTCTCGTCGATGTTGCTCAAGAAGTTGTTGTTACCATTGATGATTGCGGAACGCTTAATGGCGTGGCTGTCTCGGCGATCATTGAAGGTGATGAGGTCGTTGTTTCACTTAAAGAACGTATTGTCGGGCGCGTTGCACTGGACAGCATCGTCGATATCGTGACTGACCAAAAAGTTGTTTCAGCTGGTGAGATCGTTTCTGAAGAAAATGCTGACATGATTGAGCAGCTGGGAATTGAGAAGGTGCGTATTCGCAGCGGTTTGACGTGCGAAGCTCAAAAGGGTATTTGTGCCAAGTGTTATGGCCGTAATTTAGCGACTCAGCGTATGGTTGAGCTGGGCGAGGCTGTCGGCATCATTGCCGCACAGTCGATTGGAGAGCCTGGCACACAGTTGACCATGAGAACGTTCCATATCGGTGGTACAGCTAGTCGCTCTGTTGAGCAGTCTTTCCTTCGCTCAAAGAATAAGGGCGCTATTAAGTATCATCAATTGCGTGTTGTACAAAAAGGGAATGAATACATCGTCCTTAATCGCAATGGTTCAATATCGATCAATAACGAGTATGGACGCGAATACGAACGTTATCAGCTGCCTCAGGGTGCTTCGCTTTCAATTGCTGATGGGTGTGAAGCCGAAAAGGGCGTTATTTTTGCCAAGTGGGATCCATATACCATTCCGATCATCACCGAAGTCAAGGGTAGCATTACGTTTGAGGATTTAAAAGAAGGTATTACGGTGCGTGAAGAGCAGAGCCCGGTCACTGGGATTACGGAACGCGTCGTTGTTGAGCATAAACAGGAATACCATCCGCAGATCGTCATTAATGTGGGCGCTGAAGTTGCCGGTATTTATTCGATTCCCGTAGGCGCTCATATTCTTGTTGAAGATAAGCATACTGTGCAGGCGGGCGAACTTATTGCCAAAATTCCTCGCGGAGCTCAGAAAACGCGCGATATTACCGGTGGTCTGCCTCGCGTTGCAGAGCTTTTCGAGGCTCGTCGTCCGAAAGATCCTGCGGTTATCGCAGAAATCGACGGTCTGGTCGAGTTTGGTGAAGATCGTCGGGGTCACCGCACCATTATCGTCAAGAGTTCGACGGGCATGGCTAAGGAGTATACAATTCCGCACGGTAAGCACCCGACGGTATATAAGGGCGACAAGGTTTTTGCCGGACAGTCTTTGACTGAAGGACCTGTCGTGCCTCAGGACATCTTGCGTGTTCAGGGTGATAAAGAACTTCAGGAATATCTATTGAATGAAGTGCAGGAAGTTTATCGTCTGCAGGGCGTTCGTATCAATGATAAGCACATTGAGCTTATTATTTCGCAGATGCTGAAGAAGGTTCGTATTGATGAGGCTGGTGACAGTGATTTCCTCGTCGGAGAGCAAGTTGATCGTTTGGTCTTTAAAAATACGAATGAGGAATTATTAAAAAAGAAAAAGAAACCTGCCTCAGCAACACCGTTGCTTTTGGGCATCACAAAGGTGTCTTTGTCGACGGAGAGCTTTATTTCTGCCGCTAGCTTCCAAGAAACAACAAGAGTGTTGACAGAAGCAGCTTCGTCTGGTAAAATCGACACTCTTTCAGGGCTTAAAGAAAACGTTATCGTCGGACATTTAATACCGGCGGGCACTGGTTTTAGTACGTATAAAAAAATAGAAATGGTAAAGTATGCCGACAATTCAGCAGTTGATCCGCAAGGGCAGACAGCAAGTCCTAGCGAAAAGTAAATCGCCGGCCCTGGATGCGTGCCCGCAAAAGCGTGGTGTGTGTCTTCAGGTAAAGACGATGACACCTAAAAAACCTAATTCGGCTTTACGTAAGATTGCACGTGTACGTCTTTCCAATAAGGTTGAAGTGACGAGTTATATCCCAGGCGAAGGACATAATTTACAGGAACACTCGATCGTACTGGTGCGTGGTGGACGCGTTAAAGATTTACCCGGTGTCCGCTATCATACTGTTCGCGGGACCCTTGATGCCTCCGGCGTTGGTAATCGTAAGAAGTCAAGATCGAAGTACGGAACTAAGAAAGCGAAGTCGTAATTTATGAGAAGAAGACGTGCGGAAAAAAGAATTGTTACCCCGGATCCAAAGCATAGCAGCGAGCTTGTATCACGTTTTATTAATGTGATCATGGAAGAGGGGAAAAAAGGCGTTGCGGAGCGCGTCGTTTATGGCGCTTTGGATATAATGCAGGAAAAGTTGCCCGAAGAACCTGTTTTAAAAGCTTTCAGCAAAGCCATTGATAATGTGCGTCCTAAAGTTGAATTAAAGGCCCGTCGTGTTGGCGGTGCTACCTATCAAGTCCCTGTTGATGTTTCCTCGCTTCGTGGTACGTCATTAGCGCTTCGTTGGGTTCGTGATTTCGCCCGTAAGAAGAAGGGTAAGCCGATGCTGAATAAGATTGCAGATGAGCTTATTGCAGCTTACAAACAAGAAGGCGCGGCGATTAAAAAGCGTGATGAGACCCATAAAATGGCCGAAGCCAATAAGGCTTTTAGCCATTTCCGCTGGTAATAATTTTTATAATCCAGTAAAAAAACTTTTTAGCGAATATAAATAAGGAATAAGAATCAATGGCAGCTGAGCAAGTCCCTCTAAATAAAGTGAGAAATATCGGTATTATCGCGCATATTGATGCCGGTAAGACCACGACCACTGAACGTATTCTTTTTTATACCGGTGTCATCCATAAGATGGGTACGGTTGATGAGGGAAATACTGTCATGGACTGGATGGAACAAGAGAAGGAACGCGGGATAACCATAACAGCTGCCAACACCACTACTTTTTGGAAAAATCATAAAATCAATATTATTGACACTCCTGGTCACGTTGATTTTACAGTTGAAGTTGAGCGCTCATTAAAAGTTCTTGATGGTGCGGTCATTGTTCTTTGCGCAACATCAGGTGTTCAATCGCAAACTGAAACTGTCTGGCGTCAAGCTGACCGCTATCATGTTCCTCGCATTGCATTCATTAATAAGGTAGACCGTCTGGGAGCTGATTTTGACCGTGTTCTCAAGCAAATTCACGAACGTTTGGGTGCTAATGCTGCTGCAATTAATTTTCCTGATCAACATGAAGATCGTTTCAAAGGCATTATCGATGTCGTAACGATGAAATATGTAACTTATGAAGATGCCGACGGTTTTAAGGTCAAGATCGACGAGATTCCTGCTGAGTTTAAGGCAAAGGCTGATCAATATCGACATCTTCTCCTGGAAAAAGTAGGCGAAGCCGATGATGCGATCATGGAGAAGTACATCAATGAAGAACCGGTTACTGTAGAAGAATTAAAAGCTGGTATACGCCGTGGTGTTCTTAAAGCTAAATTTTTGCCTGTCCTTTCTGGAACGGCGCTTAAAAATCGTGGTGTTCAACTTGTTCTTGACGCTGTTACGGATTTTCTTCCGTCTCCGCTTGATGTTCTTCCTGTTAAGGGCAAACATCCTTATAAAGATGAAGTTATTGAACGCAAACCTTCTGATAGTGAGCCGTTGTCTGCCTTAACGTTTAAGATCATGTCTGATCCTTACGTTGGTAAACTTTTCTTTACACGTATCTATTCCGGCGTTATTACTGCCGGTGAAACATATTTGAACAGTACACGTGATAAGCGTGAACGGATATCCAAGATCGTCATGATGCACGCTGTTAAGCAGGAAATTGTTGCCAAGGCTGGTGCTGGTGAAATTGTTGCTCTAGTGGGCTTGAAAGAAACTAAAAATGGTGATACACTCTGCAACGAAGAGACGCCCATTGTTCTTGAAAATATGAAAGTTCCTGAACCGGTTGTATCAATGGCTCTAGAACCAAAGTCTAAGGCTGATCAGGATAAGCTCGGTATCTCAATTAAGAAATTTCTTGACGAAGATCCGTCACTTAAAGTCGAATACGATACTGAAACCTCGCAGACTATTATTTCCGGCATGGGCGAGCTGCACCTCGAAATTATTATTGACCGTATGCGTCGTGAGCACGGTATAGAGGCTAACATCGGCAGGCCTCAAGTTGCTTATAAGGAGACAATTACTCGTAAAGCAACTGATGTCGTTGGTAAGCATATTTCTCAGTCAGGTGGTCGCGGTCAGTATGGTCACGTCGTTATTGATATTGAGCCTGGTGAGAAGGGTTGTGGCGTTAAATTTGTCGATGCGATTCGCGGCGGGTCTATTCCCCGTGAGTTTATAAAGTCAGTTGAAAGTGGGATCAAGTCGCAGGCTTTAAACGGTGTATTAGCTGCATATCCCGTAGCAGATATTGTTGTTACCCTCGTTGATGGTTCCTATCACGATGTTGACTCCAGCGATATCGCTTTTCAAATGGCCGCAAAATATGCATTAAAAGATGCATTGGTCAAAGCCGGATCAGTATTCACGGAACCGATCATGGCCGTAGAAATAAGTTGCCCTGAAGAGTTTATGGGTTCTGTGATCGGTGATCTTAATACACGTCGTGCAAAGATAACCGAGCTAGGCAATATTGGGATCTTAAAAACTGCTAGAGCAGATGTACCGCTTGCTGAAATGTTTAATTATGCAAATGCTTTGCGATCATTGACACAGGGACGTGCCAGTTTTTCGATGGAGCCGTCATATTATGCCCAGGTTCCTAATATGCTTGCTGAGAAGATTATCGGCTCGCGTCAGGAATTCATAAATAGAAGAAAAACATAAATTCGAGATCGATAAAGGGGAGGGATAGCTATGGCAAAAGAAAAATTTGAAAGAAACAAGCCTCACTTGAACATAGGCACGATCGGTCACGTTGACCATGGTAAGACCACGCTTTCTTCTGCGATCACGACAGTGCTCGCCGAGAAAGGGCTTGCGACAGCACGTGCGTATGATTCGATTGATAATGCGCCTGAAGAGAAGGCTCGCGGCGTCACCATTAATATCGCTCATTTGGAATATCAGACAGATACGCGTCATTATGCGCACATCGATTGTCCTGGTCACGCGGACTTTATTAAAAATATGATTACGGGTGCAGCTCAGATGGACGGCGCTATTCTTGTTGTTTCTGCCGCGGATGGTCCGATGCCTCAGACTCGTGAGCATATTCTTTTGGCTCGTCAGGTTAACGTTCCTAAAATTGTTGTCTTCCTTAACAAGTGCGACATGGCTGATCCTGAATTGCTGGATCTTGTCGAGATGGAAGTTCGTGATTTATTGACCAAATATAAGTTTGACGGCGACAATACTCCTGTCATTCGTGGTTCCGCGCTTGATGCTCTGAACAATCCTAAGGATATCGCTGGTAAGTCAAAGTGCGTAATTGACTTAATGGCAGCCGTTGATTCCTGGGTTCCGATGCCTGTTCGTGAGCTTGATAAGCCGTTCTTAATGGCTATTGAAGACGTATTCTCCATCTCTGGTCGTGGAACTGTTGCTACCGGTCGTATTGATCGTGGTATTGTTAAAGTTGGTCAGGATGCTGATATTGTCGGTCTTCGCCCTGAAATAGGCAAGACTACTGTTACGGGCGTTGAAATGTTCCGTAAGGAGCTTGATCAAGGTCAAGCGGGCGATAACGTGGGGCTTTTGCTTCGCGGTGTTGATAAGGACAAGATTGAGCGTGGCATGGTTTTAGCTCAACCTGGCACCATTAAGCCGCATAAGAAGTTTAAGTGCTCGGTTTATATTTTAACGAAGGAAGAAGGTGGGCGCCACACACCGTTTTTCAAAGGTTACCGTCCCCAGTTTTATTTCCGTACGACCGATGTTACTGGTACGGCTGAACTTCCATCGGGTGTTGAGATGTGCATGCCCGGTGATAATGTTCAGCTCACTGTTGAACTTCTCGTTCCAGTTGCGATGGAAAAAGAACTTCGCTTCGCTATCCGCGAAGGTGGTAAGACGGTCGGTGCGGGTGTTGTCAGCGAGATTATTGAATAACGTAAACTTTAGAGAGCAGTAGAAGAACATGCAGAAAATAAGGATTAAACTTAAAGCGTATGATCATCGGCTAATAGATCAGTCGACCCAGGAGATCGTGGATACGGCGATACGTACCGGTGCCAAGGTGCATGGCCCAGTACCTCTACCGACGAAGAGGGAACTTTACACCGTCCTTCGTTCACCCGTGATCGATAAGAAGTCCAGAGAGCAGTTCAGTTTAGCTACCCATAAAAGGCTTATCGATCTCGTTGAGCCGACCTCGAAAACAGTTGAGGCTCTTAGGAAGCTAAATTTACCTGCCGGTGTGGACGTGGAAATTAAACAGTAATTAAAGCGGTTATAAGTTATGATCAGCGGTTTATTAGGTAAAAAGATTGGAATGACTCAGTTTTTTGACAAAGATGGCAACGTTGTGCCTGTTACAGCAATTGAAGTAGGGCCATGTTTTGTCCTTGGTGTTAAAGATCAGCCCAAAAAAGTTGTCATTGGTTTTGACGAAATCAAGGAAAAAAATTGTACTAAACCTAGACTTGGAATTTTCAAGAAGGCAAATGTGCCAGCTTTGCGTACGATAAGGGAATATCCATCTACGGATAATACAACTTATCAGCCCGGCAATAAGCTTCAAGCTGATGTTTTTCGTGCGGGACAGTACGTTAATGTCATTGGTACAACGATGGGAAAAGGTTTTCAAGGCGGTATGAAACGCCATAATTGGGCTGGTGGCGGTGAAGGGCATGGTTCCATGCACCATAGGCAGATTGGTTCCGTAGGCGCTAATACTTATCCTGGTCGTATTATTAAGGGTAAGACCATGCCAGGTCATATGGGTGATGTTCGGCAGACAGTGCATAATTTACGTGTTATGCATGTCGACCTCAGTGAGAATATGATTCTTGTCAAGGGCGCCATTCCTGGATGTAAGAACGGCTTGGTTTCTGTTGAGCATTCATTCAAAAAGGCGTATCGCTCGTTTGATGAGAAGAAGGAAGTTGTTATTCACAAGCGCAACCCGATGAAGCAGGCTAAAGCTAAAGCTAAGGGTAAGGCTTAATAGAACAAGGTGAAGGACGTAATGCCAAAGTTAACCGTATTTAATATTGATGGAAAAGAGACTGGTTTAATTGAACTCCCCGCTGATTTCGCGGAGAAAGTAAATACTGACGTTATCCACCAGGCTGTGGTAATGTATCAGGCTAATGAACGTCAGGGAACTCTTGATACTAAAATTCGTTCTGAAATTTCTGGCGGTAATAAAAAGCCATTTCGTCAGAAAGGAACTGGTCGTGCCCGTCAGGGTTCCAGCCGTTCTCCTTTAATGCATCACGGCGGTATCGTTTTTGGGCCTCATCAGAGGGATTTTAGTTATGTTGTACCCAAAAAGGTTAGAATAGCGGCCTTAAAAGAGTCATTAAAGTCTAAAATTAATTCAGACTCATTGCGGTGCGTTGATGCCATGATGGTTAACTCTGGTAAGACAAAAGATTTCGTGTCTATTCTTAAAACACTGAATATCTCTGGGAAGAAGGTCTTGGCTCTTTTTGATGATTGTGGTAAAGAAGTTACTTTGGCGTCCCGCAACGTAGCTTTTGTACGTCTTGTAAAGCCGGCGGAAGTAAATGCGCTGGATATTCTTAGAAATAATAAAATCCTGGCCACAAAGGCTGCGATTGAAAAAATCCTGAAGAGATTACAATGATCACAAGCTACGATATAGTCAAAACACTGTTACGCACAGAAAAGAGCACGGGACTTGAGAAAATTCGGCAGTACGTATTTAATGTTGCTACCGCAGCAACAAAGCCTGAAATCAAAAAGGCTGTCG
Organism: Candidatus Omnitrophota bacterium; assembly: GCA_002753745.1. GTDB lineage: Bacteria > Omnitrophota > Gorgyraeia > Zapsychrales > Fredricksoniimonadaceae. The sequence continues at coordinate 256 of PEAR01000033.1, read as the reverse complement.
AGAGTATTTACAAAGTTAAAGTTCAGGCTGTAAATGTTACTAATGTTCCTGGCAAAAAGAAGCGCGTGCGTCAGCGTATAGGATATACGTCTGATTGGAAAAAAGCGACTGTCACTCTTAAAGAAGGCAGCAAGATCGAGGTAGCTTAACAATGGGTATTAAACGTTTTAAACCAACAACAAACGGCGTCAGGCACGCAGCTCTGGTTGATTTTGCTGAGCTCTCAAAGCACAAACCTGAAAAGTCTCTTCTTGAG
>PEAR01000224.1 GCA_002753745.1 Candidatus Omnitrophota bacterium | reverse complement strand
GCCCTCAAGAATATGCTCCACAATGCGCATTTGATCAACAGGTTTAAGGTTTTGAATGGATTTTTCAATATTTTTGACAGTCATGGCGTCTCCGTTTTGTTAATCGATAATTGGAATGTAACATTTTTATCGAATTGTGTCAAAAATTTAGTCAAAAGCGTTTTCCCGCGCCACCTTGATTTTACTAATAATGTATTGCATACTTATTACTGTTAGATGTGCTGACACGGGTATGGATAAAGTGTTGCGGCCTTTAAATGAGGGCGTTTATGCGTAAGGTTGTTGTATTCATTGTAATGTTAAGTTTTCTGTTGGGCTGTATTATGCCACCGGCTGGCTTTACGCAGAGCGTGTCGGTCGTTGGTTTTATGCCTCAACCGGGAGCTATGGTCAGCCCTAGCGCCGCGTTTGTGCCGGCTGTGCTTAAAGGCATGAAAGTTTATCCTGCCGATCCTTTGCGTTTTGATTTTCTGATCGATACTGGTAATTCCGCTCTTGAAAATTTGCCTTTACAGCAGGAATCAACCAAGCTGATTCGCTATTTTCTGGCGTCGTTGACAGTTCCTGAAGAAGATTTATGGGTCAACCTTTCGCCTTATGAGAATGACCGGATCATTCCCGATAACTTTGGTCTGACTGAAATGGGCCGTGACCTGTTGGCTGAAGACTATGTCCTTAAGCAGTTGACCTCATCATTAATGTATCCCGAAAAAGCCTTGGGGAGTGAGGTTTGGAAAAAGATTTACGCGCGCGCATACGAAAAATACGGCACGACGGATATTCCGATGGATACGTTTAATAAGGTGTGGATCATTCCCGATGAGGCTGAGGTGTATGTTAATGGCGATACTATAATGGCCCCATAAAACTGGACCAAAAAGTTGGTTAAGTTAGATGTATTATAACTCAACAACCAAGGAGGTCCAGATGGGGATGTGAAAACAGTTCAGTAACGATTTCAAGGCCAAGGTGGCCATGGAAGCTTTGAAAGGCGTCAAGACCATGAGCGAATTGGCCCGCGAGTACGGGGTTCATCCCACCCAGATTGCCAGTTGGCGAAGCCAGCTCAAAGACCATGCGGCCGAGGTTTTCGGCAATCCGCATGACAAGTCCGGCAAAGAGGAAAGGAACTGATTGACCAGTTGTATAAGAACATCGGCCGGATGCAGGTCGAGAACGACTGGCTCAAAAAAAGTTGGATGTCTGACGCTAGAGGAGAAGCGAGCCATGATAGAGCAAGAAGAAAATGTGGCTGTTAGTGTCAGACGGCAATGCGAGCTTCTGGGGCTTAACCGTTCAAGCCTGTATTATGAGCCGGTTAAGATGGACGAAGAAGATGTTCGTCTTATGAACGTTATTGACGAAGTGTTCACAAAACACCCCTTTCTGGGCGTTCGCCAGATGATGTGGAAGTTACGGGACCGTGGGTATCCGGTCGGGCGTAAGCGTGTTCGTCGGTTGATGCGTCTCATGGGGCTATTCCCGATATTCCCGAAGAAGAATACCAGTAAGCCCAATCTCCAGCATCGAGTTTTTCCCTATCTGTTACGAGACGTCCCGATCGCCCGAGTCAATCAAGTCTGGAGCATGGACATCACATATATACGTTTAGGAAAAGGATTCGTTTATTTGACAGCCATCATGGATTGGCATAGCCGTTATGTCATCGCTTGGCGGATGAGTAACACGCTGACGGCAGACTTTTGCGTCGAGTGCCTTCAAGATGCTCTGGAGTACGGCAAACCGGAAGTATTCAATACGGACCAAGGCTGTCAGTTCACCAGCGATAAGTTTACAGAAGTATTGCTTAATAAAAGAATCGCAATTAGTATGGATGGTCGTGGTAGGGCATTGGATAATATATTTGTCGAACGGCTGTGGCGAACGGTCAAATATGAAGATGTGTATTTGAAAGGTTATCAGACGATTCCCGACACCCAGGCAGGTTTAAGCGTATACTTTGATTATTACAACATGGAGCGACGGCATTCGTCATTAAAGCATCAGACGCCGTGGGCGGTGTTTTCAGGTATTGAAATAATCGGGTTAAAGCCATTAATAAGAAAGGAATCGAGAGAATGAAAAAATGTCCTTTTTGTGCAGAAGAAATTCAAAATGAAGCCGTTGTTTGCCGTTCTTGCAATAAAGAATTAAAAACATCATCTACAGGCAGTAATAATCAAAGTAGTCATAAAAATGCTTGGATTATACAATTAATAGCCACAATCTTTGCATTGGGAGCTCTTTTCAATATTCTATTTCTAATTCCTTTATTTTTGTTTATCTTTGGCGCTTTTCATTATAGAGAGAGCAAAGCGGAAGATTTCGGGGCTTTCTTGGTTAATACTTTTTGTAAAGTAGGCTCGGCACCTTTTCGGATCTTTATTTATCTTTTACTTGGTATAGGAGCGATTGCTTTTATTCTCTGGATGATTCTTCGTTAAAGAAAAAGGTGGGGAACTTCAGTTGCTATTGTATTTGGTATGATGAGTGAGAAGCAATGGATGGTACTTGTCGGATGGGGAATGGTTATTTTTTGTGAATAAAAAGAAATAAGTTTGTTCGGGTGTCAGGTATGGTTCGGATTTGGAGTTATTAAGTCCGCCGTCCACTTAGAAACATTGGTCTAGACAACCGGGGCCACTATAAACTGTCCGGACGAGGCTCGAGTTTTGTTTTAACAGGTCAAAACAAAAGCGATGGTGAAAGGCTTCTGGAAGCGTTGCGCGGCGCTTTGGACCTTGAGGGACTTCAACTAAGCAAGGAAAGAAATTATAAAGTTTATTTGGGATATTCCCAGGCTGTTTTCGGCGGAAAGAATACGC
>PEAR01000223.1 GCA_002753745.1 Candidatus Omnitrophota bacterium | reverse complement strand
CATTCTCGTCCAACAGTAGTATTCTCTCAATCCATTGGCGCTTAAGATGCATGCCATCATAGAAGTCGCGTTGAGATAATAAAAACAAATGGGGATTATAGGATCCTTTTACTCTAATTTTTTCTTCGGCAGCAAAATCAACAATATATTTCTCGACTTGAAGAATAATCTTATATTGATCGGATGTGATCAAATAATCATAAACATAAGGATTGTAGGGAACCAAAAGAATAACTACCTGGGTGTTTCTTGATCGCGCGTAACGGATGAAGGAAGTAAACTGGCGAATCAGGTCTTTATCCATCTGAGCGAACGATGCTAAATGTGGAACATGCTCTTTGCTTATAAAATTTTTAGCTTTAACGAGGACCTGACTTTCCGTTAACATATCCTCTTCTTTTGGTGTAACCCGGCTGCCATCATGCAGCATTATGGGGCCGTCAGCAATTTCAAGAGTGGTTGGAGAATACCAGAAAGCATTCTTTCCCCGGGAAATCAAATACAGCTTATCCAGAGAAGACTGAAAATAGCTAAATGAGAACAATTGAAACACCTTTGATTCATTCCAATTAAAGCTCTTCATTGAGGCCGATGCCGGAACAGGAAGATTTTGTTTGGCCATCGCGTCATAATAATTTTCTTTTATGGAAGACCAGCGAGATTCACCATTGTTTGAATTAAAGACCCAGGGATCTACGGCCAGAACCATCAATTTAGGTGTCATTTTCTTCTGGTCGTACATATTATATATTGCCATGTAATCTTGGATGACAGCGCTAGATACGCTATTGTTAAAAAAATCTTGTGAAGGGAATAACGTCGATCGTAGAGGCATTGCCCGGCTTGATCCCAGAACAACAACATCTTTTGGCTTACTGAGTTGGCGGATGTATTCTTTCTCAAACAGTCGTTCATCAAAATTGGACAGGTTAATAACGTTCTTACCCTGTCTGAGCAATTTAACAATGCCGGATAAATAATCGTTGTTCTTGAATAAAAAAGCCGGATCAATAAAATAATTGATCGATACGACTAAAATCAATATCGGAAAGAAGAGAAAAAGTTTGTGAATAACTTTCTGCATACGATCAGAACCTGAAATAAATAAACGGAGAGTCTAAATACTTTCCAAAAGAGACGATGCTCAATACCAAGCCGTAATAAACCCCCCAGCGGAGCCAAAAAGGCTGATTTGACAAAATCACACCCAATTGATATTTGGTCTGAATTTTTTCTACAAGTAACAGAAAGAATATCAGGAATATCGAGAACGCAAATTCAATCGACGTAAAGCCCATGTTCAAGTCTTTAATTTGCAATTTAAAATTAAATAGACATCGTTTTATAATAAAGAAAGCATCCCCGAGAGAATTCGCTCTAAAGAAAATCCAGGCAAATGTGACCAGGCTGCCGGTGATCAAGACATCAATAACCCGACGAATAATCGGATCAGCCTTCTTTACATCCGGCAATTGAAGAGCATTTCTCCTGCTAAAATTATTTGCGACATTCTGATAAAATCTTGTACACAAGAAATAGAACCCATGCAAGCCCCCCCAAATAACAAATGTCCAGCTGGCTCCATGCCAAAACCCGCTGATCAAAAAAACAACACAGATATTAACGCTCCACCTTAGTGTAGAAACCCTGTTGCCCCCTAAAGGGATATAAACATAATCCCTAAACCACGTTGACAAGGAAATATGCCACCGCTGCCAGAATTCAGTAATTGACCTCGATAAATAGGGCTGCCTGAAATTCTTCATAAGATCAAATCCCAGAATTCTTGCTGAACCTACGGCAATATCCGAGTAGCCAGAAAAATCGCAGTAGATTTGAAACGAAAAGAATACCGTGGCGATAATCAACGCGGTGGCTTGATAATCAGAAGGATGGTTGTAAACCAGGTTGACCAGCAAAGCCAACCGATCGGCGATAACCAGTTTTTTAAAAAATCCCCATGCCATCAATTTCAACCCGCTTGTGATACGCGCATAATCCGGAGTGATCTTTCTATTAAATTGATGGAGCAAATTTTGTGGCCGCTCAATAGGGCCGGCAACCAGTTGCGGAAAAAACATTACATAAAGCGCATATATCCCAAAATGGCGCTCTGCCTTCTGATTACCCCGGTACACTTCAGCCACATAGCTTAAACTTTGAAATGTATGAAAAGAAAGCCCAATAGGCAAAATTAAAGAAAGAAGCTGCTGCTTATAATTCCAGCCGATCAAGTGTGCTAGACAGGAAAAATTAGCATTAAAAAAATTGAAATATTTAAATACGAAGAGAACGATCAAAAGCGAGCAAATACTAGCCCAAAGAAAAAATTTCTTATGTTCCGGATGCTCTTCAATAAAAATTGCTGCCGTAAAATCGACGCAAATCAGAAAAAGAAGAATCAAAATATAAATGGGAATATAAGCCATGTAAAAATAACAGCTGACAGCCAATAACCACATCCATTTATAGCGATCAGCCGACAAGTAATACAGTGTTACAACAACAGGGAAAAAGAAGAGATAGTGCAGCGAATTGAACAACATAGTTTCTTAAAATTACCGAACAATTCATAAGAAATGTTAATAAAATAATTTGTGAGAAAATTATAGCATTAATGAAACCCCTTAACAGGGATACTTTAATATCTATTATTTTCCGCGCGTTGCAACTCTAAGTGCGACAAATTTTAATCAATTTAAAAAACTGACTACGTTGTAAACTTTCATCCGCCACTTGTTTCGGGGTCCTATACCCCAAAATTCTTCTTGGATAATCGTTCATCCAATCTTCGATCTGCTGAACCTCTTGCTCTCCTAAAAGGGCAATATTGGTACCTTTCGGAGCAAAC
>PEAR01000222.1 GCA_002753745.1 Candidatus Omnitrophota bacterium | reverse complement strand
CAGCGGCTCAGCAATATCATCAATGATGGTTGTAATGTTACCGATCGTTTTTGTTTTTTCACCTAAAGCAAGAATTTTTTTCGCGGAGACCTCTACTTTAGCATCAATATCCCGCATTCCTTCCAGCGTTCTCTCGGCTATTTTTGCAACGCTCTCTGCATTCTGTGCAATTTGGGCCGCCGTTGAAGAAAGTTCTTTTACCGTCGTTGACGCCTCATTAACTGAAGCTGACTGTTCTGTGGCTCCAGCAGCCTGACGATTCGTAGATGCCTGAATCTGGGACGTGGCTGAAGCCATTTCCGAACCTGCTCTATGGATCTTACCAATCATGATAGTGAGATTATCAGATAAGGTGTCCAACGCCTTTGCCATTGCCCCAACCTCATCATTACTGTCAAGCCTGAGCCGCTGGGTCAAGTTGCCTTCAGCCATGGCCTTCATGGCCTTTACACTTTTCAAGATCGGCCCTGAAATCGCTCCGGCAATAATGAACGCAAATAAGATCGCAATAAAAGAACCGAAAACAAGACCAGAAATCATTAAGATTGACGACATTCTTAATGCTTTTGAAGTATTTTCTGAGCTGTTCTTAGCGTCAATCATTCCAAGCTCAGCCGTCTCTTTAGCCAACTCAAGGACATTCCCGGCAACATCAACACGTTTTTTATCCAGTTCATCCCGCTTTTGCCAGCCCGCAAGTAAAGCCACCATTTGAGCTTCATATTTCTTCGCAGCCGCCAAATTCTTATCAATAAGCTTGATATCCTCGGGGTTGGTAGAAATAATTCTCAGATCATCCGACTTTTTATAAAGTTTAGAAAAAAGCAATTCAGTCTGTGCAAATTGCTCCTGACTGCGGACAAATTGTGATTTCCAGGTACCGGCAATGATCCAGTTGCAAATATCAAGAAGATCATGAGCCAATTTGGATTGTTTCAAATTGAGTTCAACGGCTTCTTTATTGATAACGTCGACAGTAAGCAGCTGGACCATCTGTTTATTTTGCAATTCGAGCAATTTATAGCAACTATCCATGTATACCACCGCAGCAAACTCTGCCGGAGCAGGACATTCTTGCAAACGTGTCGTCAGGTCCACTGTTTCTGTGACCAATGATTCGTAAACCGTCATGGCGGATTCTGATTTCTCGGCAGCCTCTTTTAATTGTGCAAGACGCGACGATCTCGTACCTTCAGCCTTAGCTTCGATCAAGAATTTCTTCACATTTGCCAAACCAGCCCTGGCACTATCCAGAAATGCTCCTTCTTCTGTATAGGCATATCCGCGCATTTCATACATTGTCTTAAGCGACCATCGTTCAATATTATGAGATACCTCGACTTCAGGACCGTTTTCTGTCACCAGGATATTAGCCTCGCGGGCAATATTATTCATATTAATAACTACAATAGCGCCAAGAATAATGACAATAAAAACAACGCTCCCAAAACCAAATCCCAACTTCATGGCCAGGCTCATATTTTTCCACATAAATTACCTTTCATAATAAAATGGCAAAATTCAGAAATTTATTTATATTATATTAACAAGCAACTATGAATGCGTTTTTATTAAAAATATTTTTTTATTGACCATAGATAAACGACGCTAGAATAATATAAATTAAAAACATTACGAAAGGATATTAAATGAATATATTGAAGATGCTTACGGTCATTGTCCTGGCCCTCTTATCAATCGGAACAACCAGTTCCTGGGCTGAAGATGAAATTAAAATAGTAAAAATGGATTATGCGAATTACAACCCTGTTAGCCTGGTTCTAAAAGAAAAAGCTTATCTGGAAGAAGACTTGGGTCGCAGCGGTATCAAAGTCGAATGGGTCCTCAGTCAGGGCAGCAACAAAGCATTAGAAAGCCTAAACAGTAAAACGGCCGACTTTGCCTCTACGGCAGGCGCTGCTGCTTTCATATCCCGGGCAAACGGCAATCCGGTCAAATCAATTTACGTCTTTTCAAAACCTGAATGGACCGCCTTGGTCACGATGGCCACTAGTGGCATCAAAACCGTTGCCGATCTGAAAGGCAAGAAAGTCGCCGCAACACTTGGCACCGACCCCTTTGTCTTTTTAGTCCGATCTTTAGCCCAGAATGGAATGACACTAAAAGATATTCAATTCGTCCCGTTACAACACGCTGATGGTAAAAAGGCCCTTTTGAGCGGTGAAGTTGATGCATGGGCAGGCCTTGATCCCTTACTGGCCCAAGCAGAAATTGACAACGGGGCCATTTTATTTGCCCGCGATCCTGATTTGAACACTTACGGAATTTTAAATACACGGGAAGATTTTATTCAAAACCACCCGGCGATCATAAAGCGGGTTGTCCAGGCATATGAAAAAGCGCGTCTCTGGGCAATCGCCAACCCCGCAGAATTCAAAGCTTTGTACATCGCACAAGCCAAGGTCAGCGACAAAGTCGCCAGCAAAGTTCTCGGCGAACGTACCGATATCAGCGACTCAAAGATCGGCGACATTCAAAAAGCGGTCATTTCCGCTGCCGGCGAAGTCCTCAAAAAGAATGGCGTCACCGCTGAGAGCGTAAGCATTCCGAAAGTTGCCAACGAACTGATCGTTCCAGATTTTACTCAGGAAGAAAACAAGTAGAAATCATATAAATCTACCCGCTTCCGTATTTTGCTATTTAACGTAAAAAGACCATCAGGAATTTCTGATGGTCTTTTTAATTGCATAACAATCCTGGAAAATATTATTACGTCAAAATTCGGGCGATCTCGGCAGCACTTGTTGAGCTGAGGATATTCGCTCGCCGGTCGCTGTCCTTGACTTTCCTCATGATCTGCGCCAGAAGCCCTAAATAAGCGGCCTGATCATCATCCGGGCCGCCG
>PEAR01000032.1 GCA_002753745.1 Candidatus Omnitrophota bacterium | reverse complement strand
GGGTGCCGGGACGAAGGAGACAGCGCGCCTTGAAGCGGACCGTTTGGTTAAATATTTTCTGACCGCTTTGGCCTTGCCAGAAAAAGATTTGTGGGTCAATCTTTCCCCGAATGAGCCCGACCGTATTTTGACCCCGGCGTTTGCTCGTACATTGATGGGCCGCGATCTGCTGGCGCAGGATCTGGTACTCAAGAAATTGACAGGATCATTAATGGCGCCGGATAATGAGACCGGCCGTAAATTCTGGGATAAAGTTTATGCCAGGCTTAAGGAACGCTTTGGCCTGGCGGCTGCGGATATCCCGATCGATACGATCAATAAAGTCTGGATCGTCCCCGGCAAGGCCGTGGTCTACGAGAAGAATTCCGAAGCTGCTGGCCCGCACGGCGTTTCAGCCCTGATCCTGGAAGCGCATTTGAAAGTCATGGCGGAAGCGGATCATGCTGCGACGTCGCCAACCTCTCAACCAATGAATATGAAAGCGACCGAGGGAATCAACCTTTCGCCAAACACCACTCTCGCCAGGGACGTCCTTCGTGAAGTCGTAATTCCCGCCCTGGAGGATGAGGTCAATAACGGTAAAGATTTTGCGCCTCTTCGTCAGGCGTATCACTCGTTGATTCTCGCTGCCTGGTATAAGCGCAAGATCAGGGAAAGCCTGGTGGCCCGGTCATATGTTGACACCAGAAAGACTCAAGGAGTTGAGCGGCCGAACAACGTCGGAGAAGTTTCACCGCAGAAGATCTATCAGGATTATCTCGCCGCTTATCGCGACGGCCTTAAGGGCACGGTTATTGAGGAAGCGGATCATGATACCGGAGAGCTGATCCCGCGCAAGTATGCCACCGGCGGTATTTTGGGCGATATGTCACAGCTGATCGTCTCGACGGATGCCGCGGCGGCACAGGAAAAAGTGCTGAGTTTCAGCGCCTTGCAACGCATTGGCGTGTGCGCCAGGCCGTCGTTGCCAGCCGTACGTCCGTTCGCGGCTGATCTGCCGGGACAGCTCAATGAATTGGAGAGGATGCTTTCAGGCAGAAAACAGGTTAACGGTTTTTTCTGGCCGCAGTCTAATGAAGAGGGCGTCGGCGAAATATTACAACAGCTTGACCGGCGTCCGGGGAAAGGGTCGGGCATTCATCTCGGGACTTCCAGCTTGCTTAATTTGAGTATTGCGGCGGCCAGGCGGTCACAGGCTGTCGTCATTGTTGATATTAACCGCAATGTCACATCGTTCTGGAGAATGGTTCGGGCTGTCATCTTGTCGCCGGAGATGGCGGATGTTTCACGGCCGCTGGCCGAGCGCCGCCGGGCGTTCATGCTTAAGCTCGTCAGGGCGGTGCTTAACGATCGTTTGCTGGCGCCTTATTTGGCCGACGACACGCTTCTGGACCGTGACAAGATCGAGCGAATGGCGGACGAGCCCGACTCTTGGCTTTCTTCTGATGATTCGTTTGCCTTCGTGCAGAGATTATTCAAGGAGGGAAAAGTTGTCAATCTTACCATGGACCTGCTCGAGACGGAAGGCGTGCACGGGATCCAGGGCTGGATGCGCCGCTACAATCTGCGCGCGGATACAATGTACCTGTCGAATATTATGGATGTCGTGAGCGGGCGGGTTGAATATCCGGCTTATCCTGTCGGGGATGGCTCCAAGGTGGCGGTCCTGAATGATCATATCAGGTTGCTGACGGATGGTCTGACGGCCCTGATCGAGTCGCGGGAAGAGTCTGAAGGTCTGGTGTTGTCTGTCCGCGATGCCTCCCAGAGATTGAATATGGATCGCCCGCAAAGCATCGAGCGCGACAAGGCGGAAATGGCCCTGGGCTGGATCAAGGATATTAATGCCCGACTGCTGCGGCATGGAGGGGCGCCGGTGGTGTCGCTGGCGCCGTTGACGTTCCTGGAGGTAAAAAGGGCGGTGAAGACAGCGTTTGCGCCTCGCTTGGCGGTGAAGGTTCTGTCGGTGATGGTGTCCATGAAGTGTTTTGTGAAGGTTGACGGCGAGTGGATGTTAAGAACAGATTACCCGGATTTATCTGCCCGGTTGCAGGAGGCCTTTCCGCGGAAGGCGGTTGTGCCGATGCTGATGAAGAGGCTGTGTGTCATTAAGGGGTTGGGAGGGATTTTATCAGCGCACTCTTTTGGCGACGGGTTACTGATGGTTCAGAGCGGGCGGATGCTTGTTGCCCGGGGCAGTGACGAGGGGCGTATGAAAGGATTTGACCTGATGACGCAGGGCGTGCAGATCCTTGAGCGTAAATTTGATGCGAATTTGCCTGTTCTGCAGGAGATCATGGGCATTGAGCGTCCGGATCAGTTTGACGGTCTTTTGAAAAAGTATAAGGGCACCTACCAGAGTCCTGTTCCGTCGCAGAATTTGCTTCAGTTCCTGTTGGTGCATCATTTTGGGGCTCACGGTAAAAAGGGGATGCGGGGATTTGCTGATTTCAAGGCCGACATCCGGGAGCTGATCGCTGGCTGGCCCGCTGCCGCCTACGGGATCCGTACCTTGATCGCTCAAACCGAGGCTGCCCGCAGAGTCCCTGTCCCTGCCGCCGAGAAAGGCGGAATCGATTTTGATACCAGCAAGGTCGATCTTGAGGTCCATCCGGCCGCGGCCCAGGCGTTCCAGCTCACCGGCTTGCTGCCCGTTATCGTTTCCATCCGTCCTGCCGGAGCGTTGACTGATTTTGCGGCTGGCGTTAAATAATCCCGAATTTTGCATTAGCAAAATTCGCCCCGAAGGGGTTGGCTCATAAAACTCCAGCTTTGCCAACGACTTGAGAGTTTTATGTTAGCCAAGGTATCCGGGATTTTGCACGCACTTTTTAGTGCGCATTATATCGACGCTATTACGAGAAGCGTGCAAAATCCGGGATAATTTCCGGAGATAGTCGGGACGGGACAGATTTCTTTGCGCTGCACTCATTTGTGTGGTATACCATAGCCATGGATATTACCACAATTGTTTCGCCTCAGTGTTCCCAGGTGCCATTATTCCACATGCCGGTGTGTGCCGGGTTTCCTTCGCCGGCGGATGATTTCATTGAAAGTCAGCTGGATTTTAACGAATACCTGATCAAGCATCCGGCGGCGACTTTTTGCGTGCGCGCCAAAGGGGATTCGATGATCAATGCCGGCATTCACCCTGGAAGTATGTTGATCGTGGATCGCTCGCTGGCGCCTCGGCAGGATAGCATTGTCGTGGCGGTGCTTGACGGTGAATTCACGGTCAAGCGGATCCGTCGGGAGAAAGAGTGTTTTGTGCTGTATCCGGAAAATCCGGCGTATCAACCCGTGGTTATTACGCCGGCCCGGGATTTCGCGGTCTGGGGGGTGGTGGTCCATGCTATTCGAACTTTCGCCTAGCCGCCAGACGCTCGCCCTGGTGGACTGTAATAATTTTTACGCCTCCTGCGAGCGGCTTTTTAATCCTTCCCTTAACGGCAAGCCGGTGGTGGTGCTTTCCAATAATGACGGCTGTGCGATCGCCCGTTCCAATGAGGCCAAGGCGCTTGGGATCGGCATGGGTGAGCCGTATTTTAAATGGAAGCATTTGATCGAGACGCAGGGGGTAAAGGTATTCTCGGCGAATTTCGCGTTGTACGGGGACATGTCCCGGCGGGTAATGGCAACCCTGCAGCAGTTCACGCCGAATATCGAGATTTATTCCATTGATGAGGCGTTCATGTCTCTTGACGATTTGGGCATTGTCGATCACGAGGCCTTCGGGCGGGACGTCCGCCGGACGGTGCTGCGGCATACCGGACTGCCGGTGTCGCTGGGGCTCGCCCGTACCAAGACGCTGGCCAAGGTGGCCAATCATGCCGCAAAAAAAGTGCCCCGGCATCAGGGGGTGTGCGTGCTGCTTGACGATGCGGCGGTGCGTGCGCGGCTGGCCAGTATTCCCGTCGGAGATGTCTGGGGCGTCGGCCGGCGAAAGGCTAAATGGCTCAATGATCAGGGGATCCTCACGGCGGAAGCGCTGATGGATTTTGACGACCGGCTGATCAGAAAGCATTTAAGCGTGATGACCCTGCGGACGGTGTTTGAATTGCGCGGGATCGCCTGCCTGGGGCTGGAGGCCGCCGCGCCGTTTAAAAAGTCGATCGCAACCACCCGGACTTTTGGCGATGAGATCAGGGACCCGGCCGAACTGGAAGCTGCGGTGTGTTCTTTTACAGCCTTGTCGGCGGAGAGTTTACGCGGGCAGGGCAGTGCTGCCGGCGGTATGCAGGTTTTTGTGGAAACGAGCCCCTTCAAGCCGGATTATTACGCGAACGCGGTGTTCGGTGATATGTGTCCGCCGACCTCATTCACGCCGGCCCTGATGGGCATGGCCCGGCGCTTGCTGGCGCGGATCTGCCGGCCGGGGTTGTCGTACAAACGCGCGGGGGTGGTGCTGATGGGCTTTGTTCGTGCTGATGCCGAGGGGGCAGGCTTGTACGAGGCGCCGGCACAGCAGGAGAAGCAGGGCCGGCTGATGGAGGCCGTTGACCGGCTGGATGGTGATGTGTTCTGGGCGCGCGAGCAGTTAAGCGACGGGCTGCATCTCAAGCAGGCCCGCCGCTCGGGCCGGTTCACCTCCCGCTGGAGCGAGCTGCTGCAGGTGTGTTGATGGTCCACAAGCGTACCTGCTTCATGCAAACGCGCAGCGAACAAGCGTTACTAATGTGAGCCTAAATATTATCCCAAAATCTGTGGATTGGTAATATGTTATTTATATTTGACAAATAACATGTACATGTTATTCTAATTTTATGAATTTTCAACGGCAACTGCCATTAGATAAAATTTCCGGATCATTATTTCTTTTTGGCCCGCGCATGACCGGGAAGACGTTCTTATTGCGCCGCCTGAAGTCGGCGTTATTTATTGACTTGCTGGAGCCTGAAACGGAACTTTCTTTTTCGCGCGCTCCGGTGATGTTTTGGGAAAAACTAAAGGCGTTGCGTCGTCATGATTTGGTTATTGTCGATGAGGTCCAGCGGGTTCCGGTCCTGTTGAATTATGTGCAAAAGGCGATCGAGGAAATGGGGCTGCGTTTTATTCTTTCGGGTTCAAGCGCGCGCAAATTACGGCGCGGCAGCGCCAATCTGCTGGGGGGGCGAGCGCTGGATTTGCGGCTGTATCCGTTGACTCATATTGAGATCGGCAAAGATTTTGATCTTAATATGGGATTGTCGTACGGCACGTTGCCTCGCGTCGTCACTACTTTTATTGAGGGAAATGAAGATGATGTCCGCCGTCAATTAAAGGCGTACGGCACGATTTACATCAAAGAGGAAGTTCAGGCGGAAGCCTTGACGCGCAATGTCAGCGCTTTTCAGCGCTTTTTAAGTGTGGCCGCTCAAATGAATGCCCAAACCATTGAATTCGCCTCTGTGGCGCGTGATTCTTCGGTGCCGATGAGCACGGTGAAAGAATATTTTTCGATCCTGGAGGATACACTGTTGGGTGATTTTTTATGGCCTTGGGACCGGAGCGAACGCAAGAAGGCGCGGCCAAAATTTTATTTTTTTGATTGCGGCGTGGTTCGGTCGCTGCAAAACCGTTTGATTGATCCTCCAACGCCGCAGGAGAGCGGGTTTTTGTTTGAAACTTTTTTTTATAATGAATTGAAGCGTTTGAGGGATTACCATGAAAAGCCTTATGAACTTTCTTTCTGGCGGGAGGGGAAGCATGAGATTGATATTCTTGTAACAGGGCCGCGCGGGCCGGTCATGGCGTTTGAGTGCAAAACAACGCTGGAGACGCTCTCAGACGACACTCGGGTGGCATTCCGCAGGCGTTTTCCTAAGGTGCCGTTATTGATCGCGTCTTCCAAGGACCCGCATTCTCGCAAGCTTGAACATGATATTTCCGTGTTGCCCTGGCGTCAGGCGCTGCAAGTTTTTGTGGGGTAGACTGGTTCTTTAGAAAATTTGTGCATTTTAGGGCTGTTTGTGGTATAAATTAACGTTAAATTTGAAATAACATCTGCCTGAAGAGCGCATTTTTATCTCCATGCACAACGGAATTGAACGATATCATCGAACGGCTTGCCGTTCATTGCTGGTCCTTGGGATTTTGTTTTCTCTGGCAGGTGTGTCTTTTGCCGCCTCCGACAAGGGCGTTAAGAACGTCGGCAACGGCGGGGCGGTCGTCCGCGCGCAGTTTAACGATGTCATCGCCAGGGCCAAAACGCTTTCACAAAGCGCTTTCCAGGACCCGGCCAAAGATCTGCCCGATATTCTAAAGAAGATCGGCTATGATCAGTGGCGGGATATCCGTTTCAAGCCTGCCCGCAGTCTCTGGGCCGGCCAGCCCTTCAGTATTCAGTTCTTCCATCCCGGTTTTTTATATCAGCACCCCGTTACCGTCCATTATGTTGACCGTGAAGGTCAGCATCAGTTCCCGTTTTCCGCCGATCTTTTTGATTATGGCGGTGGTGACCTGAAAGGCCATTTGACGGATGACCATGGCTTTGCCGGATTTCGCGTTCATTATCCGCTGAACTCGCCGGCCTATGCCGATGAGCTGGTAGCATTTTTGGGCGCCAGTTATTTTCGCGCGCTGGGCAAGGATTTGGCGTACGGGTTATCGGCACGCGGCCTGGCGGTCAATACGGCGGATGATGCCGGCGAGGAGTTTCCGCTTTTTCGTGAATTCTGGATCATGCGGCCGGCGCCCGGCGCCAGGGCGATCACGCTGTACGCTTTGCTTGACAGTGAAAGCGTGACCGGCGCTTACGAGTTTACCGTAACGCCCGGGGAAGAAACAGAAATGAAGGTTGAGAGCGTTCTTTTTGTCCGCAAGCATATCCAGAAGCTCGGGATTGCGCCGTTAACATCCATGTTCTTTTACGGTGAAGCGTCCGGTTTTAAAGGGGACACTGATTTCCGGCCGGAGATCCATGATTCCGACGGATTGCAGGTTCATGCCCGCAGCGGGGAATGGCTCTGGCATCCGCTGGTTAATCCGGCCCGGCTCTTGTTCAACGCGTTCGGCGGCGGCCAGCCCTTCGGGTTTGGCCTGATGCAGCGGGACACCAAATTTGATCATTACCAGGACCTGGAAGCCCGCTACGACCGGCGCCCGAGCGTGTGGGTGACGCCCCGCGGCGATTGGGGCAAAGGGCATCTCGAACTGGTCCAGCTGCCGACACCGACGGAATATAATGACAATATCGTGGCTTACTGGGTGCCCGAACGGGCTTTTGAGCCGGGGGATACGGTGACCTGCGCGTATACTCTTGCCTGGCATTCCGCGAGTCACCGCCAGTCGTCGACGGGTTATGTGGATGCTACCCGGATCGTGAAGAAATCCGACGGGGCTATGTTTATTATCGATTTTGCCGGTGACGAATTCAAGACTTTGCCGGCAAACCAGAAATTAACGCCTGATGTCTGGGTTAGCCGCGGCGCCAGGATCACGGATACTCAGCTGATCCAGAATCCGGCTGCCGGCGGATGGCGTTTGGTACTGCATGTCCAATGGGATAAAGCCGGTTTTATGGACGGTGTTTTGCCCAACCAGAAACCGGCCATTGAACTGCGCGCGTTCCTTAAGGATAATACGCGCGCCGTGACCGAGACCTGGAGTTATACCTACGAATCTCTCCCATGATCGCCGCCCATAAACAACCTCCGCTGTGCCGTTCGTCCATGGTCTACCGGCCTTATGTTCCGACGGCCGCGAGCCGTGAGGACAAACGCCGCTGCCTGGTCCTGGCGGCCCGCCGGGGAATGTTCTTTGTCCTGGTTGCGGTATCTACCTGCATGGCGGGCACAACGTTCACGACGATTTTGGGTGCCCGGGGCCTGACGGCCTTATCATGGTGCATTATCGGGGTTTTTATTTTTCTCTTCGCCTGGATCTCGGTGAATTTCTGGACGGTGATCCTGGGTTTCCTGACGGCGCTGCAGAAAAAAGATAATGCTTTTCCGCTGCCGGCAAATGTTCAGCCCATTGCCCCGGCCACGCGGATCGCCTTGATCATGCCGGTCTATCACGAGGAAATGGCGCGGATTTATTCGTCGCTGCGGGCCACTTACGAGTCGCTGAAAGCGACGGGAGAGCTGGAGCGGTTTGATTTTTATATTCTGAGCGATTCGGTGCAGGGTGATGCGGTGCTGATGGAGGAGACGGCCTGGGCGGAACTGTGCCGGGATGTCGACGGTTTCGGCAAAGTTTTTTACCGCCGGCGCAAACTGCGTATCCATAAGAAAAGCGGCAATGTCAGTGATTTCTGCCGGCGCTGGGGAAAAAATTACAAGTACATGATCACTTTTGACGCCGACAGCCTGATGGAAGGGGAGCTGTTGGTGCGCATGGTAAATGTGATGGAGTTGCGGCCGGATGTCGGTATTCTGCAGACGGCGCCGATGGCCATGAACCAGACCAGTCTTATTTCGCGGCTGCAGCAATTTGCCAGTCACGTTTACGGGCCGCTGTTTTTTTCGGGCCTGCGGTTCTGGCAGCTCGATGAGTCGGGGTTTTGGGGGCATAATGCGGTTGTGCGCATGGAGCCGTTCATGAAATACTGTGCGTTACCGCGGCTCTCCGGCGGCCCGCCGTTCGGCGGCGAGATCCTGAGCCATGACTTTGTTGAGGCTGCGCTGATGCGCCGGGCGGGGTGGGGGGTGTGGCTGGCGTACGAGCTTGAGGGAAGTTATGAGGAGCTGCCGCCCAACCTGCTGGAAGAGCTTGAGCGCGACCGGCGCTGGTGCCAGGGGAACATCCAGCATTTACGCTTGATGTTCATGAAGGGCATCGCTTTCGGGCATCGGCTGCTGTTTCTCAACGGGAACCTTTTTTATTTCTCGTCGTTCTTGTGGTTTTTGCTCCTGGTGTTGATGACGGTGCACGCCGTCGCCAACTTTTTGCACGAAACGGTTTATTTCACCAGTGAGCGCGTCTTGTTTCCCCACTGGCCGGTTGAGTATCGCGAATTGTCGGTTCATCTGTTGATGGTTACGGCGGCATTTCTTTTTATTCCCAAGATTTTAAGCGTTGTCCTGATCGCCGTGACGCCGGGCAAGGCGGCCCGGTTCGGCGGCGTGTGGCGTCTTTTTGCCAGCGTTCTTATCGAGACCGTTCTCTCGACATTGCTGGCGCCGCTTCGGATGATTTTCCATACCTGGTATGTGGCCTTGAACCTGATCGTCCCAAAGCTGGTCTGGAAAAGCCAGTCCCGGCATTCCCGCCGCACGTCGTTTACGGAGGCGTTTCACGCGTACTGGCCGGGCACCGTGGGCGCTTTGGTCTGGGGCGCGATCACCTTCGCGGTGAACAAAACATTGTTTTGGTGGGTGTCAACGATCGTGATCCCGCTGCTCTTCGCCGTGCCGTTATCCATGCTCTTCAGTTATTCTTCAATCGGGCTTTTCTTCCGCCATCAGGGCCTGCTCCTGACCCCGGTCGAGACCGCCCCTTCCAGCGTGCTTCAGCGTTTCCAGGAACTCTTTTTCAAGGGCATCAAGTAAAACCCTTCGCATGGCGAACATCATCTGATGCTCACAGACAGGTCTTTTCGTTACCTACAAAACAGCAGAGCCGCAGCCAAGTCGCCGAAAGTCGGAAAACATCTTGAAGCCGCAGCGCTGTTGGGCTAAAGTTATCAATGATGTCATCCTTCCTTAAATTATATATAAATGTTTCGGAAAGTTGAGTATGTCTACAAACTGTTCTCCGTCGAATGATGCCGGCGCCGCGCTGGAACAGGCGCAGGCCCGGATCAAGGAGCTTTCCCAGTGGATGATCGAGCTGGAAAACATGGCGCTGCTGGGGGAGATGTTCGGCGGTGTCGCGCATGAGATGAACCAGCCGCTGAATGTCACCAAGATCATCTGCCAGGGCATTTTGCATGATGTCCAGAAAAACCGTTTCTCGGCGGAAGAAGCCAAGACCGACCTGCCCGAAATCGTCACCCAGATGAACAAGCTTTCCGAGATCATTGCGCATATGCGATCGCTCACCCGCTCCAGGTCCAAAATCTCGGTCGAGAAGCAGGAACTGAACACGATCGTCAAGAGCGCCCTGCAGTTCGTTTCCCAGCAATACAAAGACCACAAAATAAATATCGTTCTCGAGCTTGGCACGACGCTGCCTTACGTGATGGCGGATGCGATCTGCATGGAACAGACAGTTCTCAATTTGATGAACCAGGCCCGCCAGATCGTGGAGCCTTCGCAGAGCAAGGAAAAGAAGCTGACGCTAAAGACCTGTGTTTTTGCCGAGGGCCGGGAAGTGGTGCTTGAGATCAGCGGCAATGTCGCCGGCCAGGCGGATGAGTTCCGGCTTGCCGCTTGCCGCAAGACCATGGAAGATCATCAGGGCCGCCTGGATTTTGAGGACCGCCCCGGTGAAGGCTGTTTCTTTAAAGCAACCCTGCCGGCAGTGATAAATATATGAGCAAAATCTTAATTGTTAATGACACCCCGATCATCAACAAAATGCTGAAGCGCGGGCTTGAAGCCGGCGGTTTTGGCGTGGATACAGTTGAGCTTGGCCAGGAAGGGATCGATAAAGCGGCTGTCGGCCAGTACGATATTATCCTGCTGGATTATAATCTGCCCGATGTGAACGGGGATGTGGTGTGCAAAGCGATCAAGGCCGACCCGAATACGAAGTGGACGCTGGTTTATTACATTTCTTCGCTGGACAAAGAAACCCTGGCCCGGGTTATCGAACAGACCGGCGCCAACGGTTTTCTGGACACTTCCATCGATGTGGAAGACCTTTGCGCCAGGATCAAAACCCTTTTGGGAGATTAGGTTTATGGACGAGCCACAAAATCTGACATTGTATGAAGAAGATTTTTACGGGAGCAAGGAAGCCGCGGAGAAGTTGATCAAACTGGTTGTGTTTCGGGTCGCTTCCGAGTGGTATGGCGTTGAAATTACCATGGTTCGTGAAGTAGTGAATTTTGAAAAGATTTCTTACTTGCCTTCAAGCCCCGAGCATATTGTCGGGATCTTTAACTTAAGGGGTAATATCCTTTCGGTGACCGACCTGAAAAAGCTGCTGGGCTTGCCCGCTGAGGACGTTACCATTAAATCCAGACTGGTTATTGTGCGTGCGGGCGTTTATGAGACAGCGCTTCTGGTTGACGAAGTGACAGAGCCTTTGGAAGTATCTGCCAGTCAGATAAGCCCGGCGCTGGCGACTATTTCGCCGGATCATGCTGAATATTTGTCCGGGGCCGCCCATATGGGCAAAAGATTTATCGGGATATTAAAAGTTGAAAAGATCTTCCGGGTTGTTGAAGGGGGGGGAGAAGCGTGACCCATAAAATGACGCTGGGCAAGAAGCTGGGGTTGGCTTTCCTCGGGGTTTTCCTCCTGATGGCGGTGGTGGGCGGCGGCGTCACATTTAAATACCATCTGATGTTTGATGGCCTGCAGTCGTTGGCTACCAGCCGGATTGAGATTTCCAGCCGGATCAGCGCGATCGAAGCGGTTTTTGCCGAGCATCACCGGACTTTCAAAAACATTTTATTGCGGGGGCAGGATCCCGAGGCATTCGCCAAATACAAGTCGGAGTTCGAGCAAACGTATGAAATGGAGAAAACCGCGCTCCATGAGCTGAAAGCCGGCGGAATGGGCCGGGCCGACCACGATCAGGATCAAAAGCGCCTGGATGAGCTGGCCGACGGCATTGACCGTCTGGAGAAGGATTATCTTGAGGCGATAAGGGTTTTTCAAGCCGGGGGTGATGGCGCGCAGAAGCGGGCGGATGATCTTGTAAAAGGAAAAGACCGTCCGTTATTCGCGTTGCTGAGCGTTATTCATGACGATTTTAACAAGGATACTATGGCGCTCTTTTTCGAACCTGAAGCCATGCAGCGAAAACTGGATGCGGCGATCTTTATCCTTTTCGCGCTGGCTCTTGTTTTAGGTTTTTTGCTTGTTTCCTGGATCGTCGGCGGAGCGGTGAAATCACTGCAGCTTGTGGTTGACCGGACGAATGAGCTCGCCGGTTCGGCCGGGAATTTGAACGGCACGATTGCCGTGACAAGCAATGATGAAGTGGGCGACCTGGCCGGAGCGTTCAATAAATTGATGGGTGGCCTCAAGGGGATCGTAACTCAGATTCGATCGTCGGGGCTGGAAATAGCTTCTTCCGCCCGGCAGATCAGCGCGTCGACCCATGAGCAATCGGCGGGAGCTGCGGAGCAGGCATCCGCGGTGAATGAAGCCTCAACCACGGTCAAGGAGCTTGCCGTGACCGCGGCGCAAATCGCGCAGAATGCCGAGAATGTGGCTAAAACCGCCGAGCGCACCATGGTCGGAATGCAGGAGATCAATACCCGGGTGGACGCGACCGCCAAGAAAATCCTTGCGCTGGGCGAGAAATCCCAGGCGATTGGCAACATTACCAAACTAATTGACGATATCGCCGAACAGACGAACCTGCTGGCGCTGAATGCCGCGATCGAAGCCGCGCGCGCCGGGGAAGCCGGCCGGGGTTTTGCCGTGGTCGCCCAGGAAGTGCGCAAGTTAGCCGAGCGGTCGTCGGAATCGACGGATGAGATCCGCCAGCTGATCACCGAGATCCAGGCGGAGACGAACGCCACGGTCATGGGCATTGAGGATTCGCTTAAATGGGTGGCCCGCGGGGTCGAGATGATCCGCGAGACCGCCGGGACCGCGAAGGAGATCTCGATCGCCACCCAGCAGCAGCGCACCGCTTCTGATCAAACCGTGCAGGCGATGCAGAATATTAATACGGTCACCAAACAGTTCGCTGTGTCAACCAAACAGGCTGCTGAATCCGCCGCCGCGTTAAGCGACCTGTCGCAAAAATTAAAAACCGCGATCGCCGGTTTCCATCTGGATTCATGATCGTAGGGGGCCGGCCCCTGTGCCGGTCCGATATAGTGATGATAAAAGGGCGGCCATGGGGGGCCGCCCGTACATGCGATACAGGAGGCTTGTTATGGAGAAATTCTTAAAAATGTTCGGTTTTTGTCTGGCAGGGCTTTTTCTTTTCGGCGCCGTGAGTTACGGGGAAACGGTCAAGATTATTGCTGAGGACGACTGGTATCCGTATTCTGCCAGCATTGACGGCGGGGCAAAAGGGATCGCGGTAGATATCGTCAGCGCTGTTTATAAGGCGGAAGGGATCGATGTTGAATTTCAGCCGATGAATTATGACCGCGGGATGGCTCTGGTCAAGGATGGCTCGGCTGTTGGGTGTTTTGACACCTCCCGGACCAAGGAACTGGAGCAGGATTATCTTTGGCACGACGAACCGATGTTCGCTGCTACCAGCATGTTTTATGCTTCCGCGGATTCAACGGGCAATGTTAATAGTGTCAATGACCTGGCCGGTAAAACGCTCGGCCTGACCCAGGGTTACAGTTACGGCGACAAGATCGACCTCAATAAAGGGATCGATAAGGAATACTCCAAGAGCGATGAGGTGATCCTGAAGAAGCTGGTGGCCAAGAGAGTGGATTATGTCATTGTTTTTGAGAAGGTAGCCGATTCCCTGGTTACCAAACTGAACCTGCAGGGCAAGATCCGTCCGGCGGGGAAATCGGAAACAACCATGATCTATGTTTCCTTTTCCAAAACCCATCCGCAGGGCAAGAAGTATTGCGATCTGTTCAGCGAGGGATTCCGCAAGATCAAGGCGGACGGGACATACCAGAAACTGATGGACCAGTGGGATGCCAAACTTAAAGGCGCGGCGCCGGAACCGGTCTCAAAATAAATGCATGTTCATAAAATTGGGGAGAATGGGATGACAAAGTTAATGAAGATGGCAGGTTTGTGTTTGGCGGGTATTTTTCTTTTTGGCTCATTGAGCTACGGGGAAACCGTGAAGATCATTGCCGAGGATGACTGGTATCCTTATTCTGCCAGTATCGACGGCGGCGCTAAAGGGATCGCGGTGGATATCGTCAAGGCGGCGTTCAGGGCCGAAGGCGTGGATGCCGAACTTCAGACGATGAATTACGACCGCGGCATGGCGGCGGTCAAAGATGGTTCGGCGGTCGGTTGTTTCGATGCGCCCAAAACAAAAGAGATCGAGGAAAGCTATCTTTGGCATGATGAACCGATGTTCGCCGCGACCAGCTTGATCTTTGCGCCGGCGGATTATACCGGGAATGTCACCAGCGTGGCCGGCCTAACCGGCAAGACGGTCGGTTTGACCCAGGGCTATGGTTATGGCGATGCCGTCGATTCCAATAACCTGATGACTAAAGAATATTCCAAGAGCGACGAAGTTATTATCAAGAAGCTGGTCGCCAAAAGGCTGGAATTCATTGTGCTGTTCGAGAAGTGCGCGGATTATCTGTTGCCCAAGCTCGGCCTGCAGGGAAAAGTCAAGCCGCTGGGCGTGGCTGATGCGCCGGCGATCTATGTGGCGTTTTCCAAATCAAATCCTGATGGAAAAAAGTTTCGCGATATTTTCAGCAGCGGGTTTAAGAAGATCAAGGCCGACGGATCGTATCAGAAGTTAATGGATGATTGGGCGGCTCAGCTTAAAGGCTCAAAGTAAAAACAACAGGGACTTGGATATGCGTATCGGCACAAAATTCTCGGTGATCACGGCCATTTCGATCGTGATTGTTTGTATTCTGTATCAGGTGGCGAGTTTTCTGGTGTTCAGCCGGAAGATCGACGCCATGACGTATGATCTCTACCAGGAAAAGGTGGATCGTTTTGCGTTGCTGGCCTATGAACAGGACGAACTGGTCTTTGAAGGCGTGCACAAGGATGTGTCGGTAGCCCAGGACCGGGTGAAAGACAAGTTTCGTATCCTGTACCGGGACCTGAAGGACAATGTCACTTATCCGTTCGTTATGAAGTCAAACGGCGAGATCGTGGTGCATCCTCGTTTGTCGCCGGGCGAGCGGCCGCTCAGTCAGGACGTGGTGGATATTATCAGCAAGTCAAAGACCGGCACGTTTAACTTCACGTATAAAGGCGTGGCTAAATGGTATGTTTTTGAGAAGTTCGAGCCCTGGGGTTGGGTGTTCTGCATGACGACCAGCCAGGCTGATAAGAACAGAACCTTGATGATTTTCCTGTATGGTTCGATCATCTTTTCGCTGTTGATGGTGGCGGGCAGTGCCGTGATGGTTCTTTTTGTGTCCCGGGTTGTTTTTAAGCCCATGCATATTGTCGAAGCCCGGCTCAAGGAGATCGCCAGCGGCGAAGCGGATTTGACGAAAAGAATTGAAGTGCTCACGAACGATGAAGTGGGCAGCCTGGCCAAATGGTTTAATTTGTTCATGGACAAGATCAGCGGGGTCGTCGGCCAGGTGAAGGGCGGAGCGCTCGCGATCAATGCCTCGTCGGTCCAGATCGGGTCTTCCACGCGCGAGCAGGCTGCCGGCGCCACGGAACAGGCCTCCGCGGTGAATGAGGCGTCGACGACGGTCAAGGAATTGGCCGTGACGGCGGCGCAGATCGCGCAGAACGCCGAGAATGTGGCCAAAACGGCCGAGCGCACCATGGCGGGGATGCAGGAAGTTAATGCCCGGGTGGATGCAACCGCCAAGAAGATCCTGTCGCTGGGCGAGAAGTCCCAGGCGATTGGCAATATTACCAAATTGATCGATGATCTCGCCGAGCAGACGAATCTGCTGGCGCTGAACGCCGCGATCGAAGCCGCGCGCGCCGGGGAAGCCGGCCGGGGTTTTGCTGTGGTCGCCCAGGAAGTGCGCAAGCTTGCCGAACGTTCATCGGAGTCAACCGATGAGATCCGCCAGCTGATCACCGAGATCCAGGCGGAAACGAATGCGACGGTCATGGGCATTGAGGAATCGCTTAAATGTGTCGCCCGCGGGGTTGAGATGATTCGCGAGACCGCCGGCTCGGCCAAGGAAATTTCGATCGCCACCCAGCAGCAGCGCACCGCCTCCGAACAGACCGTGCAGGCGATGCAGAATATTAACGCCGTTACCAAGCAGTTTGCGGCATCATCGCAGCAGGCCGCAGAATCAGCTGTAGCGTTGAGCAGTTTGTCGCAAAAATTAAAGATCGCCGTCGAAGGCTTTAAGCTGGATGATTCGTCATCCCGAGGCTGAAAGCCGAATATGCTCGGGGCTTGAAGGCAAGTTCATTAACCAGGGGGGACCGGGGATGAAAAGGACATGTAAAGTCTTGGGCTGCTTGATCGGGATCATTCTGTTGGGCATGCCGCCTCTTTTCGCGGCGGACGTAAATCTGATGGATAAGTCGCTGGAAGACCTGTTGAACACGGATGTCTCGTCGTCGGGATTCTTTAAGATGAATCAGAAGAAAGCGCCGGGGTACACCACGGTTTTCACGGCGCAGGATATTGATCTTAGCACTGCCCGGACAATGCACGACCTGTTGGACCGCTACGCTCCCGGCGTCAGTATGAGTAATCGCGAGTTCGGTTCCATGACATCCCAGCGGGGGATCGCGGTGGATGCCAGCGCGAAGACGGTTTATATGCTTGATGGCACCAGTCTGGCCATGCGTCAGCATTTCGGTTACATGCTGCCGCTGGACCTGCCGTTCATGAAATATCTAGACCGTGTGGAAGTGGTTAACGGCCCCGGCGCTATTGTCCATGGCTCGGGGGCGATCAGCGGATTTGTCAACATGATCCCCAAAAGCGGTAAAGATTATCAGGGCTGGGACATTACGACCGAGTATGGTATCGACGACCGGTCGGAGAAGCTCGAGGTCGGTTACGGCAAGGCGTATGACAAAGGCAGCCTGTACGTGTACGGCGGCGAGGTGCATTCGTTCGGCTATGCTCCGAGTTACGATGGCGCTCTGGGGCGTAATTCCGCCGGCACCGAGCTTGCGGATACCGATGCGACCCGAAGCGGTTTAAGGATCGGCCGGTTCGACCCGCTAAGCTGGCAAGTTCTGACCAACTGGGAGTATTCTGACCTGAAGGTCCTGGTCGATGTGATGGATGAATACTACAAATCGCCGACTCAAAGGAACGTTCAGGCATCCGATTTTGACCGCACTTCTGAAACCCGCAATCACAATCACCTGCTGCTGCGGCCGCAGTACACTTTTGATGTATCGCCGACCGACAAACTGGAGCTTACTCCGTCAGTTTATCTGGTCAGTGATACGGTGGCCGATCGCATCACCGGCAAGACCGAGCAGAACCTGAACTACAATAATGCGCCGGCTGAAGCTGATTTCAGCCTCAAGGGGGTTTACAAGAGCGAAGCCATTTCAAAGCACCAGATCGCTTACGGCGGAAGCATCGGGGAGCGCTTGTTCTATATGGACAGAAGCTGGTTTCATTCGGAAAGCCCGGAAGGGGAATATGGCGCGAATTCTTTTCCGAACGGGATGACGCCGGATAGCGGGGCTTTTTTGCGGTGGTATGAGTATTCGGCATTCGGGGAGGACGTGATGGCGCTGACCGACAAGTTGACGTTGTCGACCGGTTTGCGTTATGACGCGATGATGATGAACACGGATTCGATCATCAGCGCTACGGCCGGCAGTACGCAGGGTACTGTTGTCAGTGTGCAGGATAAATCTTACGGTTCTTTGTTGCCGCGCGTTGCGGCGGCGTATGCGTTCACGGAAGATATTACGGGTAAATTATCCTATCAGCGCGGGTTTCGTTATCCGGATGTTGTTGATTTTATCAATATGCATTCCGGAACAGACAGTATCAAGTCTGAAGTGATGGACAGTATCCAGGCCAATTATGAGCAGACATTTCTCGGGAAGAAGTTAAGCCTGGCCGCGAATCCTTTCCTGAATGTTTACCGGAAAACGATCGGGTATAGCCGGGATAATTCCAATGGCGGGCAAACCGGCAACGTGAATATGAGTGAAAATTTTGAGTCGGTCGGGTATGAGCTTGTCGCGAAATATAATCCTGATAAAGTGACCAGTTTGCTCATGTCGTACAGCGAGGCGCATCCGTATAATTATCCGAAAGCTTACGCGTCGAGCATACAGGGATATGTTGTGCCCATCAGCGAGGACAACAAGAATTTTGAAATGGTTCCGTCGCGGTATGTCAAATCGTCGCTCCGTCAGGGGTTTTTGAACGACCGGCTGGGCTTGACGACTGACCTGACCTGGTGGGCTAAGACCAAACCTCCGGTGTTGCAGGATGTTAATGGTAATTACAGCATGCCATTAGCCTACGGCAAGTCGTTTTGGGAATTGAGCCTGGCGGGGAGATACAACGTGACTAAAAACACAACCGTTCGCGTTGTCGGGGAAAATCTTTTTCCCAAGAGCTACACAAAACCGTCGAGCCAGGTCAACAGCACCAGCGCTTTATATCCTTCGGTTGGGCAGTATTCCACGGAACGCCGGGTGTATGTTGAGGTCAGGATGAAGTTTTAGCCAGTTAACAGGAGGGGATGATGAAGAAAATATTTATGGTGTTGGCAGGGTCGGTTTTGTTGGCGGGGGCGGCTTTTGCTCAGGACGCTGCGGCGCCTGTGGTTGCTGCTGCAAGTGCAGCAGCGCCAGCGTCTGCTGCTGCTCCGGTGTCTCAAGCGGATAAAGCCAGGGCCATGGTGCAAAAGGTTGTGGCATTCTATAAGGCGAACGGCTTGGATGCGACGATCAAGGCGGTCAATGATACCAAGGGGCAATTTGTTGACGGATCTTTGTATGTCTTTATTCATCGTTTCGACGGCATCAACCTGGCCCGCGGGGATGGTAATCTCAAGCGTCTGGGGACTAACGTGCTCGAAAGCAAAGATCCTGACGGAAAACTTTTTGTCGTCGAAATGATCAAGAACGCCCAGGCGAACGGTTCCGGCACGACCGTGTACGGGTTCAAGAACCCGGAGACGGGGAAGATTTCCATGAAGCATTCCTATTATGAAAAGATGGACGATATGTTAGCTGGTTGTGGGTATTTTTCGGATAAATAAATCTTTTCTCACGGGATGGTTAACGCATGAATAAACTTGATTCCATCGGTTTCAAGCTTAACATCCGCATTATGGGGGCGTTTTGCCTGGTTTTTCTGGTTCTGGCCGGCGTTTCCGTTAATCTGATGACCCA
The DNA here is from genome assembly GCA_002753745.1 of Candidatus Omnitrophota bacterium. GTDB lineage: Bacteria > Omnitrophota > Gorgyraeia > Zapsychrales > Fredricksoniimonadaceae. Next base: position 1,484 of record PEAR01000032.1, on the reverse strand, counting down.
GGCGGTCAGGCCGCTGACCATTGAGTTGCTGGAACATAAGCTTGGATCTTTCGTGGACCTCATCCAGAAACGTTACAAGAACATGGATGACATGGGCTTGACAACGGATAAAGATACGGTTGCCAAGTACCAGCGGCAGTTGATGGCCGAGATCCGGCAGTTCAAGTACAAGAAGACCGGCGTGGTTTATATTGTCGACAGTACGGGCACCGCGATCGTCCATACCGGTGGAAAAGAAGGGCGGGACTTTTCCGGTGAAGATTTCATTAAACGCATGAGGCAGAATTCCAGGGGTGAGATCGAGTATGTTTACGACGGGGTCAAGGTTACGGCGGTTTATCAGACTTTTGAGCCCTGGAAATGGATCATTGCCGTCAAGATGCAGGATAGCGAAATTTATGAGGGGATGTCGGGATTTGTTCTTTACTACATTTTAATCTGTCTGGCCGCGTTACTGGTGATCACGCTGTTGAGCGTTTATTTTATTCAGTCGGTGGTGGTTCAACCGGTCACCTCGACCGCGGGCATGCTGCACGATATCGCCGAGGGCGAGGGCGACCTGACCAAAAGGCTCAAGGTCTCATCCCGGGATGAGATCGGAGAATTATGTGTAAATTTTAACCGGTTCGCGGACAAGATCCACGCGCTGATCAGCCAGGTCAAGGGCGGGGCGCAGGATATCAATGCGTCTTCATCTGAGATCAACGCAACCACCCATTCCCAGGCGGCTGGAGCTTCAGAACAGTCGTCGTCGGTGAATGAAGCCTCCACTACGGTCAAGGAGCTGGCGGCAACAGCCACCCAGATCGCGCAGAATGCCGAGAACGTGGCCAAGACCGCCGAACGCACCATGGCGGGGATGCAGGAGATCAATGTCCGGGTGGATGCGACCGCCAAGAAGATTCTCGCGCTGGGCGAAAAATCCCAGGCCATCGGTAACATTACCAAATTAATTGATGATATCGCCGAGCAGACGAATCTGCTGGCGTTGAATGCCGCGATCGAAGCCGCGCGCGCCGGGGAAGCCGGCCGGGGTTTTGCCGTGGTCGCTCAGGAAGTGCGCAAGCTCGCTGAGCGCTCGTCTGAGTCAACGGACGAGATCCGCCAGTTGATCACCGAGATCCAGACCGAAACGAATGCGACGGTGATGGGCATTGAGGATTCGCTCAAGTGGGTGGCCCGCGGCGTTGAGATGATTCGCGAGACCGCCGGATCGGCCAAGGAAATTTCGATCGCCACCCAGCAGCAGCGCACCGCGTCGGAGCAGACCGTGCAGGCGATGCAGAATATTAATTCGGTTACAAAGCAGTTCACTGTTTCAACCCAACAGGCTGCTGACTCCGCCGCCGCGCTGGGCAAGCTGTCCGCCAAGCTAAAAACCGCGATCGCCGGGTTTAAATTATCGTAAGCGTGTGACGTTCTCATTGAGAGGTAGTGAAAAATGAAGTTAAATATTAGCACGAAGTTGAATATTGTCATCTGTT
>PEAR01000031.1 GCA_002753745.1 Candidatus Omnitrophota bacterium | reverse complement strand
TCCCTGCTCCGGTTAATGAGAGTCTTGAAGATCTTCTTGCGGTTAAGGACAAGAAAGCGGCCTGGGTTAAGCGTGTCAGGGCCTCGGTGAACGGCCAGGATCCGCAGATCGTCAGCCTGTTGGAAAGATATGATTTTTTTGGAAGCAAGGTCAATGCTTACGGGGAGCATGTCAAGCAGGAGCAGGAGGGGCGAAAAAATAAAGCCAGGATCACAGCATTAAACCGGATCGTCGGAGCATATAAAGGACATCAGACACGCAAGGTCAATCAGATGGCGGCGTTCCTTGAAAAGGCCAGACAACAAAAGGATCTGGAGGATAAGATTGAAATGGCGATCACCTATCTGCCGCCAAAGCAGCTTCGAGCTATTATTCAAAAGAGTTCGGGATTACCGATCCTTTCAGGTGACGATAAAGTAACGTTAAAAAAGGAAGGACTTCAGGCGGCTGCTCTGGAGTTGACGCGCCAGCCGATGGCTGATCTGATCGCTATTGTTGAGAAGATTCGCGTGAAACTTGCGAAAGAGAAAGGGGCATCGCCGATCATTCGTCAGTTAAATCTGCGGCAGTTTGATATAGCGTTGGAAGTGCTGAGGCATCCCGGACAATCCGTCGATTGGCTGGTGTATCGCTCCGATTCGAGAATGGTCGCCGAGCGTGCGTTTAAGGTCATGACGCCCGACGGCATGAAGGAATTGGTCAAAGGCAGCAGCGTTCCTGACATTATCCGCGCGTGCGCATTTAACGGTAAAGGGTATGAGAATTTAAAGGCGCTGGTATTGTTCACCAAAATTGATCGTCGTCTGCAAATTGTGCTGGGAGAAGAGATACAGCGTGATCTCAATCATGGAACAGCCTTATTATTAAACGAACCGGTTGATGCCGGTGATCTTAACGTTAAGCTGGGTATTTTAAAAGAATCGTTTGTTGGCGTACAGGAGCAATCTCAGGCACTGAAGGTTAATAATTCGTCGAGTAGATCAAGTGTGGGCGGTATTGACCTTAATGAAGATCATCTGACGCTGTTGATCAAGGTCGACGGTAACGGCCTGCCCCTGCCGGCGGCCAGGCAGGATCCGGCGATGATGAATATTGAAGGCCTGTCACCGATGATCCGCGCTATGGAGCCGCTCTCAGCGGCGAATGTGCCCGTTTTATCGGAACTTATGAAGTGATCACGCGGATGAAGGCGGCACTGAATCTGGCCAGTTTTTGATCGCCGACACCGAATACCTGGGCGAATTGCATTTTGGTGGTGGGTTTGCGCTGGCACATGTCGATCAGGGATTTGTCCGAGAAGATGATGTAGGGCGGCACGCCCATCTTGTCGGCGAGTTCTTTACGCTTGGCCCGCAGCCTTTCGAAGAGGTTTGTGTCATAGTCTTCAGCCTGTTTGCTTCTGACCGTTTTGACAGGCGCCGTGCTTTCTTCGATCAGATGTCCCAGGAAGGGGCGGGTATTGCTCATCACTTCGTAAGATTTCTGGGTCAGGCTTAAAACCCCATATTCGTCGTTCTTATCGAGGATGCCCTGGGTGATCATCTGCAGGACCAGGTTCTGCCATTGCTTGACCGACCAGTCGCGGCCGCTGCCAAAAGTTTTGCAGCGGTCGTGGCCGTAGTTGATGACCTTTTCCGCTTCACTGCCCCGCAGGACATTGATCACATGCAGCGCGCCAAAGCGTTCTTCAGTCTCCGAAACACACTGCAGGAATTTTACCGCCGGTGCGGCCAGGTTAACCGCAACGGCCTGGGGTTTCACGCAGTTGTCGCACAGGCCGCAGTTTTTCACCGTGTAATTCTCGCCAAAGTAGGTCAGCAGAGGAATGCGCCGGCACTGGCGGCTTTGGGCATAGGACAAAATGGTATTGAGGTGATTTTGGGCCACCCGCTTCTGGGCGGGATCGGTCTTGAGGTCGATGAAATATTTAATCTTGGCCGCGTCGCCTGCGCTGAACAACAGCAGGCATTGCGAGGGCAGCCCGTCGCGTCCGGCGCGGCCGGTTTCCTGGTAATAGGATTCGATATTCTTCGGCAGGTCATAGTGAATCACAAAACGCACATTGGGTTTGTTGATCCCCATGCCGAAGGCGATCGTGGCCACCATGATCGGCACATCGTCGCGGATAAATTTTTCCTGGTTCCTATGCCGCACCTCATCCGACAGGCCGGCGTGGTACGGCAGCGCGTTGTAACCAAAATGATTGAGATCCGCGGCCAGGCTGTCGACCTGTTTGCGGGAGAAGCAGTAAATGATCCCGCTCTGGCCTTTGAATTTCTCGATGTAATCGAGCGTCTGGTCGGTGGCGCGCGATTTGGGGATGACTTCGTAAAATAAATTATCCCGGTTAAAGCTGGCAATTAATTCGCGCGGTGCGCTTAAAGAGAGGTTGGCGATAATGTCCTGGCGCACCCGCTCGGTTGCCGTGGCCGTGACTGCGAGGAAAACAGCGTCGGGCAGCATTTCCCGCAATTCCTTGATCCGGCGGTATTCGGGCCGGAAATCATGCCCCCATTCGGAAATGCAATGCGCTTCGTCGATCGTCACGCAATCCACGCGGCAGCCGCGCAGCATGTCGAGGATGTCTTCCTTGAATAACGTTTCCGGCGCGCAAAACAGCATTTTGGTCTTGCCCCGCTGAATGCCGGCCTTGTTTTCCTGATATTCTTCCCAGGTCAGCGTGCTGTTTAGGAGCTCCGCTTCAACGCCGAGCTCTTTAAGCTGGCTGACCTGGTCTTTCATCAGCGAGATCAGCGGGGAAATAACGACCGTCAGCCCCGGCATCATCAGCGCCGGGATCTGGTAGCAGATCGATTTGCCGCCGCCCGTAGGCATGATCAGCAGGGTGTCTTTTTTATCGAGCACCGACTGGATGCATTCCTCCTGCAGCGGGCGGAAAGAGTCGTAACCAAAAATGGTGCGCAGCAGCTGTAATTTCATAAGGGCCGTATTATAGGATGTAAATCATAAAAAGCCAGAATTGTTAAGAGCATTGCACGTTAAGTTATTAAGCCGGATCATTAGAGAATCCTATTTTTGCTTTCGGCGGCGGTGGCGGCGCAGGGGGCGGATCGATGATCGTCATGATGCGTTTGAGGATACCCATGATGGCGCCATGTTCGGTAAATGCATAGGGGAAGGATTTTGGATCTCGATGCTTCTGGGAACCGGTCGCAATTTGCGACCGGTTCTTCTCGTCAGTGGTTAACTCGGAATCTTCAATCGTAAGCCGAAACATAAAATCTATCGGGAAGCGCTCCGCGTTACGTTTTACTTGTTCGTTCAGGCGCTTGGTGGTTACACCGTAGATCCTGGCTAAGTCGGAGTCTAATATAACTTTTTGCCCACGGATAATGTGTATTAGAGATTCAACGGTTGATATTTCCTGTTTTGACATAAAGGGCCCTTTCTATGTAAGTGTGATTTTTTGTCCGGGGGAATATTATCAATATACCACACTTAAGTGTGGATTGCAAAGGTAAGTTTTTTGAGATTTTGGTAAAGCAGCGCGAATATGGTAAACTGATGGGCACATGACATTTTCATCATTAGGTTTGTCCAAAGATTTGCTCGACGCGGTTAAAGTGGCCGGGTATGAAGCGCCGACATCTGTCCAGCAACAGGTGATCCCGTTGATCCTTCGCGGGCAGGATGTGATCGCCCAGGCCAAAACCGGGACGGGGAAGACGGCGTCTTTTGCTCTGCCAGTGCTGCAGCTGGTGCAGGCTTCGGTCAGCGGCCCTAAAAAAGTGATCAAGGCGCTGGTGCTGGCCCCGACGCGTGAACTGGCCATGCAGGTGGAACATGCCTTCAAGGCCTACGGCCGTCAGTTGACCCGGCCGCTACGCACGATCACGCTGATCGGCGGGCTTAACATCGATCTGCAGATCCGCAACCTGCATCATGGTGCGGATATCGCGGTGGCAACACCGGGCAGATTGCTCGACCTGATCAAGCGTCGCAGTGTTGATCTTTCCATGCTGAATATCCTGATCGTTGATGAGGCCGACAAAATGTTTGACCTGGGCTTTGCCGAAGAATTGGCAGCGGTGTTAAATGCCTTGCCGCCGAACCGTCAGAATTTGTTGTTCTCCGCGACCATGCCGGAAAAAGTGGTCGTCCTGGCGCAGAAGTTTATGAAAGCGCCTGTGCAGGTCAAGGAAGAAGAGGGGGCGCCCACAGCCGAGCTCATTTATCAACGGGTCATTGACGTCAATCGTACGAATCGCGGGCCTTTGCTGCGGCACTTGATCCAGACGGAACAATGGGCACAGGTGTTGATCTTTGTCGCCAGTGTCCGGGACGCCGATGTTCTGGTTGTCAAATTATTAAAAGCCGATATTCAGGCCAATGCTTTTCACGGCGGGTTGACCCAGGCCCAGCGGGAGCATGTGTTAAAAGAGTTCAAGACCGGCAGATTAAGAGTGTTGGTGGCGACCGATATCGCGGCCCGCGGGATCGACATTAAGAAATTGCCCTGCGTGATCAATTATGACCTGCCGCGTTCGCCCAATGATTATATCCACCGCATCGGCCGTACCGCCCGCGCCGGTGAGAAGGGGGTGGCCGTGTCTTTTGTCGGCCACGAAGACCAGGCGCATTTCAGGTTGATCGAAAAAAGATGCCGCGTCCGCCTGTCCCGCGAAAGCATTAAAGGTTTTGAATTGACCGGCCAGCCGCCGCCGGGAACTAAAGGCCCGGCTCCTGTCAAAGGACGCCGCATGAGTAAAAAAGACAAAGCCCGGGCCCTGGCTTTAAAAGAAGGAAGATGACGGCGATGCCATCCCACGAACGCGCCATCGAACAACAGACGTTTCTGAAAGCGCTGCCGCCGGATCTTGATCCGGCGAAAAAGGAATTTCTGGGCTGCACCTTTAAAAGCTGTGACCTGAGCGGACGGGTCTTGTCGCGGTCGGTTTTTATTGACTGTACGTTTATCGATTGCAACCTGTCCAATATCAAGGTCAATGGCTGCGGGTTTCGCAATGTGACGTTCCAGGGCAGCAAGCTGGTGGGGGTTATTTTTAGCGGTGTTAATCATTTGTTGTTGAGCTGGACATTTAAGGAATGCAAGATCGAGCTGTGCGATTTCAGCGCGGTCAAAATGAAGCACAGCCGGTTCCTTGAATGCCTGGTCCATAAGAACGATTTTGTTAATACCGACCTGACAGAAGCGGATTTTACCGGGTCAGACCTGAGCGGCAGTAAATTTCAGCACACGATCCTGGAAAAGGCTGATTTTACCCAAGCCTGTCATTATTATATAGACCCTTCGACTAACAGAATGAAGCAGGCCAGGTTTTCAAGTCCCGAAGTCCTGGCCCTGCTGCTTCCTTTTGATATCAGGATCGAAGGTTAAGAAAAGTAGTTAGCGACAGTAACTTTTCCGGGTTGGGATGTGTCTAATCGAGTGAAGCCTGGGGAAGGCCTCGGGAATAGATTGGGATAAGGTCAGGAAATAAAGGCGGTCAATATGACAAACAAAACGACGTTTACCAGCATTGTTTTAGTGGTCGGCGTATTTAGTATGCTTCTTCAGCCAACATTGTCTTATGCCTGGGGAGATGACCGGCATGACCGTTATGATCGGCATGACCGTTACGATCACGATCGTTCCCGGTTCTCGATGCGGGTTAATGTGATTGCTCATGATGACCCGGTTTACGTTGTCCGTTCGCTGCCGCCTTATTTTTCTCCGGTCCTGATCAACGGGACTCTTTATTATACGGATAACAGGACGTATTATGTTTATTCGCGTTATGGTTATCAACCTGTTCCTCCGCCCGTTTATCAGGTTGTTTCCGAGCCGGTTTATGTGACCCAGCCGGCGCCGGTCATGTATGAGCAGGAGAACCAGACCAAGGTCGTTGAAGGATCCGTGATGGGCGGGATCATCGGAGCATTAACCGGCGGGATCATTGGTCATCAGATGAGCGGGCATAAAGAGTTGGGCGCCGCGCTGCTGGGCGGCGTTGCCGGGGCAACGATCGGCGGCATCGCAGGGGCGCAAATACCCAATGAACGCGCTGTAACGCCGGTGGCAACCATGCCGTCAGCATCCGTTGCGGCCCAGCCGCCGGCTGTTGTCATGGCCGACCCCGCGACGGAAGGGCCTTTCACGGTCAATATTCCCAATGGCCAGGGTGGTTATTCTTCCGTGATCATCAAAAGATCCGGCAATGGTTTTGTTGGTCCGCAAGGCGAGTATTATTCACAATTCCCGAAAGTCGCCCAGTTACAGGCGATGTATTCGAAATAAAGAAATCGGGACATATTATATTTTTGAGAAAAATATAATGTGTCCCGATTTTTATTTGTGTCCCGATTTTTATTGTTTCGTTTTGTTTAATCGATCGCGCCCAGGATCGTGGCGACTGCCAGGATGGAGCCGATAAAGATTAAAAACCCGCCGAAGTTGACTTTCTTCACGAAATTCATTAACACGCCAATCGAGAGCATGCCCACCACGAACGCGGTCAGCACGCCGAGCCATTCGCTCCGGGCCGACAGCAGCAGGTGATGGTTTTTGATGATATTGCCCAGGAGGATCACCGGGATGCTCATGAGGAAGCTGAGTTTGAGGGTGTGTTCCTTGTCGAAATTCCGTACCGCAAGCGCGGCCATGGTGGTGCCGGCGCGGGAAAGGCCGGGCAGGCAGGTGAAAGCCTGGACGATCCCAAGGATAATGCCGTCGATCAACGTGAGGTCTTTGGTTTCGCGCTTGCCTTCGGTTTTTGTTTTAAGCTGTAAAAAGCCGGCCACGATCAGAAGCGCGGCGATGATACAGGTGATGGCAGCTTTGGCATGCGGGGCACGGTGAGCCAGGTCGGAAGCTTTGGTTACCAGGACTTGTCCAAACGCGGTGAATACGGTAACTGTCACCAGGAAGATCAGAATTTTGCGTCCTTCCGAGGCCGGGTTTTTCAGGTCACCACAGGCGGAGAATATTTTGGCAATATCCTCGCGGAAATAAATAATGGCCGCAAGCGCGGTCCCCAGATGCAGGAAAAGAGCGTAGTTGATCAGTTCGTTGAGTGTCCCGGTATTATGGAACAGGTGAATGCGGGCAGCAATAATACAGGCTTTTGAGCTGACGGGGATCCATTCCGTGATCCCCTGGATAGCGCCAAGAATGATATTTTCGAACATAATAACCTCGATTAGTGTTGGATTTTTGTAAATATAACCATACCAGAAAAAGATGGGCCCAGGGTGTTTTTGCCAAAAATTGTTTGGTGTCCGGGTTTTTATTGTTATTATATCGCCTATGTTCACTGGGGATGATGAGCGTTATATGCGCATGGCCATTCAAAAGGCGCGTGACGGCGTTGCGGCCGGACAAACGCCGTTTGGCGCCTGCATTGTGATGGCCGACGGGAGGGTGGCGGCCTGCGGACATAATGTGGTCTGGAAAACGACCGACATTACGGCGCACGGCGAGGTTACGGCGATCCGCGAGGCCTGCCGGGCTCTTGGTACGATCGACCTGTCGGGCAGCACGATCTATTCGACAACCGAACCCTGCCCGATGTGTTTTAGCGCGATCCATTGGGCGAAGATCAGGCGTATTGTTTTCGGGGCGTCTATTAGTGACGCTAAAGCGGCAGGGTTCAATGAATTGACCCTGTCGAATGACCTGATGAAGCGGGAAGGCGGCAGCCCGGTGGTCGTCGAAAGCGGGTGTTTGCGCGCGGAATGCGTCGGGCTTTTTCGTGAATGGAAAGATGCCGGGTGGGCAAAAGTTTATTGAGGTGAAAATGATGCGTTATGCGGTTATTTTATTGCTGGTGATCAGTCTAAGCGGTTGTTCTTTGCCGCTGCGTTCAGATATTGTTAATATGGCGCCGAAGCCGTTGGTGCCGACGCTGGGGATGACGCGGGCTGAAGTGTCGGCGTTAATGTCCCATCCGGTGACAGTGGGTTATGAGGTTGACCCGGCGACCGGGGCATTAAAGCCGATCGAGGCCAAAAGCCTGTATTCGTCGGAAATGCTGACCGTAGCGCATCAGGATTATCTGGTTGATTCGTATATCACCGGGGTCCAGCGCGCGGGCAAGCCGATCGGGGAAGATGTGCTGACGCCGATGATCTTCAAGGATAATATTCTCTGTGGGCAGGGCCGTGAGGCGCTGACGACGCTGAAAGCTGGTCCGTCCAAGGCTGCGGCCGTTTCGCATGAAAAGTAATTATAAATACGGCTCGCTGGCCTCTTTTGTTGAGATTCCTTCGATTGACTGGGCCAAAGGACGGCCGCAGATCTTTCCCGTTGAGGAGCCCCTTGAGATCGAGATCGGGTTCGGGACCGGTGAATACTTAACGGATCTTGCGGGCGCGGCGCGCGGCGTGAATTTTATCGGGTTTGAGCAATGCCCGACACGGATTATCAAGACGCTGCGCAAGCTGCATCAGGAGGGGCTTTCAAACGTGCGCCTGATGCGCATTGACGCGGCCTGGGGGTTTGAGTTCCTGCTTAAGGGCGCGGCGGTGGATCGGGTGCATTGCCTGTTTCCCTGTCCCTGGCCCAAGAAGCGGCATGCGAAGAACCGGCTTTTTCAGGCGGCTTTTCTGACGCTGGTGCGGTCGCGGCTTAGAAACGGCGGGGTGTTACGGGTCGTCACTGATCATCATCCTTACGCTGAATGGATTGAAGAGCAGCTGCCGGGAACGGGATTTTCGCTGCAGCGGCGGATGATCGGCGCGGTGCACGGAACCAAATTCGAAAAGAAGTGGCAGGACGGCGGACAGGAGCAGTTTGATGAATTGCTGTTGACGGCGGATCAGCCGTATCGATATCAAGAGATTGGAGTGTCGGCGGTGACTGTATATTTTTGCAGGAGTTTTAACGCGGAGCGTTTGGTGCTGGAAGGAATATCCGGCCGCATTACCGTGTCTTTTCCCGATCAGCTGTTTGATGCCGGTCGCCGTGCCGGGATGGTTCATGCGATCGTCAGTGAGGACGGCCGCATGCAGCACGTGTGGGTTTCGATCGATCCGACAGAAAAAGGATGGTGCGTGGCGGCGGCGGCCGGGACAGCGGTCCTGCCGACCGAGGGCGTGCAAAAAGCGGTTGAACTTGTTTATCAGGCAGTGGAAAAAAGCGGAAGATGACGGATCAGATGAAATATTTTCGGTTAGTGGTCGTTATTTGCCTGGCGTTGCTCATGGTTTTTCCTTCAATGGCCGAGGCTAAGAAAAAGCCCCGCAAGAAGACCGGGCCTTATCAGGTATCGGCCGCGTCAGCGTTGCTTTACGATGAGAGCGGCTGGAATAAATATTATGCCAGGGCGGTAGACCGGAAGATCTTTCCGGCCAGCACCACCAAGGTGATGACTGCGCTTTTGGTTCTGGAGCATCTTGACCTTGATACGGTAGTCGTGATCGGCCGCAATGCGACGACCGTCCTTCCCAGCAAAGTAGACCTGAAGGAAGGCGAGAAATACCATGTGCGCGACTTGTTATATGCCGCGCTTCTTAATTCGGCGAATGACGCGGCAGCAGCCCTGGCTGAAGCTGTCGCCGGATCGCAGGATAAATTCGTTGAGATGATGAATGCCCGGGCGCTGCAGCTGGGCGCGAAGAATACTCTTTTTGCCAATCCGCATGGCCTGCCGTCCAGCAGCGCGCAGTATTCGACAGCGTATGATATGTTTCTTATTTTCCGCGCGGCCTTGAAGAAGGATTTCTTCCGGGAAGCCATCAAGATCCGAACGATGACCGTAGAGTCTGTCGACGGACGAAAGATCGCCCTCAAAAGCCATAACAAGTCGCTGTTCAAAAAATGGCAGCAGAGCGTTTATGGCAAGACCGGATACTCCCAGGCGGCGCAGGCGTGTTTTATCGGGGTTGTAAATAAAGGAAAACAGGACCTGATCGTGGCGGTGTTCGGCTGTCCGGGTTCAACGCGCTGGGATGATGTTAAGTACATTATTGAACATTACGGAGGGGTTGCTTTGTAGTTTTATTTGCGGTATAGTGCTTTTTTAAAACCAGATTATACAGGGAGGCTAGTATGGAAAATGAAAACAAATCTTTAACGGTGATCCTGATCGCATTGGCCGCAGTGGCTGGCGGATTGGGGATTGTTTTTTCCGTTGGGATGGCAATTCAGACCGCGACCGCGCCAATGTCCGGGTATTTACGTGAAATTGCTGACGGGCAGAAACGGGTTGAAGCGGTTCTGGTCAAAAGCAGCAAGGTTGATATCAGCGCCCTTGAAATCCGGGTTGCTTCTTTGGAAAAAGAATTAAGGAATTTAAAAGACCGGCCTCAGCCTGTGCCTGCGGCAAGACCGGCGGATGCCCAGGCCGAGAATCTGGATAAGGTTTATGATATTCCCGTCGGGGATTCTGCGGTGCTGGGTCCCAAGGACGCGCCCGTTACGATTACCGTATTTGATGATTACCAGTGCCCGTTCTGCGGCAAGTTTTATCCCGCGGCGGTCGATGGGCAGAAGGCCTTTCCTGACAAGGTGCGCCTGGTGGTGAAGCATTATCCGCTGCCTTTTCACAATATGGCGCGTCCGGCAGCCAAAGCCGCGCTGGCGGCAGCAGAGCAGGGCAAGTTTTTTGAGATGTCCGATCTTATTTTCGCTAATGCGGCATCACTTAGCAATGACAAGTTTAAAGAGCTGGCAGGTAAGGCGGGGTTGAAAGTCGATCAGTTCCTTAAGGACCTGAAAGACAAAGATGCTGCATATGACAAGAAGATCCAGGATGACATTGACCTTGGCGGTAAAGTAGATGTGCGCGGCACACCTACCTATTACTTGAACGGTAAAAAGAACAATGCGCGTACGGCGGATGCCTGGAAAGCGGAGATCAGCGCTGTATTAAAGAAATGATCGGGTGTACAGAAAAAGGTTGCCAAAAACGGTAAATAATGTATATTGTGACATCTTGCAGGGCTTGCTTTGTCGAGTTTTAGCGTTCTTGCAATGACGATGTTAATCTTTTAAGAAAAGCAATTTAAGAGGGGTTTATTATGGGCGGTAGAGTAGGTGGTTTATCTCATATCATGTACGCCGAGACGTGCGGCGTTAAAGTTTCCGGCGGCCAGCGTGTCAAGTCCGGTACGGTATTGACGCGCCAGGGCGACAAGTGGAAGCCCGGCGTTAATGTTATCGGCCGGATGCATTTGACCGCGGCGTGTGCCGGTGAGGTTTATTTTACCAAGAAGCGTATTCGCAAGACTGGTAAAGTTGACACGTTCCTTAATGTTCGCGCGGAGGGTGCCTTGTTGCCGAAGTCTCCGAATATGCCAAAGGCTGCGTCGAAGGTTGCTGTTAAAGCCAAGGCGTAACGATAAAGATTGATCCGCTGTTGATTAAAAGCTTATAGGTCCGTAGAATAGCAATATTCACGGGCCTATAATTTTTTTGGGGGTGTTATGTGCGGTATTGTTGGATATATCGGAAAGAATGAAGCACTGCCTGTTTTAATCGAGGGGCTGAAAAATCTTGAATACCGGGGCTATGATTCCAGCGGCGTGGGGTTGATCTCTCCGCAGGGAAAGCTGCAGATCCGCAAGGAAAAGGGCAAGATTAAATGCCTGGAGGAGTTGATCGCCAAAGAGCCGGTGGAGCGATCGCATCTGGGCATTGCGCATACTCGCTGGGCCACGCACGGCGCGCCTTGCCGTAAAAACTCCCATCCGCATACCAATCATGGTAATACCATTGCCGTTGTGCATAACGGGATCATCGAGAATTACCAGGCCCTTAAGGCGGGTCTCATGGCCAAAGGGGTTAAATTTGTTTCAGAAACAGATACCGAGGTCGTTGGGCATTTGATCGATGAGTATTTTGAAGGCGACCTGGTGAAGGCCGTTCAGCGCGCGATTGCGGAGTTAACGGGGTCGTTTGCGTTTGGCGTGGTTTCTTCGGAGGATCCGTCAACACTGGTGGCGGCGCGGGTGGGGTCCCCGCTGATCGTGGGTGTCGGTGAAAGCGAGTATTTTATCGCCTCCGATGTGCCGGCGATTATCCGGCATACACGCCGCGTGATCTATTTGAAAGACGGCGAAATGGCGGTGCTTCGCCGCGACGGCATTGAGGTGATGACTTTTGACGGTAAAAAGGCTCCGTACTCGGTTGATAAAGTAACTTTTAAGATGGAAGATGCCCAGAAAAACGGTTACGCCCATTTTATGCTCAAGGAAATGCATGAACAGCCCGACGTGCTGGCGCGGATGGCTGGGTTGCGCTTAAAGGGCGGGCAGGTGACACTTGAGGGGCTGGGGCTGTCTGATCAGAAACTCAAATCATTTGATCGTATTAAAGTCGTGGCGTGCGGCACGGCCTATCATGCCGGGCTGGTTGGCCGTTATATCATTGAAGAGTTGGCGCGGGTACCGGTGGATGTGGATGTGTCCAGCGAGTTCCGCTACCGTTCGCCGATCGTTAATAAAAAAACATTATTGATCGCGGTAAGTCAGTCGGGCGAGACGGCCGACACGCTGGCCGCGGTGCGCGAGGCGCGCGCCCGGGGGGCGTCGATCGTTTCCATGTGCAACGTGATCGGGTCGTCGCTGGCGCGTGAGTCGGCGGGGGTTTTATACACGCATGCCGGCCCGGAGATCGGGGTAGCCTCGACCAAAGCCTATACGGCGCAGCTGATGATGTTTTATCTTTTGGCCATCAAGCTGGCGGAAGTTCACGGCGGCACGGAAGTCAAAGAGCGCGTCAAGTTTGCCAAAGACCTGGCCGCAGTTCCGGCGTTGATCCGGGATATTCTTAAGAATACCCGCAACATCGCCAAGGTCGCCAGGAACCACTCACATTACGGCTGTTTCCTGTTCCTGGGGCGCAATGTCAATTATCCTTCGGCTCTGGAAGGTGCCTTGAAGCTCAAGGAGATTTCCTATATCCCGGCGGAAGGTTATGCCGCGGGTGAAATGAAGCATGGGCCCATCGCCTTGATCGACGAGTATCGGGCGGTCGTGTGCATCGCGCCGCAGTCGGATATTTACGAGAAGATGATTTCGAATATGCAGGAGATCCTTTCGCGCAAGGGCAAAGTTATTGTGGTTGCGACAGAGGGCGACGAGAGCATTAAAGGTCACGACACCGAGGTTATTTACATTCCCCGGACGCATAAATTGTTGACGCCGCTCCTGGCGATCATTCCGCTGCAGTTATTGGCGTATCATATTGCGGTTAACCGCGGCTGTGACGTGGATCAGCCGCGTAATTTGGCAAAGTCGGTGACGGTCGAGTAAGAGTTTTTATATGCTTTCGAAGAAATTTGCGTGACGGAGCTGCTTGCGTTGTGAGGCGTCATTAACTGCGGGTTTCTAAAATATGCTCTATATCGTTTCTACTCCCATTGGCAATATGAAAGACATCACGCTTCGCGCGATCGATGTGTTGAAAAGTGTTGATCTTATCGCGGCTGAAGATACTCGTCACACCGGCGTGCTGTGCAAGGAATATGGCATTACCGCGCCGCTTACCAGTTATTACGATCACAATGAAAGCGGCAAGTCCCGTGAGCTGGTTGAACAGTTGAAGGCGGGTAAGAATATCGCGCTGGTGTCTGATGCCGGAACGCCGGGCATTAATGATCCGGGCTATCGCCTGGTCAGTCTGGCCAAGGCGGAAGGTGTTGAGATGTGCGTGATTCCCGGGGCTTGTGCGGTGATCGCGGCACTGTCTTTATCGGCACTGCCGACGGATCGTTTCGCGTTTTATGGTTTTCTGCCTGTCAAATCCGGCGCCCGGCGCAAAAAGATCCTTCAGGCCGCCGAAGCCGGCGGTACCGCGATCTTCTATGAATCCACTCACCGGTTGCTGAAAGCCCTGAAAGATATTGAAGACGTCCTGCACGACCCCGTCATCACCGTGGCCCGTGAGCTGACCAAGAAATTCGAAGAACGCCGCGACGGCAAGGCCAGCGAGCTTCTCGCCCACTTCACCGCCCACAAGCCTCTCGGCGAGTTTGTGATCCTGTTTCATATTGAATCTTAATATCAACCGCTGGCCCAATTTATATTATTGACACTCACACATTAGTGTGGCATCTTGAGGTTATGGATAACAAATTAAAAGTATTTGAAGATTACAAGATTCGTCGTGTTTACGATGAGCCAACAGAAACGTGGTATTTTTCGGTTATTGATATTGTTCAGGCATTGATCCAGCAGCCTGACTATCAAGCGGCCAGAAAGTATTGGAATAAGCTCAAAGAGCGCTTGGCTCAAGAGGGAAATCAGTCGGTGACAAAATGTCACCAACTGAAATTGGAAGCGTCTGATGGAAAGAAATACCTTACCGATGTGGCGACTGCTGAGACGCTTTTACGTTTAGTTCAATCAATTCCCAGTCCCAAAGCTGAGCCGATTAAACTCTGGTTGGCCAAAGTTGGCTACGAGCGCATGCAGGAAATGGCTGATCCGGCTTTGTCGGTTGATCGGGCGCGTGAAACCTGGAAGAAGCACGGGCGTAGTGCCAAGTGGATTCAGCAGAGGATGCTGGGTCAGGAAACGCGTAATAAATTAACTGATTATTGGAAAGAACACGGTATCAGCAAGCCCGATGAATTCGCGATCCTCACCAATATTATTCACCAGGAATGGACAGGTGTTACAGTAAAACAACATAAAGATATCAAAGGTTTGAAGACGCAAAATTTGCGTGATCATATGAACGAGGCGGAGTTGATTTTTACCGCTCTTGCTGAACTTTCAACGCGGCAGATCGCCGAGAGTGTGCAGGCCACCGGGATGCCGGAGAACGCTGATGCCGGTAAAAAAGGCGGCGGCATCGCCCGCAATGCCAGGCTGGAATTGGAATCCAAAACCGGCAAAAAGCTTGTTTCAGGTGCTAATTATTTAACATAAGCGAGGGGCAATTTTAATTAAATTGACAACTCGCCGAATAGGTGGTACTCTTTACTAAATTCAATCCTTTAATCCGGTTCGAGAAACCGAAAAGGAACAGTCTTATGGTGAACGCGACGCTTATAGACATTGATACCCTTCATCCCGTTAACGGTGTGGAGGGTTTATTTTTTTGTGGGATTGTGGCATCTGGGCATGTTGTAACAATCCCCTTAAGATACTAGGAGACGATAATGAGTACGATCATGGATCAGGAACAGGTGCGCCGGGCGGTGACCCGGATCGCTCACGAGATACTGGAGCGGAACAAGGGCGTTGAGGATGTGTGTCTGGTGGGTATCCGTACCCGCGGGGCGGTGCTGGCGGACCGGTTGCGCAAGGCGATTCATGAGATTGAGGGTGTTGAATTACCTACTGGCATCCTGGATATTAATCTTTACCGGGATGATCTGACGATCATCAGCAAACAGCCGGTGATCCGCGAAACGCTGATCGATTTTGATATTACAGACAAGATCGTGGTGCTGGTGGACGATGTGCTGTATACCGGACGGACCATTCGCGCGGCTTTCGACGCTCTTGTGGACCTGGGGCGGCCCGGATGTATCCAGCTGGCTGTTTTGGTCGACCGCGGGCATCGCGAACTGCCCATTCGGGCGGATTTTGTGGGCAAGAATATCCCGACCGCCAAGGAGCAGGTGGTGAAGGTTTGTCTTTCGGAAAGCGACAATAGCATCGACAGCGTGACGGTCGGGCAAGGCGGTGCCCGATGAGTAAATGGAAACACAAGCATTTGATGGATTTGCAGGACACCACCCGTGATGATATTGAACTGATTCTGGAGACCGCGCGCTCCTTTAAAGAAGTTTCTTCCCGTGAGATCAAAAAAGTCCCCGCCCTGCGCGGAAAAACCGTGGCCATGCTGTTTGCCGAACCGTCCACGCGCACGCGCGTGTCGTTTGAGCTGGCGGCCAAGCGTTTGTCGGCGGATACGCTGGCCATCCAGGCCGCGGCCAGTTCGTTGGTTAAGGGTGAGACTTTGCTGGATACGGCTTTAAATATTGAAGCTATGAATGTGGACCTGGTTGTCGTGCGTCACGGGGCATCGGGGGCGCCGCAGATTTTGGCGAATGGCACGAGCATGTCGATCGTTAACGCCGGCGATGGATGCCGCGCGCATCCGACACAGGCGCTTTTGGATATTTTCACGATCAAGGAAAAGTTCGGCTCGCTGGAAGGCGTTAAAGTAACGATCGTGGGTGATATTTTGCATTCGCGCGTGGCGCGGTCGAACATCGCGGGCATGATCAAGATGGGCGCTCATGTTGTGGTGTGCGGGCCGTCGACTTTGCTGCCGGTAGGTATTGAAGAAATGGGTGTTGAAGCCACGACGGATATAAACAAAGCATTAAAGGGCGCGGATGTGGTGATGGCGCTACGCATGCAAAAAGAGCGTCAGCAGGATGCGTTTTTGCCGTCGATCGCGGAATATGTGCGTGAGTTTTGCATCACACCTGAGCGTTTGAAGATGGCTAATGCACGGGCGCTGGTCATGCACCCCGGCCCTACTAATCGCGGGATCGAGATCGCCGCTGAAGTTGCCGACGGTCCGCAGTCGGTCATCCTGGAACAGGTTACGAACGGTATCGCCATCCGGATGGCGGTGCTTTATCTTTTGCTGGGGCGTAAGACGTAATAGAAAGGTTTTTATGGCATTGCTGATTAAAAATGCGCGCATTGTTAATGCGGCGGGAGAAGACAAAGAGACGAAAGATATTTTGATCGACGGTGGGAAGATTGTTCAGATCGCCCCGCAGATCGATCGTGAAGGCGCGACGGTTGTGGATGCCAAAGGGAAAAAGGTTTTGCCGGGTTTTATTGACCTGCATGTGCATTTGCGTGAGCCGGGGCGTGAAGATAAGGAGACGATTGAGTCGGGGTCCCGTTCGGCGGTGAAGGGCGGGTTTACGTCGATCTTTTGCATGCCGAATACGACGCCGGCGATTGATACGGCGCAAACGGTGCAGTATATTCTTGACCAGGCCCGCAAGGTGGGGCTGGTGAATGTGTATCCGGTGGGCGCGATTACCAAGAACCGCGCGGGCGTTGAGATCACTGAAATGATGGATTTGAAGCGCGCCGGATGCCTGGGCGTTTCCGACGACGGCCGGGGCCTGATGAATTCGGGGCTGATGCGCCGCGCGTTGGAATACGCCAAGATGGCGGGGTTGCTTGTGATGCAGCATTGCGAGGATGATAATCTTTCCGCCAAGGGGATGATGAATGAAGGGGCGCTGTCAACCTTATTGGGATTGAAAGGCGATCCTTTTATTGCCGAAACTGTTATTATCGCGCGTGATATCGAGATCGCCCGTTACCTGGGGACCCGCGTGCATTTTATGCACATCAGCTCAGCGCGTTCGGTGGATTTAATTCGCCGGGCCAGGGCGGAGGGTGTGAAGGTGACTTGCGAAGCCACGCCGCATCATTTTACGTTGACCGAAGAGGTCGTAAAGTCGTTTGATACATCGACGAAAGTTAATCCTCCGTTGCGGACGCGCGCGGATGTGGACGCGATCAAGGCGGGCCTGAAAGACGGCACGATCGATTGCATCGCGACCGATCATGCGCCGCATACTCATGAAGATAAAGAAGTGGAATACGACGGTGCCCCGCCTGGTTTGATTGGCCTCGAGACGGCCTTCGCGCTGGCGTTAAAAGAACTGGTTGCCGGCGGGGTGTTGACGTTGCCACAGCTGGTGGACAAAATGTCAGCGTCACCGGCCCGGGTGATGGGGTTGGAGAATAAGGGTGACATTGCTGTTGGTAAAGACGCCGATCTTGCGATCGTGGATCTGGGCTGTGAATGGAAAGTGACTAAAGAGGATACTGTTTCAAAGTCCAAGAATTCGCCGTTTATGGGCTGGGCCCTGAAAGGCCGTGTTACGACGACCGTCTGCGGGGGAAAACTGGTTTATACCGATGCCCGAGCTTCCTGAAGTTGAAACGGTCTGCCGCGACCTTGACCGCATGGTCAAGGGGCTGACCATTTGTGATGTTAAGATCAATGATCCCCGGGTGATTCGCCAGGACCGCGCGGCGTTCCTTAAAGCAGTTGGTGGAAAAAAGATCATTGCCGTCAGGCGCCGCGGCAAGGCGCTGATCCTGGACCTTGACGGGTCATTGTTGATTGTTCAGCTGATGATGACCGGCCAGCTGGTAGTTTTTCCGCTGGAGAAAAAGCCGGTTCTGGCCAGGGATGCCAGAGTTGTTTTTGGGCTTTCAAAAAATACCACCCTTGTTTATAATGACCAGCGTTTGTTCGGCCGTCTGGAAGTGGTGAGGGCGCTTGAAGATCACGCTCATGTGCGGACACTGGGTCCGGAGCCGTTGGGAAAAGATTTCTCTGTTGAGCGTTTTTTTCTGGCGCTGCATGCCAGGAAGACGCCGATCAAGCCGTTTTTGCTGGATCACCGGCTGGTGGCCGGGATCGGTAATATTTATGCATCGGAAATTTTGTTTAAAGCCGGCATCCGTCCTGACCGCCGGGCTTGCGACTTGAAAAAGTCCGAAGTAAAAAGATTGCACCAGGCGGTTCGTTCGGTGCTTGCCAAGGCAGTTGCCCTGCGTGGCACGTCAATGCGCAATTATCGCGATGGCCAGGGGCAAGAAGGAAAATATCAGAAGGTGATTAAAGTTTACGGGCGCGACGGAAAGCCCTGTGTATCGTGCGGGGCGATGATTTTAAAGAAAGTGCAATCACAGCGCAGTTCATTCTTTTGCGGGAAATGTCAGCAATGAAAAAGATCCAGGGAAAATATAAGGTTGTCGAGCTGGTCCGGGTCAACGATATTTATTATCGTCTGGTCCTGGATGCGCCGGCGCTGGCGAAAGCGGTGAAACCCGGGCAGTTTGTGCATATCCGGGTATCGGATCATTTTGAACCCTTGTTTCGCCGGCCGTTTAGTGTTTATCGGGCCTTGGCCGGCAAGGTTGAGATCTTTTTTGAGCCGGTCGGCAAGGGATCGAAAATGCTGGCGAGTTGTAAAAAGGGCGATGTTCTTGACGTGCTGGGTCCTTTGGGCAAGCCGTTTGCCAGTCCCAGCAGAAGCGTGAAGCAGATCGTTTTTGTCGGTGGCGGCATCGGTGTAGCGCCGTTTATGATCTTTTCTGATACGTTATTAAAACACAAGGCTGAGAAGGTGCTTTTGTACGGTGGCCGCAGTAAAGCGCATACATTCTCTTTGGCAGAATTCAAGAAGAATGGCGTTAAAACATTTATTTCAACCGATGACGGCGCGGTGGGTGTTAAAGGCCGCGTTTCGGAACTGTTTTCAAAGATCGATCTTGCTCCGACCACGTTTATTTACGCTTGTGGTCCCAAACCGATGATGGCAGCGGTGGCGGCTTTTGCCTGCGACAAGGGATTGAGCGGGGAGGCGTCGATGGAAGAAGTGATGGCCTGCGGCCTGGGCGCCTGCCTTGGCTGTTCGATCCCGACGACCAAGGGGTACCGCACCGTCTGTCATGACGGCCCGGTTTTTGACCTGAAAGAGCTGGTGTTTGCATGAACATATCTGTCAAGATCGGCCAGTCGGTTTTTCCAAACCCGGTAACGGTGGCTTCCGGGACATTTGGTCATGCCGAGGAATTTTACGGGCAGGAGGAAGTTTTAAAGCTGGGCGCTTTGGTGCCTAAGACCGTGACGCTGTATCCTCAACAGGGCAATCCGCCCAAACGCATTTGCGAGACACCGGCGGGAATGATCAATGCGATCGGGATCGAGAACCCCGGGATCGACGCGTTCATCGATCTGAAATTGCCGAAACTGAAAGCGACGGGCGTGCCGCTGATCATCAGTATTTCCGCCCATAGCGAAGATGATTTTGCCGTGATGATCGAAAAACTTAATGACGCCGGCGGTTTGAGCGCCATTGAACTGAATTTATCGTGCCCGAATCTTCAAAAGAAGGTGTTGGTGGCGCAATCGGCGGAAGCAACTTCGTCGGTGGTGCAGCGAGCCAAACAGGTTGCCAAATATCCTTTGATTGCCAAGTTGTCGCCGAACGTAACAGATATTGCCGCGATCGCGCTGGCGGCGGAAGAGGCGGGGGCGGATGCGATCAGCATGGTCAATACATTCATGGCCATGGCGATCGATATTAAAAAACGCCGGTCGCGGATCGGGAATTTTACCGGAGGGCTCTCGGGCCCGGCCATTCGTCCGATCGCGGTGCGGATGGTGTGTGAAACAGCTGCGAAAGTAAAGATTCCTGTTATCGGGATGGGCGGGATCACCAGTGCCGATGATGCTTTGGAATTCCTGATCGCCGGCGCAACAATGGTGGCGGTGGGTACGTATAATTTTGTTGATCCGCGCACGCCTCTTGCGGTGCTCGAGGGGATAAAGGCGTACATGAAAGCCAATAAAATGACAGATATTCGTGAACTGATCGGGAGTATTCAGCGATGAACGCAAAAGATAAATTGATTTTGGCTTTGGATGTGCCGACGTTTGATGAGGCGCGTGAGATTGTGGAAACATTGGGCGATGCCGTTGAGATCTATAAGGTTGGTTTTCAACTGTTCACGGCTTATGGGCCGTTCATCGTGCGATTTTTGCAGGCGCAGGGCAAGAAGGTTTTTCTGGATTTGAAATTCCATGATATTCCGAACACCGTGGCGAGCGGCGTTTCATCGGCGGTGGGCTTGAGCGTTCCGCAGCATGAGGCGCTGGGCGCGGCGGGTGAGAAGACCGGA
>PEAR01000030.1 GCA_002753745.1 Candidatus Omnitrophota bacterium | reverse complement strand
TTCAGGCTGGGCTTTCGACATTGGCTGCATTGCAACAAAAGCGGAGGTTTTCAGTTGTAGTAGTGGTATTGCCGTATTTTGATGCGCACTTTAGTCAATATTCTCATTTGCCGCTGCATACAAAAATACACGACCTCGTGCGTAGTGTTGCTGGTTTTAAATATATTGATATGCTTGATATCTTTTCAAGTGTTGATAATGACGCGGCAACGTTCTCTTTTGATGGCTGTCATATGAATTCGTATGGACACCGCATCGTGGCGCAATCGTTATTTTCCAATATTAGCAGCTTTGTGCGTCACTGAAAGATCGAGAAGAAACGGCAATCGGGAATAATGCATGTTAGAGCGTTCAAAAGATAGAAGGATCTGGTTCGTGCTTTTGGCGATCGTTCTTGTGGGGTCTGGATTTAGGCTCTGGGGTCTGGATACCCAGTCTTTCTGGCTTGATGAACTTTGTTCTTGGTTAGACTGCCATCAGAAATCTTTAAGTAGTCTTATTAAGTTTGTGAGTCTTTCCGAGGGCAATCCTCCCGGGTATTTTATACTGCTTCACTATGTGCAATACTTGGGAGATTCAGAGTTTGTCTTAAGGTTGCCCTCGGCTGTTTGTGGGATCTTGTCGATCGGTGTGATTTTCTTAATTGGCCGCCGTTTATTCTCATGGCGTGAAGGTTTGATCGCCTCTACTCTGATGGCTGTTTTGGAATGCCCCGTACATTACAGCCAGGAAGCTCGCCCGTACGCGATGCTTCTTTTATTCAGCATGCTTTCAGTATATTTCTTGATTGATATCGTTGAGCATTTGCGGATGCAAGATGAAATTCCTTTATTAGTGTTTGGTGCCTATTTATTTGTGGCTGTGGTCTGTTCATACTTGCATTATTACGGAATATATTTTATTGCCTTGCAACAGGGCATCGCATTCTTGCTGGTGTATCGTTCAAAGAATGGCTTGATATTTTTTGTTCTGACTTTGATCGTCGTTTTGTTTTGCTATCTTCCCTGGATTTCTTATTTCTGGGGTCATTTGCATTCACATCCCATGACTGATTGGATTAGAGCGCCTGAAGGACTGTTCGTAAGTTTAAAAAGTTTCTTTGCTTTTTTGTTCATCGATTCAGAGCGCCTCGTTTTAATTGTTGTCGTAGCTTACGTATATGTGCTGGTAAGGTGTATTAATGTGTTTTTTCGATCTCACTCAAGGAAAGATTTATTGTTATTGGGATGGCTGATCATTCCCTTTGCTGGTGCATATTTAGTGTCAGTCTTAACTCCGTTGCATATCCTAATAAACCGGTATTTAATCATTTCTTTGCCAGCTGCATATCTTTTGCTGGCACGGGCTTTTGTTCACATACCTATTGATTCGTTTAGAAAAACGATCGTTCTGTTTATATTTGTGGCAGTATCTTGTTATCATTTAGTATTTGGCCTCAAATATTATTCAGCACCGAGAAATGATCAGTTTCGAGAAGCCGCTAATTTTGTAATTCAGAACGATACATCATTTCGGGGCTCTATTCTTATTGGGTCGGCTTGGTATACAGAGCACTTGAACTATTATTTTCAAAGTAAAGGATTCGATAAGCTTATAAAGTACAATTTGGTCATTGAGCGTCAAAAAGAACTTGCAATTCAGGAGGTCAACAAGGGGCAAGTAAAATATCTTTGGTATGTCTATATGCATATTGATCCTGACCTGTCATTTCTCGATTTTGTAAAAACAACAATGCATGAAGTGAAACACAAGTCTTATTTCGGCGGTGCTGTATATCTTTTTCAGAAAAAGGATCCCGATGATAAATCTTAAATGGCTTATATCAGAATCTTGTTGGAAGATTAGAGTTCGGTTGGCGCTGTTTGGAATCATTGTTTTGGGTGCGGCGTTAAGACTCTGGGGTTTGGATATTCAGTCGTTTTGGAACGATGAATTGGGTGGTTGGGTGATGAGCCATCAACAATCTCTTGGCGCGGTTGTTAGCGAAGCGGCAAGAATTGATTTCCATCCACCTGGGTACCATATTTTTCAATATTTTATCGAGAAATGTGGTAGTTCCGAGGTGATCTTAAGGTTGCCGGCCGCTATTTGCGGAACGCTATCTATTGGGGTAGTTTTTCTTGTGGGTCGTCGCCTATTTTCCTGGCGTGAGGGGTTGGTTGCGGCGCTGTTGATGGCGTTATTGAAATGTCCGATCTATTATAGTCAGGAAGCCAGACCGTATGCGATGTTGCTTCTGTTAAGTCTTCTTGCGGTTTATTTCTGGCTGTCTATTGTCCAAGATTTGCTGGTAAAAGGAAAGATCGTCCTGCTGGATTGTGGCGTGTATTTGCTGATTGCGGTGATCATTTGTTATTTGCATTACTATGGGGTTTTACTTGTTGTTTTGCAAGGTGTTACCGCAGCGCTATTTTATTGCCGGGAAAGGAAGGGCTTCTTTTTTCTCGGAGTACTCTATAGCATCGTCTTTTTGGCTTATGTGCCATGGATATCAGTCGGTTTGCATCATGCTCATCAATTGGCGAGCGCCCCTTCTCGGCCAGTGGGTATTATTGAAACGTATAATATGTATTTAAAATTTATATTTAACGATTCTCAATGGTTGGTTCTATTCGTTGTGGTGGTTTATTTTTTAATGTTGCTAGGGTGCCTATGTACGCATGCCAAGCGCGATAAGGAGAATGAATTATTATTGTTTGGCTGGTTGATCGTTCCTTTCTTGGGAGTATATTTTATTTCATATTTTACTCCACTGCATATTTTAAAAAATTATTGTTTAATCATTTCTTTGCCCGCTGCATATCTATTGCTTGCGAGGTCGGTTGTATTGTCTTCGATGAGTCCTTTCATTAAAGTAATCGGTGTGACGGCGGTTTCATTAGGATTGCTTTATCATCTCGTGTTTGGACTTAAGTATTACTCCGAACCAAAAAAAACTCAGTTTCGTGAAGCCGTTGCTTTTGTGACACAGAATGATCGGTTATTGAAAGGGTCGGTTATCTTAGGGTCGCTTTGGGTGCCAAGAAACGCTGATTATTATTTTCAAAGACAGCATTCTGATAGGAGGATTGAATATAACATATATGATAAGGACCAGAAATTAAAAGCATCCGGAATGCTTGCGCATCAATTTCCTGAGAATATTTGGTATATATATTTGGACGTTAAGGCAGATCAAGAATTTATTGATTTGATGATGACACAAATGAAGGTGGTTGAGTTTAAGAAGTTTGTTGGCGGCGGTGTGTATTTGTTTCAAAAGAAAGGTTTGAAAAATGAATCTTGAGCTTTCAATTATTGTTGCGGTGTATTCAGAGACGGATACAGTTGTGGAAACTATCCGGCGACTTTTAGAAAAGGACCAAGGCTATATTAAAGAAATTTTATTGCTTGTTTCGCCAAGATCATCGGCGGTGTGTCTTGAGATCTGCCGGCAGGCGGCCTCGGACTGTAAGCTGGTTAAGTTTTTGATCCAGGAGAAAAATCCAGGCCAGGGGTTTGCTTTTCGGCAAGGATTTGATGTGGCAAGTGGCACGCATGTTGCGATAATGTCGGCAGATCTTGAAACAGAGCCAGAAGCTATCGATCGAATGGTTCGGAAACTAATAGAAACAAATTGTGACGTAGTCTCTGCCAGTCGCTGGCACAAAGAGGGCGGTTTTACAGGGTATGGTCTCGTGAAAATGTGGGTTAATTATTTATTCCAGCGCTTTTTTATGTTTCTGTTTAGAACTTCTATCAGTGATCTGACTTATGGTCTTAAGCTTTTTCGAGCTGATTTGATTAAGAATATGCCTTGGGAATGTGCGGGACATGATTTGTGTTTGGAAAGCATATTAAAGATGATCAAATTAGGAGCGCATATTGAGGAGGTACCAACGCAATGGATTAAGCGGTGCGAAGGAAAATCAAAGAATAATTCTGCCGTGATTGTACTGATGAAATATCTTAAGATCGGTCTAGAAGTATATTTTTCCTCTATTTCACAGCTTCGCAAGCTTTAAGCCAAATTCTCATCCCTTTGACCATTCGCGTAAGGCACTGCTTCTCGACAGGAGACAGAATTTTTTTCCCTAATTGGTTATCTTCCAATTTTGTTGCAAGCTCGGCATAAAGATTGCTGTAAGTAGAGCCGGAGAGGGAGATATCGTCAAGCATGACCATTAATTTGGGTGTCATAACCGAAGGGAGAAGTTCCCTTTCAAGATCTTTTAAATAGTCGTGTGGATTTCTTTTTTGGTGAACAAGGGGGTGGCCGAATATGATTTGATCGTTCATTTTATCTGCGGCTTTCTTTAGTAGATAGCTCATCCAGATATCATCGTAGCGAAAGTTATCGATCGTCAATCTGCTATTGATGCGCCCAAGCGTAATTAAAAAGAAGCAGGGTAGCGCATCTTTGTAAAAGGCGGTGTTTTGCGAATTAAAGGGATGCCATGTGCCCTTGTTTAGACTTATATCTGAGGATGGCATTTTAAGTCCGGTAACCTGAAAAGGTTCTTCATATCTGGTGATGGTATCTACGTCTGGGTCTCCGGTCCAGAATCCGACATTAACGATAACGCGTTTTTTTTGAAGGGACGTTGAGATTTTGCTGGGAACCCAGCGCTTTGTTAATGGGAAACCTCGATGATAGAACGTATGTTGTGGAGATGTTTTAAGGTAAGAACAAAAGTTTATCCACTTCGAAGAAGACGAAAAGGCTGTGACGTTCTGGATCGATCCAGCCCGTTGATGTGCTTTGATATAATCAATGCCTGGCAAGACAAAGTTATCGTCGTCGATAGAGATAATGACTTCAGCACCTAACTGAGCGGCGTAAAGATATCCAATGTTCCGTCTTTGGATGGAATTAAAAGGAAGAAAGTCCTTTAATCCTTTAAAGTTTTTCAGCCATTTGTTTTGTTCTTGAAGTCCCAGGTAAACGAATTTATATCCTGACTGTTTTAGTGTGGACAAGTACGACAAGCAGGCTTTGGGCGTTTTTAGATCGCCAACGACTATGAAAATAATATCTTTATGGTTAAATTGACGACAATTATCAATATAGCTTTTAAGCGCTTTGGGAACGTAAATAGTTGTTAAAACAATTGCTGTTTGCATGAGATCACGGGATGTTTCTGTTGGGGTTTGAAGGGACTATGTATTTAATCTTAGGTGATGTCGGAGATGAGATGGAGCCCCAGCAATCGATGATCGTTGTAGGATTCTTAATAGTTAACCGTCCGATATTGTAGTACTCTGGGGCATTGTTCGTGATTACCCAGAAAGATGACGCTTTGAGGCAATGCTCTAGGCTTGGAGCATAAGAAATACGGCCTTTAAAGATGGCGTTGGTATTTGCAATGGCTTGCGGATCATACACAGTAACATTTAATTTTCTGGTGAGGCATTGTTTGATGATGTTGATGGCAAATGATTCTTCGATCACTGGTGTGTTGGGCTTATAAGACAAGCCAACGATTGAAATTGGTTTGCGGTTGGCTGGGAAATTGTCAAATATTGCCTTGATAATGCGGGTTGTGTGGTCTTTATTGATCTGGTCTGTTGCTTTGGCAAGTGCTGGGAAGACCTTGTTCTTCTTGGCAAAAGCAGCAAATGCTTTATTGTCTCTTGGAAAACAGGGACCTCCGAAACCCAATCCCGCTTTTAAGTAAAAAGGCGAGATCCTCTTGTCGTGTCCAAGGGCTCTTGATATGTCGTCGATATTGGCTTGAGGGATTTTCTGACAAATATCGGCAAGGGAATTGATGAAACTGATTTTCATTGTGACGTAACTATTTAAGCTGATTTTAGTGATTTCAGCGCTGGCGATCGACATTCGGGCACAGAAGGGGTGGGGGGAAAACAGTTCTTTTTTGACATTGGCAACAATATCCCCTGTTTGTCGATCACTTTCACCGATAAGATCCAAGTCAGGCTGCATGAAATCATGGATAACGGAACCTAAAGCGATAAAAGCGGGGTTATAGCAAACGCCAAAGCCTTTCTTTAGTTTTCTTCGAGAGTGTTTTTCAATTAGCGGGACAAGGTGGTCATTAATGGCCCCAGGAGAGACGGTTGATACAATAACAAAAGTATGGTATTTCTTGCGGCTTAACCTAAGGGTGCTCGCCAGGGATATGAGTGCTGTTTTAAGGCAGGCAAGATCGAAATCGCCTGACTTTAAACTTGGTGTAGGGAGTACAAGGAAGGTAATGTCGGTTTTCTGAATTGCTTGTGCAATATCGCTGGTGAAGGTGAAATATGGGTGGTATTTCTTCAGCAGAGGCATGAGCCCGGGTTCTTCTATATGCGAAGAGCCTGATTTGAGGGCTGAAATAGCCTTTGGGTTATTATCAATGCCAATGATGTTAAATTTCTTACTAGCGAAGCATACGCCAAGGCACAGTCCAAGTTTTCCTAAGCCGATTATTGAAAGTTCTTTTCTTAGCATGTTGTTGATTTTACCAAAACTTATTATAAAATAGTTATTAATATGAAAAAAATTATTGTCACCGGTGCCGGCGGGTTTATTGGCCATCATCTTGTTTCATCATTAAAGTCAAAGGGCAATTTCGTTATTGGAGTTGACCAGAAGTGGCCGGAATTCGAGGACACAAAAGCGAACAGATTTATTAT
Source organism: Candidatus Omnitrophota bacterium (assembly GCA_002753745.1). Lineage (GTDB taxonomy): Bacteria > Omnitrophota > Gorgyraeia > Zapsychrales > Fredricksoniimonadaceae. The sequence goes on along the minus strand of PEAR01000030.1, from coordinate 14,086 downwards.
TCATGATATTCGTGTACCTTCTCAAGAGTGGGAAGATTTATTTCAGGGAATTGATGAGGTATGGGCTCTGGCCGCCGACATGGGCGGTATGGGTTTTATTTCAAAGAATCACGCAGCTATTATGCGTGATAATGTGCTTATTAATATTCATACTCTTGAGGCGGCCCGTAAAGCTAAGGTGAAGAAGTATCTTTATACCTCTTCAGCCTGTATTTATCCTGATTATTTGCAAACTCAGGAGGATGCCTCTCCTCTGGCGGAGGCTCAGGCTTATCCGGCAAATCCGGCAGAAGGATATGGCTGGGAAAAGCTTTATACAGAAATGATGTGTCAGCATTACCATGAAGAATATGGAATCGACATGCGGATCGTTCGATTCCATAATATTTATGGTCCTTTAGGAACATGGCAAGGGGGGCGGGAGAAGGCTCCTGCTGCGTTATGTCGGAAAGTGGCGCAGGCAGTTAAGGACAAGAAGGATTATATTGAAATATGGGGAGATGGTTTACAGGCGCGGACTTTTTGTTATATCGATGATTGTATTAAGGGCCTTGAACTTATCATGGCCTCTACGTATACAGGGCCGCTTAATCTTGGCCGGGATGAGGTTATAACGATCAATAGACTTGCTGAACTGGTTATGGATATCACCGGAGTTAGTCTTAAAAAAGTTTATGTTGCTGGTCCCCAGGGTGTAAGGGGCAGGAATTCAAACAATGCTCTGCTTAAGGAAACAATCGGATGGAGCCCTGAAATTGATATTGAAACAGGTTTAAAGTTGACATATCAATGGATTGAAAAGCAGATTTGACAATGCCAATAGCAAAAGTTTCTCTGATTGTGCCAATGTACAATGCTTCATTGTATATCAGAGATTGTCTTGATTCCATATCTGCACAAACGTTGATACCTTTCGAAGTTATCCTCGTCGATGACGCTTCTACGGATGATACTCTTGATAAGATTAAAGGATATCCGGTCACTCTTCTTCGCTTATTTATCAACGGTGGGCCGGCAGCGGCAAGAAATTGTGGTGCCAGGAGCGCGAGTGGCGATGTTTTGATCTTTACTGATGCAGATATTCGGCTGGGAGTTGATGCTGTAGAGAAAGCAATGGCATCTTTGTCGCAGCCATCAATTGATGCTGTTTCTGCCAAATATTCTGAGGATACGCCGCAGTCTGATTTCTTTAGTCAGTTCCAGAATTTGATATCAATTTACAGGCACAGAAGGTTGAAAGAGTCTGCCGCAGTGACCTTTTCCTTTTTCTTTGTAATTAAGAATGATACGTTTAAGAGAATCGGCGGTTTTAATGAGGATATGTCTTATTACGAAGATGTTGAGCTGGGGCATCGAATGGTTCTCAGGGGTTTCCAATGTCGACTTGATCCTTCTTTGAAGGTGGTACATCTAAAGCGGTATAATCACATTAGTTTATTGCGCGAGTACTTTAATAAATGCGCGGCAGCAAATGCCTATAATCTTAAACAGGGTTTTCTATGGAAGATCGGAAATGATAACTGCCCGCTGGGTTTGAAGATATCTGGTGTGTCAGTGTTTTTCATTGTCGTTTCTCTTTTCTTTATCCCGTATTCAAGTAAACCGATATATATATTTTTGTTTATATATTCAATGGGTTTGTTTACATTTCTTGTCTCTTGTCGGCGGAGTTTTATTTTTATTGTGAAGTCGTATACGGTTTTTTTTGAGATTTCGGTGATGAGCCTCTTGGGATTAATCTATGGCGCATTAAAATTAAAGAATGCTTAATCTGTTAAGATTTATTCCGCGGTTACTTTTTCCTCAGGGCTATCCAGCTCAATTCGTTTTTTTCATTACATCGAAGTGTAATTTGCGCTGTCAGCATTGTTTCTATCACGAGAGACTCAACAATTCCGATCGGGAGTTGTCGTTATTGGAGATCGACAGGATTTCCCGGAGAATTAAGTATTTATTATGGCTTTCCCTGACGGGTGGTGAGCCGTTCTTGCGGGATGACATTGTTGAAATCGTCAGGCTTTTTTATAGGAATACGGGCTTTTATTTATTAACGATCACGACAAATGGTATGCTGACGGAGAATATTGTTCAGTCTGTTCATGATATTTGCGTGGCAAGCCCTAAATCCAGGGTCTTGATTAGTGTATCGATTGATGGCCTTGAGGATACGCATGATTTACTAAGGAATGCGAAGGGGTCTTTCAGAAAAGCGGTAGCTACGGTAGTAGAATTAAAGAAACTCAGGAATAAATGTCATAATTTAAATGTTTCAACAGTAACTACAATTAATTCTATTAATCAGAAAGAAATGAAGAGTTTGGCTTTATTCATTAAGGATGATTTGAGGCCGGATTCAATGAGTATTAATTTGATTCGCGGTGCGGTTGGAGACAGGATGACTCATGGTGTAAAATTAGAGCATTATTTGGATTTTATCAATATTGAGAGAATTGGCTGGCAGTCTGGTGATTTTGCTTACTACGATATATTCGCAAAGAATATTATCCAGAAAAGAGAGCTGCGTCAAAAAGAAATCATCACCAGATTGTTACGAGAGAAACGATGCGTTGTTCCCTGCCTTGCGGGTCATATTAGTGGTGTTTTAAGAGAGAATGGTGATGTGTACGCTTGTGAAATGCTGGATAAGAAAATAGGGAATATTCGGGAGGGCAACTACGATTTCAGCAAGATATGGTTCTCAAGGAAGGCAAATGAGATCCGGAGTTATATTAAGGACACTAAATGTTTTTGTACATACGAGTGCGCGATTACATCCAATATTCTTTTTAATGTGAAAGAGCTTATTAATTTGAATAGATGTCGTCTGCAGGCGAACTTGATGCATGACATAACTCCTGATCTATAAACTCTTTTGGAGCGGGATGATGGTTACTAAATTTAGCGGTCTCAGAGTTGCGGCGGTATTGTTATTAGTTGTTGTTTTGGGCGCCGGGCTTAGGTTTTGGGGATTGGACGTTCAGTCTTTGTGGAATGATGAATTGGGCAGCTGGTCTTTTAGTCACATAAGCTCACTACGAAGTCTTGTCTATACCGTGGCTCATTGGGATGTTCATCCCCCAGGGTATTATCTATTGCTCCATTATGTTCTAAAGTTTGATTCTTCCGATATGACTTTAAGATTCCCATCAGCAGTTTGTGGTGTTTTATCGATAGGGATAATATTCTTAATCGGACGTCGTTTGTATTCGTGGCGGGAAGGACTGGCAGCGTCAGTGCTTTTGGCATTCCTGAAATGTCCGATATATTACAGCCAGGAAGCCCGTTCGTATTCAATGTTGCTTTTGTTTAGTCTTTTGACGGCATATTTCTTACTGCTTGTTTTTAATTATCTACGCAATAATACCACTGTCCCTCTGCTTATTTCTTGTGCGTACCTGTTTTCTGCTGTGATGAGTTGTTATCTTCATTATTATGGTCTGTATTTTGTTTTTTTACAGGGAGTCTTTGCAATCATGTGCTTTTGCCGTAATCGGCGGGCTGTTATTTTTTTTGGAACTATTTACACGGGAATTTTGCTGGCCTTTGCGCCATGGGCTGCTTATGCCTGGCAACAAATACACGAGAAGACGCACAGTCCAATACCGCGCAGTTTGATAGACAGCTTAAATAGCTATTTGCAGTTTCTTTTCAATGATTCTCAACTTTTTGTTTTAGTTGTAGTGGCGCTATTTTTATACTTATTAGTAGTGTCTATTCGTGAAAAATTTAGTGAAGTGGGAACGGAGTTGCTATTAGTCGGATGGTTGTTTGTCCCATTTATAGGGGTATTTCTGGTAGCGCATTTTACGCCGTTGCATATTTTTCTTAATCGATATCTGATCATATCAATGCCAGCGGCCTATCTTTTGTTTGCCAGAGCTTTTCTTTTGCTGCCAGCGAGTCCTGCGGGTCAAGCTGTTAAAATGATTGCGTTGGCGGTAATTTTGCTTTGTCATCTTATTTTTGGTTGCAAGTATTATTCATTGCCAACAAAAGACCAATTTCGTGAAGCCGTAAACTATATAATTAAGAACGATAAGATGTGCAATAATTCCGTTGTGATCGGTTCTGTTTATGATCCTGAGTCTCTGAATTATTATTTTTGCAGGGCAACGGTTACTAAACGAGTGAACTTTGTTTTGAAAAATGACAAGAAAGCTGCAGTCCAGTTGATCGAGCATGGCCTGCCGGTGTGTGTTTGGTATATTTATATGTATGCTCCGGCAGACACAGAGTTTCTTTCTTTACTAAAAGCAAAGATGGTCGAAGCTCAACACAAAGACTTTATAAGTGGTGGAGTATATCTTTTTCAACGAAGGACGCTGCAAAATGGATCATAAGTATTTAATATCAGGGAGCTCCGATAATAAATGGAGTGGGCTGGTCCTGCTGGGGATTGTTTTCTTAGGTGCTGTTCTAAGACTTTGGGGCTTGGATTTTCAGTCCTTGTGGAATGATGAACTTAGCAGCATGTCTGTGGGGGCTTCGGGTTCATTTGGGTCCATTTTAAATTTGTTAGCGAAAGACCCAACTAATCCGCCAGGCTATTACGTGTTTCTTTATTTTGTTGAAAAGTTTGGGGACTCTGAATTTATTTTAAGACTGCCGTCGGCTATTTGCGGGACATTGTCGATCGGTATGATCTATGTACTGGGTTGTCGTTTATACTCCTGGCGTGAAGGGCTTATTTCTTCGGCGTTGCTTTCTTTTCTGCAATGTCCTATCTATTTTAGTCAGGAAGCGCGTCCGTACGCGATACTACTATTGTTGAGTTTGGTCTCTTTTAATCTGCTGTTTACAATTTTCGAGGAGGTGGGCAGTAACAAAGATGCTTCAATCCGAGTATGCGTTGCGTATGTTTTAGTCTCAGTTTTAAGTTGTTATATGCATTATTACGGGGCATTTATTGTTTTTCTTCAGGGCGTCATGATGATTGCTCTTTTGTATAGGAATTTTAAGGCTGTCCATTGTCTTGGAATGGTTTATTTAGCGATTTTATTGGCATATTTGCCTTGGGTGGTAAATGTTATAAATGTTCATTTAGACTGGTTGCCGGCTCCAGGAGGGATTGCGGAGAGTTTTACGGGCTATATTCAGATGTTATTTAATTACTCCCCGTATCTTTTCTTGTTGGCTATTGTTTTGTATTTCTTTGTATTAGTGCGTTGTTTCCGAGAAATATTCGCAGGACATGTTAAGAAAGACTTCTTCTTGTTAGGTTGGCTGATACTTCCTTTTGTCGCGGTGTTTTTAATTTCACGTTTTACGTCGTTTCATGTTATGGGGTATCGATACCTAACTATTTTCTCACCTGCAGCATATTTATTATTTTCCAGGGCTATTGTACTTTTACCATTTGGATTTTTTATCAAGTGGATTGGCTTGGTGGTGATGTCTGTTTCGTTGTTGTGTCATCTTATTTTTGGCCTACATTATTATTCTCGTCCGACAAAAGAGCAGTTTCGCGAGGCTGTTGGTTATATTATTCAAAATGATCGCTTTTCGACGAAGTCAATAGTGATTGGGTCTGTCTGGAATCACGACTATTTGGACTATTACTTTAAAAAGGGTAAATCTAATAAGCGGCTCAGTTATATTCTTAATTATGACAGAGTGAGCTCTTTTTATTCTGTTGAGCACAGTGTTTCTGATTACGTCTGGTATATACACATGAATGTCCCGTGCGACTACGAATTTATCGGGTTAATGAGAAAGTCAATGATAGAAGTGATGTCTAAGGATTTTATCGGCGGCAAAGTATATCTTTTTAAAAGAAAAAGTCTAGCTGAGGGCTCAGTCTAAAGGAACTCATGAAATCGGCAGGCGTGCCAGCAGCTTCTGTAATTATTCCTCTTTATAATAAAGCTCGCTACATAGAGCGTGCTATTCAAAGTGTTTTGTCTCAATCATTTCCGTATTTTGAATTAATTATTGTGAATGACGGCTCGACAGATGAAAGTGTTTTAGCCGTTAATGGGATTAAAGATCCAAGGATCATTTTAATTCATCAAGAGAATGCCGGCCCAGGAGCGGCCAGAAATAAGGGTGTTCAGACTGCCAGGGGGAAATATGTCGCATTACTTGATGCTGATGATGAATGGTTGCCGTCTTTTTTGCATGAGGCTGTTGCTTTTCTTGCGGATCATCCAGAAGCTTCAACAGTGTCTTTGGGGTATTATCGTTCGAATGTTTTCGATCAGGCCAGTTCGGCTTTATTGGATAAACGGAAGCTGTTTGAAGGTATTTACGAAGTCGACAGTTCGTTTGATCCGGCATGGTGTGAGTATCTTTTATCCTATATGTCTCCGTGTACGACCGTATTTCGGAAGGAAGTGATCGAGAAATATGGAGGTTTCTTTGATCGATGGAAATGTATTTGCGGTGAGGACCATTGGCTTATGCTCAAGGTTCTCCTTAATCAAAAAGTGGCTGTATTAAGGAAACGTTTGGTGATCATTCATTCAGAGTGTTCCGAATTGTACGTTAATAACAAGATAAATGCACTTCCTGTAGTCTTGATCGAGCCTGAAGGTATCCTGAGTTCTTGCCTGGAAGTCAAGAAAGTGATCGCGGGAAGAATACTTGCGTGTATCGCAATTTACAGGGCGATCGATTGCATATATTTTGATGAAGTGAGCAAAGCGCGGGATTTGTTGGAGCAGTTTTGCAAAGAATATAAGCCTTTGGCGTATTATAAGGCGTGTTTGTTAATAAGATTATCGGTTCAATTTCGACCGTTACAAAATTTTGTGCGATTTCTTTGTCGCAATTCTTTCTGGAGAGGTTGACGGATGGTGTCCCCGCGTAAACCGGAAAAGTTTAAGGGTACGTTTTGGGGCTTGACGACTTTTTTTAATCCCGCCGGGTATAAGAACAAGGTCGATAATTTCAGGTTATTCAGAAAGGCTTCCAAAAGACAAGGCTTATCGCTAGTAGTTGTTGAGCTTGCTTTCGACGCGGTGCCTTTTTCTTTGTCCGGGGAAGACGCGGAGGTCCTGATCCAGTTGAGAGGTTCATCAGAAAATATTCTTTGGCAAAAAGAAGCCTTGTTAAATATTGCCCTTAAGCATCTTCCTGTTGACTGTGACAAAGTGGCCTGGCTTGATTGTGATATTATTTTCCAGAATGAGGAATGGGTTAAGGAAACGGCGCTGCGTTTGGAAGAATACGTTGTTGTTCAGCCGTATGCCGATGTTGTGCGTTTGCCCTATAATTTCCATTACCCGGCAAATTCAAGAATTCTATTCAACGATTCTTTGGGCGGCGGGAATTCCCAAGGGATCGTATGTGCTTCTTTTGGATCTCAAGATAACGAGCTTAAAAGTTTTTCATTACAAGGGGAGGCTGGGTTCGCCTGGTGTATTAGAAGGGATGCGCTCGACAAATTTGCTTTTTATGACCGAATGATCCTCGGTGGTGCGGATGACTTTATAGCCTACGCTTTTTTTCATAACATCAATTCTTTTAGTAAAGAAAACTTTTTAATACCAAGCTATCATAAGAGTTATTTCCCCTGGTTTGAGAAGGTCAATTCTTGTGTGGGAGGAAGTGTCGGTTACATCGATGGAAGAATTCTTCATTTATGGCATGGTGAATTGGGCAGACGCAGGTATGTAGAGCGGCATTCACTCTTGAAAACTCATCATTTTGATTCTGAGGTTGATATAAAGAAAGATCCTCAGGGAATTTGGAGCTGGTCATCCGAGAAATCGAACCTTCACCATGATGTCAAAGAGTATTTTAAGGCCCGGAAAGAGGAGGCCGCAGCTTTTTCTTTCTGGGGCTGGTGTTCTGGAGTTTACTCAAGGTGTATTGAAAGCTTCAGATGATGAATGGCCGGGGTTAATGTTTACGGTGTAAGGTTAGAGCTAGGTTAAGCGGCTAATTTTCCGAGGTATTGTGGAAAAGTTTCCAATGTTTTGTCCTTCATGGCATCGGTGGCTCATTTTAGGTGTTTTAGTGCTGATCATGGCCGCGGTAACCAAAAACCACGTTGCCAGCTGGAATGATGCCAGCCGGATGGCTGTTGTGGAATCGATTGTTGAGCGAGGGACCTTAATTATTGATAGATCCAGTTTCGTCGGCACTGGCGACAAGGTCTTCTTTCGGGGTCATTTTTATTCCGATAAGCCACCGATGCTTTCAGTTATTGGTGCTGCAATGTACTGGTTTTTGCATCAATGCGGGATTAGTTTATCTGGTTCGGCTGGGAAGGGGTATTACTGGATAACGCTGTTGACGATAGGCTTGGGTTGGCTGTTGTGCGTTTGTTGCTTTTATTTAGCCCTTTCTTTGGTTCAAATTAAAGAGAAATACCGTATCCTGCTTACTTTGTCTCTGGGGTTGGGAACAATTTTCTTCCCGTGGTCTACGGTCTTTAATAATCATTCAATAGCAGCGTCGTTGCTCTTTGTTGGTTTTTATTTTCTTCTTCAGGCGCGATTTTCAGGTGGAGGAAAACACCGTCTTTTCTTTTCGGGTTTATTCTTTTCTTTGGCTGGCGTCATTGATGTCCCATCAGCTCTTTTTTATGCTGGTTTTATCATTTATATAGTTTTCGAAAAGAGTTTAAGGAAGGATATATCTTATTTCTGTTTGCCTTTACTTGTGACGGCATTGCCAGCGGTGGTATTGAATTTCTTGATTACCGGCGACTTTATTCCGGCTGAAATCCATAGACAGGCATGGATATATCCGGGGTCTCCTTGGATTTGGGGTGCAGGTCTTTCTGGTTTTGAATTGAATCGCGGCTCTTTTCTGGCTGAGTATTCTTTTAATGCTTTGATCGGCAGCAGAGGCTTTTTCTTGTATGATCCGTTGTTTTTGCTTTCAGGCTATTGTTTGTGGGTTGAGATTTACTGTAAAAAGCGGTTCTATAAAGAGGCCATTGTTGTGGGGGCGGTCTCAATCGTTATAATGTTGTATTATTTGTTAACCACTTCTAATTATGGCGGATGGTCATATGGAGTGCGTTGGTTAGTGTCGCTGATTCCCATAACAGCTTTTTTTCTTTATAATTTTTTTGAAAGGATGAAATCATTCAAAAGAATAGTTTTTAGCGTCTTTCTGTTGATTTCGGTTGCAGTGTCATCTGTGGGGTTGATTAATCCCTGGGCGCGCTGTGCTGGAGGCGAGGGGCCGATAATGAATAATTTGCAGGATTTTTTTATTCTGTCATCTGTTAAATGATAGGTGAGGTTTTAAATCAGGATGCAGATACCTTTGATTATTTCTCCTATGAATAAACTTCAATTGTCAGTGAAAGATTAGTGAATGGAAGCGAATTTGCGTAAGCCGAAAAGATTGTGTGGAACCTTCTGGGGAATTACGACATTCTTTAATCCCTCAGGGGTTAAGAACAAGATCGATAATTACTATTTGTTTCGAAATTTTTCCAAAAGACAGGGTTTAAAGCTAGTTACCGTTGAACTCGCCTTTGACGGAGAGCCGTTTACTTTTTCTAAGCAAGATTCAGACATTTTGGTTCAGCTAAGAACATCTTCGGAAAATGTTTTATGGCAAAAAGAGGCGATGTTTAATGTGGCACTTAGGCATCTTCCTCACGACTGTGATAAGGTTGCCTGGCTTGATTGTGATATCGTTTTTAAGAATGATCATTGGATTTGGGAAGTTTCTGAGCTTTTGGAAGAATATGTTGTTGTTCAGCCGTTTGCTTTTGCCATATGCCTTACCCACGGAGACATGGACGGTTTTGACCAGAAATTTGTTTTAAATGAGTTTGTAAATAACGAGAGTTTTTATGGGATTGCCTGTGGAGCGCAAAACCATACTGGGGGATCTCTCGGGCGCAGATTATCACAGGGTCACGTTGGCTTTGCTTGGGCGGCACGTCGGGAGTTTCTGGACAACCATGGTTTCTTTGATTGCATGATTTTGGGTGTAGGCGATGCTTTGATGGCGTATGCTTTTTATAATTACAGGGATTCTTTTAGTGAAAGAAATTTCATAACACCGGCTGCGCGTAAACGTTTTATTGGATGGCTTGAACAGGTTTATCCCGACGTAGAAGGGAGTGTCGGTTACCTGGATGGTAAGATTTTTCATCTGTGGCATGGCGATTATAGCAAGCGTCAGTACGCGGAACGGCATTTCATTGAATTGCTGCATGATTTTGACCCTGTGGTTGATATTGTGAAAGATTTCCAGGGTATTTGGAAGTGGTCTTCTAATAAGCCGGACTTTCATCGGGCTGTCAGGAATTATATAGCTCAATCTGGGCATGAAAATACTACTGTTTCTTTTTTGCACAAAATATTATCAGGGATAAAGTTTAAGCCGCTGCAGCGTTTTTTACGGCGGAAAATTTCGTCTTTATGGTATTGGTATTCTTATGGTGTGTATGTATTTCAGAAAAACGTCGTGATGCGAAATTTTCTAAAATAAACTCAATGACGGGCTTATATCTCAAGCGAGTGAGTCTAAATTTATAGCGATGTATCGTGAGAAGCTGGAAAGAGAAATATGAAGAAGGCATTTCGCAAAGCATACGATTTTCTGAGAAATAGCAAGCTGGGATTGGCTGTTTTCTCAATTTTCAGTTTCTTATTGTATATTCCAATGTTCGGTAGAAGAAATACGTATTGTTCATTGCTGTGGGACAGTGTTTATATTGATGCTTATGGGCATGTTTTCCCTTGTTGCCATGTCAGGCCGGGCATGGTCGGTGACATTTCTAAAGATAATTTGCGTAAAATATGGTCGAAAAGTATTTCATTGAGATTCTTTCGGTTTACGTCTTGTCGTGGGTGTTTGTATTGTGCTAACAATTGCGATATGTTGCCTTTCAAACATGAACAAAAACCTGTTGTTAGGCCGATTGCATTTGCCGGGCACCCTAGTCGATTATGGATCATGTACGGAGAATTGTGTAACGTGTCCTGTGTTATGTGCCATCAGGATCATCGCTCTAAAGTAAAGATTGATAATAATTTTTTGAAGCTGAATATTGACTGGTCTGTGGTTAAGGAGGTTCAGCTTCAGGGAGGTGAAGTCTTGTTGATGCAGGGAGCAAAGGAGTTATATTCTTGGCTGACGAAAGATATGGGTAAAAAAGTTAATGTCATCACAAATGGTCTTTTGTTGAATGATGAGTGGGTTGAATGTTTGGTTACAGGTGCAAGTTGGGTTGCTATTTCGGTAAATGCCGCTACGGCAAAGATGCATGAAAAGATTAATCGGGGGTCAAATTTCGATAAAGTGGTAAAGAATATAAAAAAGATGATTACCGTAAAACGTGAGCTTCATTCAGATACGAAGATTATTTTTAAGTATACTATCGTTCCAGAGAATGTTAGTGAGATCGTTGCTGCCGTGGCTTTGGCAGACAGTCTGGGTTGTGATAGTCTTCAATATGGATACGACTCGAGGGTGCCGCTTTTCTTGCATAATAACAAGAAAATCGCGCAAGAGATTAAACGCTCATTGAGCGTTCTATTGGATGGCGGCAATGTTAAGGTTAATGTGCCTTCTAAGAATTTGGTGAATTTGGGGCTCTTGGATCATGATGATCGGATTTCAAATGGATAATATTCAGAGCTTTGGTGGTTCTAATGCTATGACGAGTCTAAAACATAAAACTAAAACCGGATTATTCTGGTCTTTTATATCTCAAGGAGGGCGGCAAGTTTGTCAAGTTCTTGTTATTGCAGTGCTGGCTCGATTACTGACACCTGATGTGTTTGGCCTTTTGGCAATGGCTGTTGCTTTTACAGAATTTGTAAATGTTTTTCTTGAAATGGGTATCGGCAGTGCGCTGATCCAGAAACAGGACGCTGTTGCCGAGCATTATGATTCGGCTTTTTGGCTAAATATTGTTGCTGGCTTAAGTTTTATGGTGATTACGTTCTTTCTTTCGTCAGCGATCGCTGGTTTTTACGGACAGCCGAAGCTTAAGATCATTTTGATGGCCCTTTCTATTAACTTCATTGTGATTTCGTTGACGATCGTTCCGCAGTCATTGTTGACGAAAGAGATGGCATTCAAGAAATTAGCGTTAATTGATATTTGTGCTGTTTTGACGTCAGGTTTACTGGGCATCATTCTGGCGTTTAAAGGGTTTGGTGTGTGGAGTCTTGTTACGCAGGTTTTAAGTGCATCTTTGGTTAGCGGAATATTGGTGTGGATATTATCACCCTGGAGACCACGAATGTTCTTCTCAATGGGGCGTTTACGCGAGATATGGTTCTTCGGAGCCAATTTGATGGGGTTTAATGTGTTGAATTATTTTGCTCGCAACATGGACAAGCTTTTGATCGGGAGATTTCTGGGAGCTGAGGCTTTAGGTCTTTACTCGTTGGCGTATCGTATGGTTTTATTTCCGCTGCAGAATGTTTCATGGTCGATCGGTCGTGTTATGTTCCCTGCATTTTCTAAGATACAGTTTGAGGTGGACAAAGTTCGTGAAGTATATCTTGAAATGATCGGGAAGATCGCGTTTGTGACGTTCCCATTGATGGCGATGTTGTTTGCTTGTGCTCCCGAAATTGTGAGGATCTTTTTGGGTGATCAGTGGTCAGGCATTGTGGTTTTGCTTAGGATATTTACATTTTGCGGGATGGTTCAATCTATTGGGACTACAATCGGGACTGTTTTGTTGTCTCAGGGTAAGGCAGACTGGCAATTTAAATTGCAGATAGCCGGTACAACTATCGTGATTCTTTCAATAAGTTTAGGCATGAAGTGGGGGGTGTGTGGTGTAGCCACAGCCTATACGTTTCAGTCGGCTTTATGGGTTATTTTTGTGTTATTTATTACGTTAAGGCTTGTCAGGGGGACTCTCAGGCTCCTTTGGGAGAAATTAGGGTCACATTTTTTCCTGTCGATATTAATACTATTGAACTCGATGTTGTCGTTAAAGAATGCATATCTTTGTCTGGGTGTTAAGTTAGTTGTCATAGCGCTATCTTTTATTGGTGGGTGCATTTTAACTCGGCGTTTTTGCTTTGATAAGTCGGGGTTTAGGATAAATATATGATGAAAGTTGCCTATATTCTGGATGCTTTTCCAAAGATTTCGGAAACGTTTATTTTAAATGAAATGGTTGAGCTTCAGCGGCAAGGAGTGACGGTAGAGGTGTTTGCTTTTTATAACCCCAAAGAAGGACTGTGTCATCGCCAAACGGAGGAGATAAAGCGAGTAAATTATTTTCAGAATGAAGCGTTGTTTGAAATCATTGTTAGCCATGTCTGGTTTTTGTTTCATCGTCCTTTGGGGTATGCAAAAGTGATTTGGTTCTCTATCAGATGTCGAAATGACTTTTTTCGTCTTTTTGTTACACAGTTAAAGAATGTCCGTTTGATAGAGTTGTCTTGTCCGAATCATATTCAAGCCCATTTTGGTCATCGAGCCGCTGATATGGCTATGATGACGCATTTACTTACGGGGATACCGTTTACTTTTTCGTTGCTGGGGTATGATATCTTCGTCTGTCCCCCACGGAATATCAAGATCAAATGCGCACTTGCCAAGGGCGTGACTACAATTACAAATTTTAATAGATCTTATATTGTTAAGCAATTTGGTGTTAGTTCAGAGAAGATTTCGGTTATTCGTTGCGGAGTTGATCTGACAAAGAATGTTATTAAAGGGGTAAGTTCTGAGAATATCATCCTTTCTGTCGCCCGGTTTGAATATGTTAAGGGTGTTGATGTGTTGGTAAAAGCGTGTTCGTTATTAAAAAAGGCTGGCGTTCAATTTAAATGTTTGATTGTGGGTGATGGTTCTCAATATGAGATTCTTAAAGAACTTATTAAAGATTTTGATCTGGAGGATGAGGTTAAGCTTCTTGGTTATAAGACCCAAGATCAAGTTTATGAATTGTTGTCAAAGGCGCGAATAAAAGTATTGTCTAGCCGGTCGGAATCCTTGGGTGTTGCATTAATAGAAGCTATGGCGATGAGAGTGCCGGTTATAGGGCCGGCTGTAAATGGGGTTTCAGAGCTTATCAAAGACGGGGAAAGCGGTTTTCTTGTTCCGCCGGACCGAGAGGATTTGCTGGCTGAAAAGATCAATCTTTTACTGGAGAATGAAGGTTTAAGGTCTGGGTTTGCAGGGGCGGCGTGTGCGT
>PEAR01000029.1 GCA_002753745.1 Candidatus Omnitrophota bacterium | reverse complement strand
GGGAACCGTGCGTTCGACGAACTTGGCATACGCCGCCAAGACATTGTCCATGGTCTTGTAGTAATCCAGATGCTCACAATCAATATTCGTAATGATCGAAAAATGAGGCGAGAAGTACAGAAAGGAGCCGTCGCTTTCATCAACTTCAGCAACGATATGGCGGCCGATGCCCAGATTGGCATTATACCCCTGGCTGACCACCCCGCCCACCGCAGTCGTCGGTTTTAAGCCGGCATTGATCAAGAGCAGGGATGCCATTGAAGACGTCGTTGTTTTTCCGTGCGCTCCGGCGACCGTTACACCCACTTCCTTATTAACCAGCTGCGCCAGCAATTCAGCGCGCTTGAGGATCGGTTTATGCAAACGCACCGCTTCAAACATCTCCGGATTGCTCGCAGAGATAGCCGAAGAGTAAACCACACAATCAGCGCCGTCAATATTCTGCAGGTCATGGCCGATAAAAATAGCCGCTCCTTTCTGGCGCAGCTGACGGGTAAGCTCGCTTTCCTTCTCATCGGATCCGCTGACGGAAAAACCTTTCGCCAGCATTAACAAAGCCAGATTCCCCATCCCCATGCCGCCGATGCCGATGAAGTGGTATTTTTTCATTTCTGTTTTAGTGTTTTTTACTCTTCTCATGACCCAGATAATCCTTCCAGTCTTCTTCAAGGCCCTGCAATGTCTGATATTTCATATAGGACTTCTTTAAGGCCCAGTCAAAACGTGAACCGTTCTTGATCTCCCGGCATAAACGGGCAAACCGGTACGTCTCGCCTTCATTGATTAAAAAACGCACCAGGCTGGCCGCTTCCGCATAAAAAATACGCACCAGCTCGACATTCGAATCCCTGCTTAACTCAAGGCTGCTCATATCCTCGACCGAAATAAACCGGCCTTCAACCAAGGCCCGAAGGACATCAGCATCCGCGCCCCAGCGGCCCGACTCTTCCTGGTACATCGCCACACCTTCTTCGAACCATAAAGGGACCACCGCATCTGTCCCGATAAAATCACGCAAAATAATATGCCCGATCTCATGGGGCAGTGTGGAATCAAAAAAACCGCTGGCCGACGGGTAAGCTGAAATCGTCCGTGAGCGTGTTACGACCGATCCGGCCGCCCAGCCAAGCCCCGAAGAATTCTTGTACGCCCCGGCATCATCATAAATATAGATCTTTACCCGGGAGCTGCCGATCCACCCTTTATAACGGGTGAAACCCAACGTCGTTGCCGTCTTCTGATAATCCTCTTCAGCTCTCGCCAGCGTATTCTCGACAAACTGCTGCGGCGCCTTCTTGTAAAGAACAATAAAATGATCGCTTTTAATATTTTGCCAGGCCGAGGACTTATCCTGGAAACCAACCCGGTCAGCAAAAACCGACGAAGAAAAAGAACAGATAAAAAAGAACAGACTAAAAATAAATAATTTCACAACCGTTCAACCTCGTCGGAAACCCTGGCCACGGCATCTAAAAGAACATCCTGAGACAGTTTCTGACGAAGGAACTCCCTGCGCGCAACAGATCCCAGCGCTAAAAAAATCTTATCCCCAAGCATACCGGGGTTCAAGTCTTTTTCCTTAATTATTACAGCCGCCTCATGTTGAGCCAAAACCCGGGCATTCGCTTCCTGATGACTATTCGCATACGGATAAGGGATCAGGATTGATATCAGGCCCAGCAATCCAAGTTCTGTGACTGTTCCCGCCCCTGCCCTGGCGATCACCACATCGGCCAGTGCATATAGCTCAGACATATTATCCGCATAATCCTGCAATAGAACAGGAAAAGATAACCGGGCATACCGGGCCTTTAGCCGCTCGGCTCCGCCGCGTCCGGCAAGATGGATCACCTGAAGAGGCTCGGCTGCATTAAACCGCTCAAAACACGAAACAACACATTCATTGATCGCCCGGCTTCCCTGGCTGCCGCCAAAAACGAGAATGGTTTTCCGTCGATCATCAAATCCATGTTCCCGCAGAATTTCTTCCCGGGAGCGGCAGGCACCCAGAGGCCTCACCGGATACCCGGTCCAGACAATCTTATCCTTGGGAAAAAAGTTTCCGGTATCCCTGAAGCTGACCGCGATCTTGCCGACAAATCGAGCCAACACCCTGTTGGCCAGACCGGGGCTTGCATTCTGTTCATGGATCATGGTCCGAACGCCAAGAAATCTGCCGGCGATCACCGCCGGAAAAGAGCTGTATCCGCCAAAGCCCAGGACCACACCCGGTTTAAAGGTCACAACTTCCCGAACACAACGAACAAAGGCCCTGAGCAAAAAGACCAAAGCCAGAAACTTCTGCCACGGGCTTCTGGAAACAAAACCTCTGGCCTTGATATCAATGTGTGAAAAACCCCGAGCGGTCAACTTTTCACCGGCGGCACCGAACGATCCGATGAAACGAACCTCCCAGCCGCGGCGCACCAGCTCGCCGGCAGTTTCCATGGCCGGATAAATATGCCCACCCGTCCCGCCGGTGGCAATAAGGATTTTCTTATGGTTAACCACTGCCCAGATCCTGTGTGCGTGAGACATTAAGGATAAGGCCGACAGCCATCATATTAAAAATCAGCGCCGAACCACCGTAACTAATGAAGGGAAGCGGCAGCCCCTTCGTCGGGAGAGCTCCAATACTGACCCCAAAATTAACCACCACCTGAATGCTGAGCATCATGAGAATGCCGAAAATAAGATAATATCCAAACGGATCAACGGTCTGTTTCAGAATGCGCGTGATGTGCCAAATAAACAGCCCGAACAAGAAAATGACCGCCAGCGCGCCGAGAAAGCCCAGTTCTTCCCCGATGATCGAAAATATAAAATCCGTATGTGCCGCCGGAAGATACAGCAGCTTCTGCTCGCTTTTCCCCAGGCCTACGCCCCAGAAGCCGCCGGAACCAAAAGCGATCTGCGACTGGGACAGCTGAAAGCCCGCCCCCTGGGGATCTTCCCAGGGATTCATAAACGCCACGATCCGGCGCACGCGATAAGGTTCGATCCAGATCAAAAAAGCCGCCAACGGGATCGCCGGTAAAAAGACCGACACTAAATGCTTTATGCGCGCACCCGCCACCAGAAGCATCAGCATCGTGATCGAAAAAACCAGAATAGTATTACCCATGTCCGGCTGCTTCATGATGAGCAAGGACATCATCCCCATGATCAGCATCGGCGGAACGAATCCCTTTTTAAAACGACGGATAAATTCCTGTTTGCGCGAACAAAAATCAGCCATATAAATGATCAGCCCGACCTTGGCCATTTCCGACGGCTGGAAATTTATAGGGCCGGCGCTGAACCAGCGGCGGGCGCCGGAAGAGACTTTCCCGATATGCGGGATCAACACCAACACCAGCAGCAGAAAAACAAAGGCCAGGATCAGCCGTGCTTTTTTCTGCAGAATCCGGTAGTCCATCAACATCACACCAAACATCAATACCGAGCCAATAGCCAGGAACATCAAATGCCGGGTAAGGAAATAGGAACTGTTATGCAGGATCTCCAGTGCATAAATGCCGCTGGAACTGTAGATCATCACAACACCAATAGCAACCAGGACAGAAAACGTCATAAACAACGCCACGCGGGTTTCCCTCATCACAACGCCCTCACGATCTCTTTAAACACTTTACCGCGATGCTCAAAATTATCGAACATGTCAAAACTCGCGGTCATCGGTGAAAACAAAATGCATTCGCCCGAACGCGCCGTCCGGCGCGCGAACGCCACCGCCGCATCAAGCCCGCCGTTGATGACCTCTACAGGCAGGACATCTCCAAACGTGGCCGCAAACTGCTCCCGAATCGCACCGATCGCCACCATCACCCGTGCCTTGCGCTGCACCAGCTCGCGCAGGCAGGTATAATCCATATGTTTGTCGGACCCTCCCACGATCAATACCGCAGACTTCTGCATCCGTTCCAGCGCCCAGCGGCCCGCTTCAACGGTCGTTGACTTGGAATCATTAATAAATTCAACGCCGTCCAAAACCCTCACACGCTCCAGCCGGTGTTCAACACCGGTAAACTCATCAAAGACCTTCTGCGTCACCGCATCCGGTATTCCAAGAATGCGGGCCACTTCCTGCACGGCAAGATGATTCGGATTAGCCGACGATCCTTCCTGATTAAAAAACCGAACCTGAGAGGAAACCTGATCCTTAAGCCGCGCTACCAGCGGATCCCGGGCATTTAATACCGCAAAATCCTGCGCCGACTGATTCATAAAAATACGTTTCTTGGCGCCAAAATAATCTTCCATATCGGGATGACGATCCAGATGATTCTGGCTGAAATTTAAGATAGCGGCAATATAAGGACGGAACGTGTTAATTAGTTCCAGCTGAAAAGAACTGATCTCAACAACAAAGAAATCCACTTCCGTCCGGCTGGAATGCTGAGAGAACGGTAAACCGACATTGCCGCACAGACAAGCGCGTTTACCCGCCGCTTCAATAACCTTGGCGATCAGCGTGACCGTTGTGGTCTTGCCGTTCGATCCTGTCACCGCGATGACAGGCTTTTTACAGTTAAGCCAAGCGAACTCGATCTCGCCACATACCGGAATGCCGGCTTCACGGGCCCATTGCAAGGGCTCGGCATCACGCCATACGCCGGGACTAGCCACCACCAGGTCGCTTGAAACAACAAAGCCCCTCGAGTGCCCGCCAGACTCAATCTGGACGTGCTCCCGATCCTTCAACAACGACAATGCCGGCTCGATCGCAGCCAGGGGCTTGCCATCCGTAATCTTGACAACACCGCCCATTTCCGCCGCCAGATTCGCCGCTGCGATCCCGCTGCGCGCCGCGCCAATGATGCATACTCTTTTACCTTTAATATCCATAGGATCAACCACGTCTGCGTTACCTGATCTTTAATGTTGTCAATGTCACCAGGGCTAAAATGATCCCCACAATCCAGAAACGGATCACGATCTTGGATTCTTTCCAATTCAGCTTCTGCAAATGGTGATGATACGGCGAACATAAAAATATTCGTTTACCCGTCAATTTGAACGACGTGACCTGCATGATCACCGATAATGCTTCCCAGACGAATACCCCACCCAAAACAACCAGAAGGAATTCTTTCTTGATAAAAACGGCAATAATCCCGATCGTCCCGCCCAACGCCAGCGCGCCTACATCCCCCATAAAAACCGACGCCGGATGCGCATTGAACCACAAAAACCCGAGACTCGCGCCAACAATAGCCGTACAAAAGATTGTCAACTCTCCCGACCCTGGGATATAAGGAATGAACAGATATTCACTGATATTAATATTCCCGGTGATGTAACAAAGAATGGCGAGCGTTAAGGCCACCATGAGCGTGCATCCAATGGCCAGGCCGTCAAGTCCGTCGGTCAGGTTGACCGCATTCGACGCCCCGATTAAAATAGCCATGACCAGCAGAATATAAAAAGGCCCAAGGTCAATCACCAGTTTCTTTAAGAACGGGACATCCAGTTCCGTTGAAACATTCAAATAGGCATACACATAAAAACTCACGATCACAGCCAGTACCGCCTGCCAGATCATCTTGGTTCTCGCCGGCATCCCGTTCTTATTGATCCCCTTAAGCTTCATGAAATCATCCGCAAAACCAATACACGCTAGCCAAAGCATGGTAAAGATCGTCAACAAGATATACGGATTTGACAGGTCCGCCCACAACAAGACAGATATCAGAATACTGCCGATGATCAGAATACCTCCCATCGTCGGGGTACCGACCTTCGGCTTTAGTTCCGCGCCCAAAACCGCTTCCCGCCCCCCGCCAAGGACCGGCTTCTCACCAAGATTCCACTGGCCCAGTTTACGAATGAACCAGGGACCGATCACGATCATAATTAAGAACGTCGTCACCGCCGCCAGGCCGGCCCGGAAAGTAATATATCTAAAAATATTAAAGGCAAAAAACTCATTACGAAACTGTGATAAATAAAAAAACATAACTAACCCTTTTTAATTGACCGCCAGTAAATGTTCGACCAGACGCTCCATGTGCATCCCCCGTGAACCTTTGACCAGAACCACATCGCCTTCGCGAAGGATGTCGCCCAGGTCAACAAAGATGTCCTCGGGATGCTCATAATGTTTTGTCTTTGCTTCAGGATTGATCTGTCCTGCCTGTGTGCCGATCTGTCCGGCAAAACGGCCAATCGTCAAAACATGCTCGATCCCGGCACGTCCCGCGGCTTCCCCCACCAAAGCATGAAGCGCCTCCGATTGCGCGCCCAGTTCCAGCATATCGGCAGCCACCAGGACCTTTTTCCCCTTAGTGCCCGTCAACGACAATGTCCGAATGGCATTTGCATATGAAACAGGATTCGCATTGTACGTATCATCGATCACGGTTACACCCCGAACAACATGAAAACACTGCCTTCCCTTTGCCGGCTGAGCACGGCCAAGAGCCAAAGCAATATTCTTGAACGGCACTTTTAAAACCTGTCCGCAGACGACCGCAGCCAGCGCATTGTAAACGTTACCCCACACCGGCGTCGGCAGACGAAAAGATTTTCCTTTAGGTAAAGAAACTTCGAGCCCCCCACCGCAAGAGCGAACAGCGTCGGCCTTCAAATCGGCTTTCTGCTCAATGCCATAAGAGATAACTTTTTGGGTCAGCTTCATTTTTAAGATAGCACGTAAATGGGCATCATCACTGTTAACGATGACCGTGCCCTTTTTAGCGCAATGATCGATCAGGGCCGCTTTTTCCCTGAAGACCCCGTCAGGACTGTCCAGTCCCGCTAAGTGAGAGGCCCCGATATTCGTATATACCGCAATGCTCGGACAGATAACAGACCCCAGCCAGTCGATCTCGCCAAAATGATTGGTGCCCGCCTCAATGACCGCCGCCTGATGTTTCTTTGTCAACTGCAACAGGGTCATCGGGACGCCGATATGATTATTCTCAGTACCTTTATTAAACAACACTCGATATTTTGTTGACAGCACGGCAGCGATCATTTCCTTGGTCGACGTTTTGCCGGCACTGCCCGTGATGGCGACCACCGGGCATTTGAACTTTAAGCGGTGGGCGCGGGCGATCCGTCCCAGCGCTACCACAGTATCTTTAACCAGGATCACCGCAGCATCAGCCGGACGTTCAACATCGTCACGGCTTACCAAAACAGCAACCGCCCCCGCCGCAACGGCTCCGGCCGTGAATAAATGACCATCAAACGTATCGCCTTTAATGGCAACAAAAAGCTCACCCGAGGCAACCTTGCGGGTGTCGGTTGAAACGCCGGTCACCCGTACGGAGGCGTCCCCCTGGAGCAATTCCCCACCCGTGCATTTAAGGATCTCAGCTATCGCGAACATGCTCGTATCTCCTTAACAATCCGCCCCACGATATCCCTTTCCACGAAATCAACGGTCCCTTCTTTCAGGACCTGGTACGTTTCATGACCTTTCCCGGCAAGCAAAACAATATCGCCGGCCTCGGCCAGCTCCAGGGCCCTGCGGATCGCTGCTTCACGCTCAACAATGACTTCATAGTTTTTCTTTGTAAATCCCGGGATGACCTCATCGATGATACAGGACGGATCTTCGCTGCGCGGATTATCAGACGTAATGACCGCGATATCTGACAGTTCGCAGGCCACTCTCCCCATCCGGGGACGTTTTGTACGGTCGCGATCGCCGCCGCAGCCAAATACCACGATCAAGCGCCTGTGCTTAACTTCCTGGAGAGCCTGCAGAACATTCCTGAGCCCGTCGTCCGTATGGGCATAATCAATGAAAACGTCAAAATCCTGGCCGCATTCAACCCGCTCCAGTCGACCCGGCACATTCCCAAGCGCCTCGATCCCCTTCTTGATCGTGTCCGGTGCAAAGCCTTCTCCCAAACCTGCGGCAAATGCCGCTAAAATATTATAAACATTATGTTTTCCGGTAAACGGCGTTTCGATCAACACCTGCCCGCCGGGAAAAAAAATCTCAAACCGGGCCCCCTTGCGGCCAAACTCATGCACCACTGCCCGTACATCCGCACCATGATCGATTCCATAAGTAATAACTTTTGAGGTTGCCAGCGTCACCAGTTTCTTTCCCCAATCATCGTCGGTGTTAATGACCGCGTACGCCCCGGCCCTAAGCCCCGAGAACAAAAGGCTTTTGGCCCTGAAGTAATTCTCCATGGTCTTGTGATAATCAAGATGGTCACCGGTAAGATTGGTAAACAAAGCCCCGCTAAAATCGATCAGATCGACCCGGCCCTGTTCCAGGGCATGCGAAGAAACCTCCATGATCGAATACGGGACGCCTTTAGCAGCGAGCCCGCTTAACTGGATCTGGTTATCCAAAAAACCAGGAGTTGTGTTTTTCGACGGAAGAACCTTACCTGCCACGCGATAATTGACGGTACCGACCACGCCGCAAACATTCCCGGCCGCGGCCAGAATGGCCTCCAGAAAATAAGTAATGGTCGTCTTGCCATTCGTTCCCGTGACCCCGATGACCCTGACCCTGGCGGAAGGCCGGCCGTAAAAGTCTAAAACAACTTTCCTGAATTCTGACCGCGGATCATCTACGCCCACAAACATGACCTGCGGATAACGCGCACTGAAGGCAGGCGCTGAAAGCTCCGGCAAGACAATGACCGCCGCCCCCATCGCGACAGCCTGAGGAATAAAATCCTCACCCTTTGCCAATGGCCCGGACAAAGCGGCAAACAAACTCCCCGGTGTTACCCGGCGAGAATCATCCCAAACCGCGCTAATGCTGATGCCATGATACGTCATCTTACAATCCTTTTTTCCCCGCCAGGTATTTCAGCGAATCTTCAACCACTTCCCTGAAAACCGGCCCGGCCACCACGCCGCCGTAATAAGCCGGATGCGGCTCATCGACACTGATAACAACGGCCAGTTTTGGATCATCTACCGGGGCAAACCCGATGAACGAGGCCACGAACTTGCTGTGCGAGTATGTCCCGTTCACTACCTTCTGCGCTGTACCGGTCTTGCCGCCCGCCGGGATATCCTTGATCTTGGCCATCTGCGCCGTGCCGACATCAATAACACCCTGCAAAATACTGCGCAGCCGGCGCGACGTCTCGGATTTCATGACGCGGCCAATCACCTGCGGCTTATTCTCTTCGGTGATCATGCCATTAGGCGCCTTGACATATTTAATAAAATACGGCTTCATCATCACCCCGTCATTAGCAACAGCGGCGATCGCTGTCGCCAGCTGAACCGCCGTCACCGTGACTTCCTGGCCAATCGGGACCGCGCCGATGGATGTTTTGGACCAGCGGCTGGTCGGCTTAAGAATACCCCCCACTTCGCCCGTCATCCCGATATTCGTCTTTTGACCAAAACGGTAACGATGCGCATATTCATAAACCTTATCCGCCCCCAACCGCTGAGCGACTTTGACAGTACCTATATTACTCGACTGCTCAATGACCTGACGGAAGGTAAGCCGCCCCTTGGGATGCGCGTCCTTGAGGATATGATTCCCTACCAGATATTTCCCGTTCTCACAAAAGAATACTTCGTCCTCGTTGGTGATCCCCTCTTCCAGTGCTCCCGTAGCTGTTACGATCTTGAACACCGACCCCGGCTCATAGGTGAACGCCACCGCGCGGTTCGTTCGGCTTTCCGGTGAACTTTTATCCGGCGCGTCCGGACGGAAAGTCGGGCGATTGGCAAATGCCAGCACCTCGCCGGTCTTGGGGTTCAACACAATAACACAGGCTGACGCAGCGTTATACTTCTGGAAAGCCTTGTCCAGGGCCTTCTCGGCAATAAACTGGATCGTTTCATCAATAGTAAGGACAACATCACTCCCGTCCTTTGGCGCAATAAAATCCTTCTCGATCATCAGATCGCGCTGGCGGGCATCGCGCAGGAACTGGGCCACGCCTTTGGTCCCATGTAAATATTTGTCAAATTCCAGCTCAACACCTTGCAGCCCGACATTATCAATGTTGGCAAATCCCATCACATGGGCGGCAAGCTCCCCATTGGGGTAAAACCGCTTACTTTCCTTGATAAATCCCAGACCGTGAAGCTTGATCCCTTTAAGTCTTTCATATTGATCCTGCGGCATCTTGCGGGCCAGCCAGATAAAGCTCTTGGGCTTATCCAGTTTTCTCGCTATTTCCTCGCCGCTCACGCCCAATACGGACGCGACTTGACGGACCGCCTCCTCTTTCTGCTCAGCTTTCATCGCTTTAGGATTAGCGAACAAAGAATACGCCGCGACATTCAACGCCAGAGACCTGAGATCCCGGTCATAAATGGTACCGCGGCGCGGTTCCAGATCAACAACATGATTATGCTGCTTCTCCGCTTTGTCCGCCAAATAGCTTGAGCGAAAAACCTGAATCAGAGAAAGCTTGATAATAAACAGGATCAGAAGGAAGAAAATGAAGAAAAAGATGAAACCAATGCGTGTAGGATGTCGTTGGAAGTACAAGGGTGCCAGACTCTTTTATTGACGAAAATTAAATGGAATTGTTCTACCAATACTTAATTGTAGAAAATTTCAGGGAGTAAAAACAGCTAAATTATTAAAATTTGGCAAAAGCCAGCAAACCAGAGATCGGATTGCCACCCGTGGTCTCAACTTCCACGACATTACTACGGCTGGCAAACTTGTAATCTTTCTCTTTTTCCAGCAATTCCCGTCCGATGTGGTCGGCTGATTTGAGACGCAGAATATCATTTTTCATCATGACATTATTTTCCGCCAGCTTCTCAACTGTATCCTCTTTTTTCTTGCCCTGGTATGCCAGGTCATAAATACTCATCTGCAGATGAATATAGAGGACTGCCGTGAACGTGATAACGAACATGACCTTGAGAAAATCGCTGACCTTCATAGGATCCTTTCGAGTGCTCTCAGCCGCGCACTGCGCGAGCGGGGATTTGCCTGCTCCTCTTGCGGAGTGGGCCTTAACGGTTTTTTTGTCAAGATCGTCGCGCTGCCATTCAACGCATACGAACGGAATTTACTTTTAACGATTCGGTCTTCCAATGAATGGAAGGAAATAACACACATCCTGCCGCCGATCTTAAGCCTGCTGTAAGCGGCATCCAGAGCTCCCTCCACTGCCGCCAACTCCTGATTTACGGCAATCCGGATACCCTGAAAAGAACGCGTCGCGGGATGCAACCCTTCCCGGGACTGCTTGAACGGCAAGGAACGCATGATGATCTTCACCAGGTCAGCAGTCGTCTCGATCGGGCTGGCGGCCCTGGCCTTAACGATATTGGCCGCAATACGCCGACTGAAGCGCTCTTCGCCGTACTGCCACAAAACCCGTGCCAATTCTTCTTCAGAGAACGTATTAATGATCGTGGCCGCCGAGACCGGTGCTGTTGTGTCCATGCGCATATCCAGGGGGCCCTCATGACGGAAACTGAATCCCCGCAACGGATCGTCCAGCTGAATACTTGAAACGCCCAGATCAAAAAGAACAGCATCAACGGCTTCAACACCAAGCCCGTTTAGAACATCGGAAATATTACGGAAATTATTTTTGACGATATCCAGGCGGCCCGAAAACCCCTTCAGCCGCTGCCTCGCCCTGACGATCGCCTGATCATCCTGATCGATCCCAACCAGCCTGCCGCCGGAACCAACCCTTTCTCCCATCATCAACGCATGCCCGCCCAAACCCAGCGTACAATCCACCGCTACCATCCCTGCCTGTAACCCCAGAAGCTCATCAACCTCACGGCTCATCACCGATATATGCCCGCCACCCCCCTCAACGCCAGCCGGCTCTGCCTGAAAATCAGAGGTCATATCATCGAAATCTCGGAACTGGCTGCAACAAAACTGGGAATCTTGCGCTCGATCACCGCCTGCTCAAACCCATCCCAGATATTCTGGCGATCTTCGGCATTGACCACTTCTTCCCAGTTCCCCTTGATCCCGTTACGCTGATATACCTTGCGATGGTCCTTAAAAACGAGATAAATCCTTGTCCTGCCGGTCAACTCCTCCTGAGTTGAACAGAAAACACATTCGCAATGCGGTAACTCAACCATGTGCTTGAAAATCAACCTCGACCGCGTCAATGTCATCATAGGCACCCCCTGCTGTAAAATTTTTATAGGTCTATCATTCGCTCGGCTGTCTGCTCAAACAGCTCGGTTGATTTGCTGTAAAACTCATGCCAGCGCTGCGTGTCCCAGATCTCAATACGATTGGAAACACCAATCAGGACGGTTTTTGACGTGACCCCTGCAAAATCCTTTAAAAACTGGGGAACGATGAAACGACCCTGTTTATCGGGAATAACATCCACCGCACCGGAAAAGAACATCCGGTTAAATGTTCGCGCATCCTGCTTGGTGAACGAAAGGCCCTTGAACTTCTGCTCCTGGACCTTCCACTCATACTCAGAGAACATGAAAATGCATTTCTCAAGACCGCGGGTAACATAAAACTTTTCAATATTGTTCTCACGGGCCACCTCGCGGAACTTCGACGGGAGGATCAGCCTGCCCTTCGTATCCAGATTGTGATTGTATTCACCGTAGAACATGTTTCCCTCGTTGCCGGCTTTGCCTGGTTGCATACCACTTTACACCACTTCCCTCCACCGACAACACAAGTATAGGCTTCGACAAAAGAGATGTCAACAAAGAAAAGAAGGAATTTTTCTTAAGGTTTTTAATCAATGGATTGAACATTTGTCGACGGATAAAGTGAAACAAGAAAGACGGCAAGAAAATAATCAGGAAACCAGGGAAAATGCGTTTTGGCAGGAAAAATAAAGAAAAAAACAGACCCCCTTAAAAACCACGTTGACGGTTTTTAAGGAAATCTGCTCCCTTTTACTTTTACGAGGAAAGTCTTATGCTAAAAAAATCAGGCAGGATTTTTCTTAAAGTAGGAACGCGCCCGGGCAATATCATGTGCGATGGCGCAAACGAGAGCATTCTCGTCGGAAAACATCTTATCGTTACGCAGCTTTTTCAAGAACTCAACCAGGATCTTTTTACCATACAAATCGCCTTTAAAATCCAGCACATGAGCCTCAAGCGCAACAATCCCGTGATGCTTCTTGATCGTAGGCCGCGTACCGATATAAAAAACCGCAGGATGCTTCTTTTCGCCCATCGTGACTCGCGCAATGTAAATTCCGGGAGGCAGCAAGATAACGTTTTCCCGAACCTGACGTTTCAGGTTCGCGGTAGGAAAACCCAGGCGCCGGCCAACACGCTCTCCCCGCTCAACCTCGGCAAAAACCCCATAGTCACGGCCCAGAAACACCTTCAGGCGATTCAATTCTCCTTCGTGAATAAATTCCTTTATAACTTTTGATTTAATATTTGTATTATTTATTTTTAACAAAGGAACCTTTTCGACACTCAATCCATACCCGGAAAACGTATCTGCCGTCCCCTGACGGCGGCTGCCGAAATTAAAATCCTCTCCTACCACAATTTTTACCGTCCGGAGTTTTTCCTTCAGGAAACCGGCGGCAAAATCTGACGCCGACGAGCGCGCGAATTTCTTACTGAACGGGACCACATAACATACATCCACACCCAGCGCCTTGATCAGGCGCAGACGATACTCTAACGAAATAATGTACCCGCTAAATTGATCAGGATTGAGGACCGCCACCGGATGCGGATGGAACGTCACGACCACGCTGGTCCCTTTTATACGGCGAGCCTCATCGACAGCGCGGCCAATCACCCTCTGATGCCCGCGGTGGACTCCGTCAAAAACACCAATAGCAACGACGACATTACGATAACGCTCAGGCAGCCGGCCAGCGTCTAAGATGACTTTCATTGAGCTCCTCAAGCTTGACGGCCGATTCGATCCCGAACGGCCCGACCTTGGTCCGGCGGATCTCGGTAATGCATGCCCCGCACCCAAGGACCTCGCCCACATCCTCGGCAACCTGCCGGACATACGTGCCTTTGGAACAGTCGAGGCAGAACTTCACGAACGGCAGTGAAAAATCCAAAACCTTAAGCACATCAACACGTACCTTGCGCGGCTCGCGCACAACATTGATCCCCTTGCGGGCAAGCTTGTAAAGACGCTCACCTTTGTGTTTTACCGCCGAAACCATAGGAGGAATCTGCTCGATGTCGCCGGTAAAACGCAAAAAGGCAGCCTCCACATCTTTTCGGGATATGCCGTCAAAGGGCCTCTCCTGCAAGGTCTGCCCCTGGATATCGGCACTGTGCGTCTTCAGTCCCAATTGCATAGTAGCATCGTACGCCTTGTCGAACCCGACGAACTTGTCGAACAGACGGGTCGAATTCCCGACCAGAATGATTAAAACTCCCGTCGCCAGCGGATCCAGCGTTCCTGCGTGCCCCACCTTCTTCATGTTCAGGCTCCGGCGAACGCGGGAGACCACATCATGCGACGTCATGCCCGAAGGCTTGTCTACAACAATGATCCCTTCCATCACAGCACCTTTCTTATCGCCGCCAGGATTCTGGCCCTGGCCTGCGTCATTGTTCCATCAATATAACATCCGCTTGCTTTTTTATGACCGCCGCCGTTAAACCGGCCGGCGATCCGCGCCACATCCAGTTTCCCGCGGCTGCGCATATTGATCCGTACCCGGCCATGATCAGCCTCAGTCACGATCACGATCACATCCAACCCCTTAACCGCGCGCAAAAATCCAAAAATTTTATCGCGTATATCAAAGCCGTTCGAAAAGCCGGCCGTGTCCTTTTTAGTCATCTCCAGGCACGCCGCACGGCCGTCACACTCCAGCTTCAGCCGGTTCATCGTCGAAAAGAAAACATTCAAATCTTCCTTGGGCATCGTCTCATAAACCTGACGGTAAAGCTCTCCCACCGGGATATTAAATTCAAGCAAATGTGAAATAACCGCATGCGTATGGCTGGTCGTGCAGTCAAAACCAAAAGACCCGGTATCCGTCAGGATGCCGAGATAAAGCAAAATGGCAATATCCCGCGTAAAGGAGCATTTCCCCCTTTTCAAAAGCTCATAGAGGATCTCGGACGTTGAAGAATATTTAGTTTTCACCAGATTTAAACAGCCAAACATCTCGTTCGTTACATGGTGATCGATATTGATAACACAAGCTTCCGACGGAATAAGCTGCTTGACCTTGCCAATCCGTTCATAATCACCGCTGTCTAATATCACAACGACATCCGGCACGAATTTTTCACGTCCAGTGACCTGACGGGCAAGAGCGACCCGCGGCATAAAAGCGAGCCACTTGGGACAAGGGTCTTCATTGTATAAGCGCACATCCTTGCCGGCTGCCTTGAGAAACAGGGTCATTGCCAGCGCCGAGCCGATCGCGTCAGGATCAGGATGAACATGCATGGTGACCAGGACTTTCTGTGCCCTCGTTAACGCTTTAAGTATTTTTTGTTCCACCCTCATCACCTTTCTCAATAGAGGCGCGTTCGCGCTCCTGCCTGATTTCTTCAAGGGTCCGGTCCATTTTCACCGCCTTGACGATCGAATCATCATAAACAAACCGTATTTCTGGAATATGCCTGACGGACAATCGCTCACCAATCAGCTTGCGCACACGCCCGCTTGCCGAATTTAAACCTTCCTGGGCGCTTTTAACCGCCTGCGGATCATCGGTCAATACGCTAAATCCAATATGGGCGTAACTAAGGTCTTTGCTGATATCGGCAAAGGTGATTGTGACGAACGCCACGCGGGGGTCCCGCACGTCACCCATCAAAAGCATGCTGCTGATCTCCCGCTTAACCTGCTGATTCAGCTTATCCATCCGGCTCATGACAACCTCTTCAGTAATTTCTGTTTATCCGCACGCGGCATATTAAAACTAACCAAAAGATCCTCGGCCGACTCCATGTCAAGAGATGTGATTAGAGCGGAGAACAGGCTTATCCAGTGATCAGGTCCGCCCGTTTTCCCCGCAGATTTAATGATACTGCTGAACTTACTTTCAACTTTCTGATCGTATACAAAAAAACGCAACCCTTCCAGAGAGGAAAGACGGCGCAGGACCGGCCGGGGGTCTTCCTCCTGCAGGATCCGGCGGAATTCACCAAAATAACGCACCGGCGTGATCGCGCGAAAAGCATTCTCTTCCAGCGCCATCTTGAGGACCGACAGGGTCCGCGGCTCAAACTTGAACCCAAACCTCTTTTCGTAACGCACCGCGCGCAGAATACGCGTCGGATCATCAACAAAGCTGCGGTAATGCATGACGCGGATCAGTTTCTTTTTGATATCTGTGCAACCATCAAAGTTATCATAGACGACGCCGAACTCGCCGTGATTAAGCGCCACCGCCACGGCATTGACCGTAAAATCACGACGGAACAGGTCATCCGTGATCAAGCCCGGAACAACATCCGGCAGTGACCCCGGACGGGCATAGGTTTCCCGGCGAGCGGTAACAATATCCAGTTTCAGGCCATCGGCACGCTCCAGGACCGCGGTTCCGAATTTCCGGTGTGCCAGCAGTTTTACCGGCTGGCGCGATTGAGTTCGCCATTTTGCCGCCAACCCATGGGCGAACAATATCCCGTCGCCTTCAACAACGATATCAACGTCCCGGCTTTTGCGCCCGAGAATAAGGTCGCGCACCATCCCGCCCACCAGGAAGGCCGGTACGCCTTTCGCATCCGCATATTGACCCACATCAAGGATCAAGCGGTAAATATCCGGCGGCAATCTTTTTAATTCCAGCTTCTTCACGATTTAACCCCTGGGATGAAATTCTTTATGCACCGTCCGTAAACGCTCACGGTCAATGTGCGTATAGATCTGTGTTGTTGAAATATCCGCATGCCCCAGCATTTCCTGGACACTGCGCAGGTCCGCGCCATGCTCGAGCAAATGGGTCGCGAACGTATGGCGCAGTGTATGGGGCTTAATCGTCTTTTTTATACCCGCCTTGCGGGCATAAAATTTGATCACCTTCCATGCGCTCTGCCTGGACATCAACTTTCCCAGGCGGCTTAAAAAAAGCCCTTCCGAGCTTCTTCCTTTCAACGTCTTCAGGCGGCCGGAGGAACAGTATTTCTCTACGGCCTCCTTGGCTTTTCCACCAACGGGAATTAGGCGCTCCTTACTGCCTTTACCAATACACCGCACAAATCCCATGCTTAAATTTACGCTTTCAACCTTTAAACCCACCAACTCCGAAACGCGCAACCCCGACGCGTAAAAAAGTTCCAAAATTGCCCGGTCCCGTTCGGCCTGCCATCCCCGGCCCTGCGCCGCCTTAATCATGGCGTCGATCTCGGCCTGGGTCAATACCGCCGGAATCCGTTTCCATGTTTTGGGGGTGTCCACCAGATCGGTCGGATCCTCTTTGGAAAAATTCTCGCGAACCAAAAAACGGTGAAACATCCGGATCGCCGCCAGGCTGCGGCAGATAGAAGCGCTCGACATGCCGGCTTTCTTCTGCTCATACATGTAACCGGTCACTTGATCCCGGGTGACAGCATCGACACCACTTGCCCCGCACTTTTCTTTAAGATACTCGCCGTACTGAACCAGGTCATGTTCATAGGCCAATAAGGTGTTCTTGGCCAACCCCCGTTCAACCGACAGATAGTTCAAAAACTCATTTAAAGCTTCTTTCATGGTGCCACAAGAAACTCTTTAACCATGTCGGGCTTAAGCGACCGACGGATATCTGTCTCGACCTTATGCACCGTGCCTTTAAGAATATCGTACCGGCGCAAACCCGCCGGCTTATCCAATTCTTTCGTCGCCTCCTGTAAACTATCTGCCGCCGCCTGGGCTGTATCTTTCCTGGTTCCATTTAGCAAAGCAGCCATCCCCTGCACATGTGCCATGATCTGGATGATCAGGTATCGCTCCCGTTGCTCACCGGAATTCACATTACCCAGTGCGGCATAGACGTCGCCAAAATACGCCTTGACCATGCCATAATGACTTTTGTAAACATCCAACGGCGACAGCTCCTCCCTTTTATACTCAACAGGCTCCAGCACCGGAAGAAAATCCTCTTTCGCCTCCTTATTCTTGTCATGACGAATGAACTTTCGGCGAAACGTAGAACATCCGGTGAACAAGGTCGAACAAAAAACAAATAAAACAGCTCCCGTGATAAACCTGTTTGTGCTCCCTGATCTATTGACCATTAACCATCTCCTCAAATTCAGCCTCACTTAATATCCTTATCCCCAGGTCAATCGCTTTCTTAAGCTTTGATCCGGCTGCCGGGCCTGCGACAACAAAGTCCGTTTCACGGGTCACCCCGGCCCCAACTTCCGCTCCCAGCGCTCTGACCAGAGCTGAAGCGCTGCCGCGGGTATATTTTACTAGTTCTCCGGTAAAAACAAAAGTTTTACCGGATAAACTTGTTTTAGCCGCTGTTTCCGTCTCCTCCATCACAAGGCCCGCTTCCCGCAGGCGTTCGACCAGACGGCACGTTTCCGGCCGGGTAAAAAACCTGATCAGAGCCTTGCTGCTTACCTCTCCCATCCCCGGAACATCCTGCAGTGTCTCAAGGGAAGCCCCCATTAAAGAATCCATCGTCCCAAAACGACGGGCCAGCAGGCGTGAGGCTTTAATACCCACATTAGGGATCCCCAGCCCGAACACCAGCCGAGACAAACCGCGCGAACGACTTTCGCTCACCGCTTTTATAAGATTATCCGCTTTTTTGGGACCAAATGACCCCAGACTCAAAAGACCATCGGCGGAAAGTGAAAAGATATCTGCGATCGACCGCACCAATCCCTGATCGACCAGTCCGGCCGCAGCCGAATCTCCCAGGCCTTCAATATCCATCGCATCACGTGAAGCAAAATGAACGATACGCCGTTCCAGCTGCCTGGGGCATTCCGGATTCACACAACGGAAAGCCACCATCCCCTCATCGACACAAATAAAATCTTCCCGGCATGAAGGGCAGTCCGTCGGGACTTTACGGACAACAATGCGTTCAGCGGAGCGTTCAACCACTTTGACGATCTTAGGAATAACATCCCCCGCCCGCTCCAAAAGGACCCGGTCGCCTTTGCTCACACCAAGACGTTCGAGCTCATCAAAATTATGCAAGGTCGCGCGCGCGACCATAACGCCGTTGCAGGCCACCGGCTCAAGTTCGGCAACCGGCGTTAACACACCTGTGCGGCCGACCTGAACAACAATATCGTTCACAACGGTCGTCGCCTGAAAAGCAGGGAATTTATACGCCACCGCCCACCGCGGACTTTTCATTGTCTCACCCAGCAGACGCTGGTCGGCGAAAGAATTGACCTTGACCACCGCCCCGTCCACATCGAATGGCAGGGTCGATCTCAATGCCTGGAACTCACCACAGGCCGCCACCACATCATCGAAAGTTACGCAAAGACGGGAATAAGAATTAACCGCCAAACCAAAAGACCGCGCCGCGGTCAAAAAATCCCAATGAGATAATAATACAAGCCCGCCTTCGATCCGGCCGAATGAATGGGCAAAGAACCTTAACTTCCTTTTGGCTGATTCCGCCGGATCCAGCAATTTAAGAGCTCCACTGGCCGAATTACGCGGATTAGCAAAAACATCATCCCCCGCCTCCTGACGGGCACGATTGAAAAGCTCAAAATCCCGGCGGTCCATATACACCTCGCCGCGCACCTCCAGCAACGAGGGAATTGCGACGCCTTTCACCGGGCGCAGCTCAAGCGGAACAGAACGCATCGCACGTACATGATGCGTGACATCCTCCCCTTCCTCACCGTTCCCGCGAGTCGCCGCACTGGTCAGGCGACCGTTAACATACACCAGCGAACAACTGACCCCATCAATCTTCAATTCAACCACATCGTCCGGTTGCCGGCCATCAAGAGCGTCGGTCACGCGTGCCTGCCACTCCTTCAGTTCATCAATCGAATAGGTATTATCAAGCGAAAGCATACTGACCGAATGGCGCACCGTCTTAACACCTGACGGGACTTTAGCGCCGATACGGGTCGTGGGAGAATTTACAGGACGATATTCAGGGTGGTCTGCCTCAAGCAGGGTCAGACGCGCCATCAAATGATCGTATTCCTCATCAGAAACGACCGGATTATCCAGGACATAATAATTATAGTTATGTCCTTCAATCTCCCGCGCGAGGTGCAAAATTTCCTGTTGTGCCGATCTTTTGTCCATGAGGCTTTTAATATTTGACCAGGAAATCCGTCAAGCCAAGCCGTACGGCCGAACGGACTACCTGTTTCTCCTGTACGTAAAAATGATCACTCAGCCCGCTGATCAACTCATCAACCTTGGCCCCTTCACCTTCCGCCAAAAGCTGAACGCTGCCGTCAGGGCGATTCATGACCCAGCCGGTGATGTCCCGGGCGCGCGCCATATCGCGTGCCGTATAACGAAAACCCACCCCCTGCACTCGCCCTTTGAAGACGACCTCACAAACAACGATCATTCGACCAAGCCCCGAAAAACGGTAGAGATCAAGGCCACACCGCCGATTAGAAGCAATAAAACACCAACTCCAAACTTGACGCATTCCGCCGGAGGAACCACGGTTACGTCCAACACTGACGTCTGTGGATCTGCTGGTAAATAATGAATACTGACGGTATCTCCGGCCACATACCTTCCCGCCAGTTCCTCGGCCTGGGCTTTAAACTTTGTCCAAGGCGGTACCAAGGTCACACTATCGGAAATATAATCCCGCTGATCGACGCGGTAACCAAACCAGACCCGGGGGCAATATGACTGACCAAGATCGTCGGCACGGGAGGCCCAGCGGCGCTCCAGCGTGGAAGAAATGACCTTACCCTTGACCTGGGGCCAGTCACGGCTCATTTGAACATTATAAAGAATTTTGGCGGAAGGCCAGGCCAGGGACAGGCCGGCAATAATGAAGAAAATACTCAAAAGGTTTAAAAAGACCTGACGAACAATCTTGATGCGTTTACTCATCCTGCCTCCTGGGATAGAACCAAAGAGCCTATATAAAATGGTCGGGAGGGCGGGTTTTGAACCCACGACCTCTTCGTCCCGAACGAAGCGCGCTAGCCAGCTGCGCTACCCCCCGATAAAATGCATGCCATATTTAAAGAACGTCAAAGAAGGCAGATTCTAACACCGAATATTTATTTCGTCAAACCTCTTTGATCCCAAACCCGATCTCGGCCTCAACGGCTATATCATCACCCACAAACGCCTTGCA
>PEAR01000221.1 GCA_002753745.1 Candidatus Omnitrophota bacterium | reverse complement strand
CGGCATGGCCCATGGCGATGGCGAGATGGGTTTTACCCAGTCCGACGCCACCCAAGAGGATCACGTTAGCCTTTTCGTCGATGAAGGCAAGCCGGAAAAGGTTCTGGATCTGCATCCTGCCGATTTTTTCGGGCCAGTTCCAATGGAACTGGTCGAGGGTCTTGATGACGGGTAATCTAGCTTTTTTGACCAGCCTTT
This sequence comes from Candidatus Omnitrophota bacterium, assembly GCA_002753745.1. GTDB lineage: Bacteria > Omnitrophota > Gorgyraeia > Zapsychrales > Fredricksoniimonadaceae. Next base: position 2,832 of record PEAR01000221.1, on the reverse strand, counting down.
GGATGGTCCGGTCCTGGCGTTGCTGAACCTCTCCCTCGATCAGGTTGGCGAGGTAGTGAACATGGCTCCACTGTTTGCTGACAGCTTGTCTAGCCGCCGGCTCAAACTGGTTTTGGATGTAGGGAAGTTTCAGGTATTGGAGATGAACGGCAAGATTTTTTTCCTCCCGACCGGCGGAAGGCGACGATTTTTCGTTCATGGGTGAATTTCCAGGATCAGTGGTTGCGTTCGTAGATTTTCAGGTTGGGCGCGGGTATCTCGATTTCAAGCAGATCCTGGCGTCTGGTGACGTGCAGGATGCCGGGCTCCGGGCGATGTCTGGAGCGCTGTTCCAAAATGTTGGCGACATACTCGGAACTGCAGGCTTTGAAAGAGAGCGCATCTTCCAGAGCTCTGGCGACCGTTTCCTGGCTGTAGATTTCGCTGAGGGCAACGATTTTACGCACATGAGTTGTCGAGTTGAGACGACGTTTCTCCAATTCCTGGTAGAATTCCTGGGCCTTTGGCGACAGGGTCAGAAAGCGCATGAGCAGCTTCTGCTCTCCGGCTTGGCGCCGTTGCGCCAGAAGTTCCCGTGGATGATCCGGATCCTCAATATCCCGGTTCCGGTCATAACAACGGCTGTGGGAGGCGATCAAGTTGTTCTGGTGGTAGATGCAGAGCCGGTCCGGGTAAACTTTGAGGATTAGGCGTTGGGAGGCATATTCCGAGGGGACAGAATAGCGGTTGGCTTCAAAAGAGATCCGGAACCGATTGGAGGCCCGGACGGTGTGAACGGTTCCGATGTCATGCGGCATCCCGGGCAAGGGGCCGAGTGCCGGTTTCTCCTCCAGGAACATATCCAGGGGCCGTTTTTTCGTCTCTCCATGAAGACGGACGTTGGCAACGGATTCCTGCCAGTATTGCGCAGTCGGGTTGATGGCGTGGAAATCCTGGAGTCCCAAGCCGTTGAGAAAGTTTTTCTTGACGTATCCGACTCCGTTTTCGACCCGACCCTTTTCATTCCCCTTGCCGACGGCGCAAGGAACGATGGTGAATCCATGGTGATTGGCAAAATCGAGGAAGCGTGGATTGAAAACCGGTGCCTTGCCGATGACCCTTTTGAGGACAGCGGATTTAAGGTTGTCGACCATGACCTTTTTGGGGACGCCACCGAAGAAAGCAAAAGCATTTTGGTGACCAGCCAGGAAGTGTTCCATGGTCTGGGAGACGAAGAATTCCAGATACATCATACGGCTGTGACAGAGAACCATCAGGAAGAAACTGAGCCTTCGGCGTGTGGAGCCGACCTGGACGGTGCCATATTCCCCCCAGTCAACCTGGGCGCATTCACCGGGAGCGAAGGCCAGGGTCAGGAATGCGGGAGCCCGCTTGGGTCGGACCTTTTGGACGAAATTTCTGAGGATGGTGATCCCGCCCTGATAACCATCCTCACGGATGCGATAGAAAATCTGCACGGCGGAATAGGGGTGGGTTTCCAACATGCGGATGATGGCCGGTTTGAATGGATCCAGTTTGCTTTTTGATGTGGCGGATTTTCTGGGTCTGAAATTGAGCTGTTCCACCCAATAGGCAACGGTGCGGACATCAAGGGCAAGTTGCCGTGCGATCTGGGCAACTTTCAAACCCTGCTGGGCATGGTAGAGTTTGATTTTCTGGAAGGTTTCAAAATCGATCATGCTATCCCCCAAAGTCGGCGCAGAGTCTCCTTCATGGCTTCCGGGTTATGACAGGTCCGGATCATTTCCCGTTTTTCCGTAGCATATGGGATCGACTCCATTCTGTTTTTTGGTTCCAGGGAAAGAACCTGATAGAGAGGGGGGGCAAAAGCAATCATGTCAGCTTGGACCAATTTCTGCCGAGCTACTACCAATGTTTCCGGATCCATGGAGAGAAGTTTCTGAATGGAACGATCAGAATAGTAGCTCAATCCCTGACAATCTCCGACAGTGACGAGGAAAAGGTAGAGCGCCCATTCTGCATGTCCGCACCGACAAATATAACCATCGCGGACCAACCGGTGGTCAACCCAATTGAATTGTTTCGGCACCTGACGCAATCGATCAGGGCGAATGATTTGTTTGATAGTCATGCTGGCCTCCACGAAGGTTGGGTTGTCCGGACAGGATGTCCAGGCCCAACTTTACAAAACGGGAGGCAGAGCGGGCGATGTCATCTTGTAGCACATGACCGGTTAAATTGGCCAAAAGTCCAATGAGCAAAGGATGTTGCATGATCAAGGGATCTTGTAACAGTGAACGGTTCTGCTGCTCTGGAGTGTTCTTGTTGCTATTTTTATCTGCATTCACAGTTAGTTGTGTGCTACAGGAATCTTGTAACGCCTCTTTTTTCCGCCGGTAGCCCGGGTTTGCATTGCGCCATGCCTGGACACGACGTACATGATCGGCACCTTTGAAATAGTCCTGGTTCTCCGGTTTACCGAGCCATCGCCTCTGGCTGGCCGTTTTGCTGGCTTTACGACAGTCAGGTTTGAAACAATACCTCTGCCGTTTTTGATTCCGATGATCGGGCTGGAACCCGTCCCTGCAGTGGAGGCATTTTCTTTTTGATTCTCGACACATTGTCAATCTCCTTAGATTGACAATGATGCAATGGAGCGGCCCGCTTCCTGGCATGACATGGCTTGAAGGAGCGGAAGAAAATGGCGGGAAGAAAAGAAAAAAAAGAGGGAAGAAAAAAGATTTCTTTATCTGATTTTTTGAAGAAGAGAAGAAGATCCCACTCGCATTTTCAAGCCGGTGGTGTTCCTACAGTTCCGGACCGGTGCTGGCAGAATGGGGTTATCTTCAAGCCCAAGTTGCCGTTGACGAT
>PEAR01000220.1 GCA_002753745.1 Candidatus Omnitrophota bacterium | reverse complement strand
AATATTGGTCAGCAGAAGATCCTGTCTGGCAACGAACATCCCCGGTGAAAGCTGAGCTAACCCGCTTTTAACCACCGCGGCAAGCCCGCCGGAAGCCTGCGACAGCCCCGGATACGTCTTTTTGGCCAGAAAATAATACGCCAGGCACAACGCCAGCGGCACGATCGTTACCCGGAAAGCGTGGCGCCAATATTCTCTCTTTTTGTTTAACAGCAAAACGGCCGACATCGCCAGCAGCGGGATCGCCGAGAAAAAGATCGTCAATGCCAGCAGCGCATTGATGACCGCCAGCGAAACCCATGGCCAACGCAGGTTCGAATTCTTCCCGCTCAGGATCTCGATAAAAGCCATCCCCGCCAACGCGCACAACAAAAACCATAAACTGTAGGGCCGGGCTTCCGCCAGAAAAGCCCAGACACTAAAACCCGACAAGGTAACCGCCAGGCCCAACAGTCCGAACCCCGTCGATACTCGCCAGGCAAAATACAAAAAGATCAATGCCACGGCCAGTGACATATAAATTACCGGCAGGATCCGCAACAACGCCTGTCCGCGCGGTTCATAAATGCAGAACTCGCCTTTCCACGGCACCGGCAGCCGGTAACCGTTCAGAACGCAAACCGTCTTTTGCCCGAGATAAAACAACGGGCTTAAATTGCCCTCGGGAAAGCTCCCCTTGAGGATTTCTGAATAGCCCAGCTTGTCAATCGTTTCGACTTGAGTATAAAGTTCGTCGTTCCACAACAATTTTTGCGACGCGATCCGCACCCCGCTGGCAACGCAAAGTCCAAAAATGACGATAGCCAGAAGGAGGTTCCTTAACATCAGCGGATCTCGATGCTGGTCATTCTCTCGATCTCTCCCGCCACCTGACGGCCGAACCGCGACACCATCATCGCCAAATATCCCGGGTCACGAAAATATTCATTGAACGCCTGGTCGCGAAACGCCATCACCTCGCGCCCGCTCACGGCCTTGGTCGGCACGGGTTTGAAATGCGGGCTCATTTGCGCAAATTCCTCGCTGGTCAACGGCAGGTCCACACCCCGAGCCTTCATGTCATCATAAAGCTTGCTGCCGGGATAAACACTCATGCAGTAAAAATTGGAATACTCACAGTTAAGGCTTTTGGCCAGATCCAGCGTTTCCCGCATGGTTGCGGGCGTATCATCCCAGAAGCCGAACATATAATTTCCGACGATGCTTATATCCGCATCCTTGGTCATTTTGATAACAGAGCGAACATGGTCATTGGTGAACCGGCCCTTCATCGCACCGGCGCGGATCGCCTCATTGCCCGATTCGATCCCGTACGCCAGCCAGCGGACGCCAGCCCGACGCAACATTTCCAACAGTTCTTTATTCACCGTATCAATCCGGGCATACGCCCAGATATTGATCACCTCGCCCAACCCTTCCGCCGCCAGAAGCTCACAGACCGCGTGTGTGTCCTTATGCTCAAGAGCGAACAGCTCGTCCATCATCTTGATATTCGTTATCCCGTTAGCGACCAGCGTCCTGATATCCTCAAGGACAAGCCGAGGATCCCGGCGGCGATAGTCAGAATGATAAAAATCCTTCACACAGCAAAAATCGCACTTGAACGGACATGAAATGCTGGAAAAAGTCGCGCCGTACGAATAATCCTTGCGGCCCCAGGCATGCCAGTTATGCGCGCGGTACCGGGCCAGCGGCAGCCGATCGTAGGGAATCGTCCCCATCTGCGTCGGATCGAACAACAGGCGGTTCTCCACACGCACCGGCACATCATAAACCGCCTCGACCGCCTTTCGCAGCCGGTCCGCCGCTTCCGATTGCTGGATATGGGCGGACGGGTGCGATCCGGTCGCCAAAAGGACAACTTCATCGACGGTGATATCTTTCATCCGCAGCAGCAGGCCCATCTCGTTGAGATTCTCGGCCTCCATGTCCACGATCACGCTGTTGCCATACGCTTTGGCCATCAAGGCCAGCCATACCGGCGTCTCAATAGCGGATAAATGCTGAACCCGGCTGTACTGCCGCTTCTTATCATTAGGCTTAACAAAAACTTTTGACATTGACTAGATATTCGCGAACTGGTTGCGTTTAATGACCTGATACGCCTTGACCAGTTCGGCAATGCCGGCCGACAAAGACATATCCGGCTTGAATCCGGTCTTCTCGATCTTCGCGTTGGAAACGATATAATCGCGCTTGTCCGGATCTTCGCCGACAGCGGCTTCCACAAAATAAAAATCTGTCACCTGCTTCTTGATCTCTTCACACAATTCCTGCTTGCTCAAATTGGCATCCGACAGGCCGACATTATAGGGCTCATTCTTCATCTTCTCGAAATTATTCAACGAATGGATGAAAGCCTTGGCTACGTCGCGCGTGTGAATGAAATTGCGCTTGAAATGCGCCTCAAAAAGGACAATGAACCGGTCATAGACCGCCCGGTAAACAAAATCATTGACCAGCAGGTCGAGCCGCATGCGGGGACTGGCGCCGAACGCCGTGGCCAGACGCAGGGTAATGCCGTGACCGCTGTCCAGGATCGCTTTCTCGGCATCGCACTTCAGCCGGCCGTAAATCGAAATAGGTTTAAGAGGCGACTCTTCAGTGCAGAACTTGCCCTTCTCGCCGATGCCGTAACCGCTGTTCGTGGTAGGAAAAATAAGGCGCTGGTCTTTGGAGGACAATTCCACGATCATTTTGACCGCGTCGACTAAAATGGTCTGGGCGCCGACGGGATCTTTCGCGCACAAAGGAGCGCCGGTAAGGCAGGCCAGAGGGAACACCGCATCCGCCCCCTTCATCAACTTTTCAACAACCTTCCGGTCACGCGCATCCCCGCGAACAATAGTCAGCTTGGCGTTGTGGCAAAGATCAAGCAGCGGCGACTGGTTATACATGAAATTATCCAGCACCACCACCTCATGCCCTTCCGCTAAAAGCCGCGGCACCATTACCGAGCCCAGATAACCTGCCCCACCCGTAACCAAAATCTTCATTGTTGCCGCTCCTTATAAATATTAATTAATGTAAAGAATGATGAATTATACTTCCGCATTCCTTT
>PEAR01000028.1 GCA_002753745.1 Candidatus Omnitrophota bacterium | reverse complement strand
CGCAAAGACCAGCGTCGCCTTGAACTGTTCTTTATCGTCTGATAGCGCCTCCTGCGACAAACGAGGCAGGACGGCCGACGCCAGCGCCACCCCGAAAACACCCATCGGCAATTGCTCAAGGCGCATGGCATAATAGATCGCGGAAATACCGCCCGGTCCCACAATGCTGACCAGCGAGGCACAGATCGTATCCACAAAAATATTCAGCTGATACACCGCCGACCCGAAAAGCCGCGGCAAAATAAGCCGCCCCACCTGCCGCGCGCCATCATGACGCATCGTCACCGGCCGGCCGAAAACAACCCCATGCTTTTTCAGCGGCACCCACTGGAACCATAGCTGCAACGCCCCGCCCGCCAACACGCCGGCAGCCAGCCCGTACAATGGCTGTTTCAACCAGAAAACGGAAGCAAGAGTTGACACGATCAGCACCAGATTAAGCAAACACGGCCCCAAAGCCGGCATCATGAATGATCCGTACGTAAATTGAATGGCGGAGAAAAATGCGGTCAACCCGATAAAGACCAGGTACGGGAACATGATCTGAGTTAGTGTGACGGCCAACCCCATCTTCCCCGGCTCATGCACAAAACCGGGCGCGATCAGGCGCACCACCAGCGGCGCCAGCACAATGCCCGCCACCGTAATGCCCGCCAGGATTACCATCCCCCAGGCAAAGATCACATTCATGAATTCCTTCAGATCCGCAGGATGCTTCTCCTTGTACTCGGTCATGACCGGAATGAACGAAGAATTGGCGGCTCCTTCACCCATGAGGTCGCGGAACATATTAGGCAGACGAAACGCCACCACGAACGCGTCTGCGCCCGCGGCTGTACCAAAAAATCGGGCAAACAGCATATCCCGCACAAAGCCCAGAATACGACTCAATAAGGTCCCCCCTGACATAATCGAGGTGGACCGCAAAAGACCTTGAGGACGGCTGGCAGGTATTTTATCAATTGACATAAGAATAGGGCTTTGCTATATTAACCCGAATTTTAACTGTACCGAACAACCTTTAACAAATACAAAAGCAAGGAAACATCAATGCCGAATCGCAAAACATCCGTTCAAGACCTCAAGAAAAGCCGTGCGCGCCAGATGCATAATCTGGATATCAAGACTGACTTGAGAAAAACAACCCGCCTCTTTACCGACGCGCTCAAGGCCAATCCGACTGAAGCCAAAAAGGCTCTTGACCTGCTTTACAAAAAGATCGACAAAGCGGCCAAACGCAAGATCATGGCCAAGAATACCGCCAGCCACCGCAAATCGAAGTTCGCTAAGCTTTTGACGGCCTCACAAACAAAGTAAGTTTAACGACGGCTACTTCCAGCGCATACTCCCTTTCGGGATAACGGCTGCGCTTCAAAGCAAAATCGGCCTCCTGTAAAACCAGGAGGCCTTTTTTATACACATCGGCGGAAACCCGCCCCTTGATCTTGTTCGACCAGGCCCACACCATCCCACCCAGCAAACGTTCCGGCGCTTCATCGCCGCCAAGCAACCCGTTAAGCCGGCGCAAAGACCCGGCCTCATTGCCCGCAGCCACCGCATCCATCATCTGAAAGACCGTTCCGGCCGCTGCCGATGCCGTGCCCACAGACTTTAACAACTTCGTCAGTTCACCGCGCAGTTTGGTGCTGGAATCCCATTCTTCAGCCTCCACAACAACCACGGCCTGTTCATGCTCCCCCTTCAAAAACGCCAGCAATAATTCCAGGCTCTCTTTGGGAAGCTTATCCGCCCGGTAAATATGGACCAGCCGGCGCGGCGCCATCCCGGGAAGGGACAACAAGGCGATCTTTAATTTTTCAGGGGTAAGTTTATGGCCGTCAAGACTGTCAAAGTCCAGGCGGATAGCGTCGGGCGTGGAAAGGATTTCTTTTTTGAGATCAGCAAGGGTTTTATCCCTTAACGTCAGGTCAGGGCCGTAGAGAAGATAATCCATTACCAGTTTTCAATCGTACGTGCAACAGCACGCTGCGCGAGGTCTTTCAGCGCCGCTTCTACCGCCGTATTTTCAGAACCGGAAGCCGTTAAGTAGGTGCCTTCGCCGGAGAATGAAGGCTCTTCCCACATCACGGCGTCATGATCGGTCTTGTCGATCATCTTGAGCGACACGGTTATCCGCAGACGATATTCTTTAACATCCTCATTCGTGGTCAGACGGATATCTTCACGATCAAAACTAAGCAGCCTGGTTTCAACCACCAGATCAGAACTATCCGCATCGCCCACCTTCAGGTTTCCGTCAAAAAGGAACCGGTCAATCAACGCGGTACGCACGCGTGTTTCCAGGCCGGGAATATAAAGCTTACGGTCATCCTGGTTCATGTAGTCAATCTTGTTCTCAACAGGCTTAACAAAGATCGTCTTTAAGTGACTCGGCAACAGGGAGCTGGTGGTATACCCGCAACCGGAGATAAGCAGCGACGAAATCAACAGGAAGCTAGAAAGGACATTTCTCATTTCTTAACGGCTCCGGTATTGATCATGTTGATCTCGGTCTGAGCTTTAGCCGCCCAGGGCGTATCGCCATACTTTTCAATCACCGCCTGGTAATAGATCACGGCAGCTTTGGGCTTTTGGTTCTTCTGATAATATTGCGCCACCACAAAAGCGTTCTCAGCTTCCTTAAGCTTGAGACGATTGATCTCTTTCCTGGCATCAGCCGAAAGTTCGGATTCCGGATTGGCCTTCACAAAATCTTCGAACCCGGTCTTCGCAACGCTCGTTACCTTCTGGTCGTACTGCGCCGGCACGGAACGCTTGGAATCTGCTACAGCGATCTGGTAACGGGCAGATTCGGCCCATTTGGAATCGGGATAATCATTAAGGGTCTTCTCAAACTCGTCGCGCGCCTGCTGGTACTCATTGCGCCCGAGATAAAACAATCCGATCTTAAACTGGGACGGCGCGGCATACTGTCCATAGGGATCGTTCTTGATGACCTTGCGGAACACATCCACGACGTTATATTCAGTGCCCAATAATGTGGTCGCAAAACGGGAGTCTTTGGCTTTCCCCTCCATAAAAAGATTGGCAATAACATACTGACGCTCAACAACTTTTGGCCCAAGATCACTGAACGGATACTTGTCGACAACTTTCTGGTAAGCATCCACGGCCTGGAAATACTTCTTCATTTCTTCCCAAACGCGTCCGATGTAAAACTGTCCTTCAGCCGCCTCACGAGACTTGCCGTACTGCTTGATCAGCTTCTTGTATTCGCGCATGGCCTCGCCATACTGGCCGGCATCAAAAAATGACCGGGCATAATCCAGCTGTTCTTTCGGGGATGGCTTGACATCATACTTGGGATTCACCCACTTGCCGGATTCCGGGGTCCAGAGCCAGAAAGCGCCGGCCGGTGACGGCTGGATGACAAACGCCGCGACCAACAAGATGAACGCGGGCAAAACGAATGAAGGCAGGCGCATAGTGTTCTCTCTTTAAGTATTAATAGATTCGCCAATTTAGCACAGACGGAAGGGGTTTGTCAATCGCGGGGCAATATCCTTACTGCCCCATAAAATCCTGTACCGTAACGGTCATGGGCTGGACGTCGATGATGACGGGCTTGAGCCCTGGGGCGTTTTGCAATTGTTGCATCATCGCAGCATCAAACCTGAACTGAACGCCGTCACCTCCTGCGCTCTTAACCTGAACAGGCATCTTGTCACGGGTTAAATCGATACCGCCGGTCCGGGATTTATCAGCAGGCAAAGAATTGGCAATCATCCGCGGATCTCTCGTTACCACTTCGGCCGCGCTTGAAGGGTCTTTAGACCTGCCGGAAACAAGATCCAGGAAGCTATCTTGCGCCTGAGGCGGCAGGTACGGCGCCAGGCCAGTTTCGAACAAATCTTTTAACTGCTGCACATTCTTCGCCGGAGGATATCCACTGTGCATCCGTTCCATCATATGTCTGTCCGGATTAACAATCATCAACACCTGATCTTCAAAGATACACCTCCAAAAACGGGGATTTTGAAATCTATCCGTCAACTGCATGAATCTTCCAAACCCCTCGGGATACTGCTCAAAGAACTGTTGAAGAAAAGACGTCCTTAACAGTCCCTCTTTCTGCCAGGCAAGCCAGCGCTCCCGGGAAGGCAACTTGCTGTCGTCCATATAAGCAGAAACCGTTGCCAAAGCAATGATCAATCCCCGGCGCTCATCCGGATTGTTCCAAACACGGATCACCCGATCCTCACCGACCGTCTCGGCAAGCCACAATAACGCTTGCCGAACGCTCCTATACAGGCTTCGTGACGATTGAAACTCCATGAACGTCATCCTCACCATCAAGGGAAGATCCGAAAGATCACCTAGCGAAAGGCTTCCATCAAAAAGCAAATCCAACGTATCCTGCTCTTCCTCCGTTGGCTGATTTAAAGAGATCCCCGGACCAAGTGCCACCGGATCCCAAAGTTCAATTGAATGATCGATAGATCGATGAATAGCGCCAATTACTTCATCAATCATCTGAGATGATAACAATGATGTCTCCTTAGGTGTTTTCTTAGCAGAATGACCGATCACGGTGTCGGCCGGGATCAGGAATTCCCGATAGATCCGTGTCGGGCGGCTCAGGGATTCGTTATCTTTACTGTCGGCCTCAGGATCCACCAGGGCCGGGTCGAGAACTTTTTCCAGCATTTGGCGATAAAAAGAAAACAGGCTCTTTGCCTGGGCGACGGATGAAAGCAAGGCTGCGATCTTGTCCGGGTCAGCCTGATCAAACCCTGCTTTAGACCATGGGGCCGTGAGAAGCTGTTGTGCCGTCTTATTTAACTTATCAATAAAATCATGGCTTAAATCCCCCATGGTTACGGCATGCCATCCCTGGGCCTCGCTAAACAAATACCCCTTCTTCCCCGCAAAACCATACGGCACGTGGTTAAAAAGCTCCCATGTCCCGGACATCCTTTTTACTAATGAATCGCGCAGGGTCCAGACGGCCTCACGCTCCGGCGCCTTCCAGGCGCCTCCTTCCGCCACCTTTTGATTAAGCAATGACTCTAGCCGAGCAAACTCCAAATCGATCTGGTCAGGCTGGATCTTTTGCTGAACGGCGCGGGCCATGTCTTTTAACAGCGCATGTGTTTCCAGGATATTCAGGCGAGTGGCCGCGCTGATGGCCTCGGCATGGTTGACAGAAGTGAAATCCGCGACCGGCATCCCGGCGATGTCATTTAAGCCGGTATGAAGAGCGTGCGGCCCCATAAAATCCTGTGCCGTAACGGTCATGTGATCGACGACAACATTAAGATTGCCCTGATCGTATGTCTGGTTCCACAGCTCCTGCCCGTGCTTATTCTTTAAACGCACATTTAATTCGATTTTGCCTTCAGCCGTCGGCGGGTGAAAGATCCCGGCCACCAGATAATTACCATCCTCATCTCTGCCCGTTACTTTCAAATCTGTCAATTCAATATCCGGCACATCTTTCCCATCAGACCAATGACCGTCAATGCCGTAACGAACAAACGCCTGCAAACCGGAGGCTTTTAAAACCTCATCATTGGAAAGATTCCTGTTGTTGCCAATCGCCACAGCGAGCTGCACGCGAACATCCTGAACCGATGTATCTGCCGAACGGGGCAATTCCTGCAAATGCCCGGCCCAAAGCAGGTTCACGCTGGGAAGAACATAAACATAATCAAAAGGATAAGGCGCTGGCAATGTGTTCCAAATCACTTTCTCTGACAAATACCCTGTCCGATATCCCGCTTTCTTTGCCAGGCCCAGAATATCACTTCGATTGGAAAGAATATTTGGATTAACAGGAAGATCGGCCTCTTCATACCCGCCCTGTGCGGTCACGATATCAATAGCCTCCATGATCAACGGATACAATCGCTCAGCCTTCACTGTGCTTAAGAATTCAGTGCTTGGTTCGATTCCGGGGATCGTTAAATATTTTTTACCGCCGAACTGCTTCTGGAATAAATGGACAAACCCTACCGCCTTCTTCGATGTTTCATCGATCATGGCTAACAGAAAGAAATCTTTCTTGTTCCAAAGGTCCATATCTATTGCGATACATACTCCGGCGTTCATCCCCCATATCCCGAATCCTGGCCCCTTGACTACCTGAAACCTGAGCTTGATTGATTCCGAGACTGTCACCTCATTAAACTTTTCCTTTTCTTCCCTAATGACACGCAACGGCTCCGCAAAAAGCACATCCGCCACATCTTCTTTCAACAATGACGATCGCCGCGCGGATACTTCAGCAATATAGGCCTGAAGATCTTTTGGCAACTCCAGAAAATCAGCCGTCATGACCTTTTCAACGTCGTCCTTTCGAATATTGAGAATGCGCGCCCTGATGACACCCTTCTTCTGGTCCAGCGTGATACTGGACGAATGCCAAATCGCCAGGAACGATTTTTTAAGCACCTTGCGGTCCCGAATACTCTGAAGCGAATTAAAGAATAACCCGTCGGCCAATATTTTATTCAAGAGCTCCCGCAAATTATCCCTATCAAGAAAGAGCTGCTCCAGGAGGTCCAGTCCCAAATACTCACCTTCAACAACGCGTTCAACTTTTTCTTTCAGAAAATCATTGTGACTGGCGAACTTTAAAAACGCCGCAAGCGCCGAAGCACGCTTACCTTCATGTTTCAAATCAACCAGATAATCATTCAAAAGCCGGACAAAATGCTCCCGATCCTGTTTTACCTGAGCCTCTTGTTGACGCTCACTCTTGCCCTCGTCCGAATACCGCAGGCTATTAACCAACCCGCGAACCTTCAAAAGCGGATCATATACTTGACCGTCCTTTAACACCCAGCTTATATTGGGCACCGCGCCGCCGCCGAAACGGCCTAAACTTCGCAAAGCCAATGGAACATCCTGCCGGGTATCCCGGTCCATCCCATAAAACTGCCTGGCATGCGCTCTGGCCGCAGATCTGGAAATAAACGACGCCCCCGACCCGGGAACAACCTTTTGATTCAAAGCAAATAATATCTGATCCGCTTCCTCGCCGGAGAAACCCTTCCGGATCAGCCCCTGGGTGAACTCCTTTAACTCCTGCGGACCCGCCGCATCTGTCAGGATCTTTTCTTCGCCGAACGCCAACAGCTCATCAGTCAGCGCCGCCCCTTTTTCATGAAAGATCTTAAAAAAGAATGGGTCGAAACTGCCTGTTCTTGCAATAAATAATTCAATCCGCTGCATTTCATCAACAGTCAATTCCGGTGATACTCCCCCCGACTTAATCGCCTCAAACAGCCCTTCCCATATTTGCAAACCAAGGCGCCGATGTAATCGCAGCAGCTTTAAATAGAATTTAATATGCCGATAAACATCACCCCCATGGGTCAACAGATAATCAAAAATGCCGGAAGAACTTAACAGGGCCTCCAGCGCGGGCCGATTGCGGTCGGTAGTATACTTGTGAAAAAGGGCCGCTTCACGGGAAAATAACAGAAACTCCTCATTAAAACGCACTTCATTATCGATGAGCTTATGGTTAACAAAGGCTTGAAAAAGAGCCTTTCCACCCATGCCCAAGCGTTCCCACTTCTTCGTTAAAGACACCGAACAAGACGAGATCTCGCTTAATTCTTTAATGCTAAAAGTTCTTTTCATATCTTTATCGTCGTAAAACTGCATCCGGGTTCTATCGTTCGATATCGCCACACGCTTAAAATTAAAAATGACAGGCACTGTTAATCGTTTCCCGCTTTCTACATCCTCAATGTAAATAGAAGATTGGCTGGGTACCACCACGAACGGCACAGATACCGCCGCGTAAAGCACTTCCAGCGACGCATGACTAACCTCCTCGATGAGACCCGTCTCAGGATTCTTAACCTCCGTGTAATCCGGCCCCGGAAACCAGTCTTCATACGCGCCGCTATATATCTCACGGCCCTTTCTCGGTGTAACTACCCATCCCCTATCTGGGACCACAATATAAGAACCTCCTGCAGCTATCGGCGCAAGAAAATCCACAGCTTCCTCCAACCGGCTGTCTTGTACCCCGATCATCTGAAACAAGTGCCGTGCATCCTTGACTTCTTGTTCGTTTAAAATAGTATTCTCGGCAAAATTCGACCCGATCACGGCGCGGGCCGCGTCTTTAAAAAGCGCAGGCCTCTCCAATGTCTTCTGACTGGGAGAACCAGGCGCCTGCGCCGGTCCGGAATAGGCCAGCGGGAAGGAAGCCCTTAGTATTTCAGCAATGCTCCCGTTAAAATACGCCGCAGCGCGTCTGTTCAACGCCTGACTTATCCCGAAAAGCGCGATCTTCACACGGTCAATGGTTCCCAGCTCCTGCCTGAAAAAATCGCGCTCCTGCTCGCTGACCGATCCCGGCGCTGTTTCCCAACGCTCATAGATCTGCCAAACATCCGGCATGTAACGTTCCACCTGGGCCCGAATGGTCTTAACCCCCTTCTCGGGCGTGCTGTAATCACCATGAAAAACATAATAATTCAGGCCCAGCCCCGGGAACACATCGATCAGGCTCTGCCGATAATCAGCATGAAGACCCGACAGCCCGATGGCACGCAGGTCCCCGAAATCGATCGCATAGATCAGCTCGCGTAATTCCATGACATCCTGATCAGTGAACATTTCCCGATGGTCGCGAAATAACTCATAAAGCTCCCATCGCTGCGGATAATGACGCGCGAGATACGCCTTGAGCCGGCCTTTAACATACGCCTGATCCTCGCTTTCCGCATTGCCGTCAAACGCCAGCGGATCAAGTTCCAGATCACGAAAAGACCGCCGAATCACTTCCCCAAACGTTTTCATCTCCGGTGGGAAATCTCTAAAATAAAGTCCCAACCCTTTAAGATCGCTCCCTGTCAAATGATAAAATTGCTCCCGGACATCCCGAAGCACAGCCTTTCTGGATACCTCATCCGCCAAAACATACCGCTGATAACTTCTCCATAAACCGGGATTGTTGCGCGATACTGCGGCCCGGACATTTAACACGGCATTCTGCTCCGCCTCCTGAGGCGTTGCGCCACCCCATTTAAAACCAAAACACCGTTCATTCAACTGCAGCTTTTCAAACAGCCGCTGCAGGAGTATCGAATGTTTATCGTATAAAAGGAGGGCGCTGGTAAGATTCCAGGCCATAAGATCGCCGGCCCGAATGCGGTATATCCTCTCACGCAGCATGTCGAGATCTTCCGGTGAAAAACTCTCCGGATGATCTTTAAAACGAAGATACGTCTCCCAAATGTCAGGAATATTCGTCCTGATGGCATCTTCGACATTTGCCATTTTCTCGGCGTCTGTCCCCGTCCAATCATACTTGTGCACTTTTAATTTCAAAAAGCCTTCAAGGCTCAGGTCCAACGCCGGGAAACTTTCCTTAAGCGCCTGCTTGTATGAACCAAAACTTCCAACAATGTCGACAATGCCCCACTGGCGCATGGTCGCTTGATTTAACGCATAGATCTTTCCCTTTAGCCTCTCCCGCCTTTCGGGCCCGAAACCGGCCGGATCATCGACCAGCTGCCGGTACTCTTCATAAACTTCAGGCATAAATCTCTCAATAAACGCCCGCACGACACTTAGACGATGATCCAAATCCGCCTTCGGAGATTGACCCCTGATCAGCACATTGATGCCGGCTTTAGGAAAATAATCCCGCAGGATCTCGATCATCGACAACTTGGTGCTTACAATGGCCGACTGCAATCCCCAGCGCCTGAAATCTTCCGT
Organism: Candidatus Omnitrophota bacterium; assembly: GCA_002753745.1. Taxonomy (GTDB): domain Bacteria; phylum Omnitrophota; class Gorgyraeia; order Zapsychrales; family Fredricksoniimonadaceae. The sequence continues at coordinate 11,686 of PEAR01000028.1, read as the reverse complement.
TGAGATCTGGTAAAACTGCTCTCTCAGCGCCCAGCGTCGCTTGAGATCAAATTCCTCAGGATGAGCATCCAGCGCCTGGTATTCACGCCAGACGTTAGGTAAATGCCGCCGAATATGGGCATAAACCGTTTCCCGGGACAGTTCAGGCGTTTCATAGGACGGCGTGATCACCAGGGGCTCCAGCTGAAGATCCTTGAACGCGGTCGTTAACACGCCGGCCAGGGTCCCCTTGAAATACGGCGCGTGCCGGACACTAAAAACCGACGAAAGGTCCCACTGGTTTAGCGTCGCCGTAGACAGACCGTAGAAATCCTCTTTTAACTGGTACACTTCACCTGCCGAAAGCTGGCCGTCCCTAAAAGCCTGATACCGCCGCCAAAGATCCGGTGCATAACGCTCAAAAGAAGCATGCACACTGTTGATCCCGTTCTGCTGTGCCTCCTCCGGTGTTTTCCCGGCAAAAACATGATAAAACCACAAGGGATTAAGATCCAGTTCAGGGAATGAATCCGTCAGCGCCTTCACATAAGAATACGCGAAATACCGGCGAAATCTCTCTGCGGTGATGCTGTTAAGGACCCAGCCCAGCATCATAGCGTGACGAATGGCCAGGAAGCGTTCGCACAGCTTCCATTTTTCCTCTTTGGTAAACGATCCCGGCGAGGCGGCGAACGCCAAATATTCTTTGTACAAGGACGGACGGAAAAACGCTACGGCCTTGCGAATGCTGTCGATCGCTTCGTCTTTGGTGCCGAAATGATACTCTGGACGATGCGTAGACTGTGCCGCGCTGGCATAGGCCAGCGGAAAGGAAACCTCTCGGATCCCCGCAATCGTTCGCTTAAAATATTTCTCCGCCGTTTTGCTTAACGCGCTGGAAACTCCCAAAGCCCTTAGTTTCTCAGTGTCAACAGCGTCCAGCTGCTGCCGGACCAAGGCACGATCTTCGAGGCTCACCGATTCGGGATCCATCTCCCAGCGATGATAAAGCTGCCAGACCTCCGGCATAAACCGCTCGACCGCCGCCCGGACAGTGGCGACACCTTCCGCCTGCGTTTGATACGCCCCGTGAAAAGCATAATAATTTAGACCCAACGTCGGAAACACATCGACCAGATACTGCCGGTAATCCACGCTCACCCCGCCAAGACCAAGGACGGCGAGATCAGCCCAATCGATCGCGTAGATCATTTCCTTTAATTCCAGCACATCATAATCATCAAACAATTCCCGATGGTCGCGAAACAATTCGAAACGTTCCCATATATTCGCATAATGCCGTTTCATAAACGCCCGCAAACGGTCTTTCATATAGGACGGATCCCGGTTGTCCGCCTTACCGTCAAAAGCCAGCGGATCCAGATCAAGTTCAGGGAACACCCACCGCAAAGCCTGCCCGTACTTTTGGATTCCCTGGGGGAACCTGCTAAACGGAATACTTAATCTCAAGAATTCCGTCGAAGTCATCTGATAAAACTTTTCACGCACCTCTCCCCTCAGTTCCTTCTGCGCCATGGGATCCGCGAATTGATACCGTTGGTAACTCCTCCACAGGCCGGGTTCATAACGCATGAGGGCCGCCCGGGTATTGGCCCGGGTATTGTTCTCAATTTCCTCCGCAGAAGACCCTTCCCACTTATACCCGAAACACCTCTCGTTAAGCTCCAGCTTCTTAAAAACATCAGATAAAATCTTCGCATGCGAACCCACCACATCCAAAGCCCGCTTGATACCCCAATCCATAAGATCAGTTGACTGAAGCCGATAAACCCGTTCCCGCAGCATATCTGCCTCTTCCGGTGAAAAATCTTCCGGCGAAGCTTCAAAACGCAAATATTGATCCCAAATATCTGGGATATTGCGCTCAATCGCATCGTTAACATTCCTCATCCTCTCGTCATCATCTTCCCACCGATATTGCTTTACTAATGGCTTTTTGAACCCTTCAACGGTTAAACCCAGATCCTCGAAACTGTCTATAAAAGCCTTCTTGTAAGAACCAAAGCTTGAAATGATCTCGGTTATCTTCCACTGGCGCATCATATTATTCGTTAACGCATAAAATCGGGCCTTCAACCGTTCCCGCCTGACACTGTCAAAACCCGACGGGTCATGCGAAAACACCTGATATTCTGCATACGCCTCCGGCAAATGCCTCTCGACATTTGCCCGCACCACGTCTTTTAAATAATCCGGATCTGCATTAAGCACATGATGCTGAAAAATCAGGGTGTTAAGCCCCGCCTCGGGGAAACAATCCTTCAAGACCTCTCCATAAGAGGCTCCCCAGTGTTTTAGCGCCGATGCCAGCCCCAAACGCCGACGGAACTGATCGGCCGATATGTTATAAAACTGCTCCCTTAATGCCCATCGCCGGTGCGGATCAAACTGTTGAGGATGCAGGACCAGCGCCTGATATTCATGCCACAATCCCGGCAGATGCCGGCGGATCTGGGCGTCAACAGACCTCCTGGCCAGGGTATCGGTCATGAACGATAAATGAATGGCATCCGGGTCCAGCTGAAGCTCCGGGAAACAGGCGGTCAGAACGCCGGCCAGCGTTCCTCCAAAATAAGGAGCATCACGATCGGAGATGGCACCGGAGACCTTCCACTTGGAAAGAATGATCGAGGACACATTATAGAAATCCTCTTTTAACTGATAGCTCTCCCCCGCCGAAAGCCCGCCTTTCAGAAAGGCCTCGTAGCGCTCCCAAAGATCCGGCGCAAATCGTTGAAAAGCAGCGTGCACGCTTTTAATCCCGTTATCTCTGGCCTCCTGCGGCGTAGGCCCCGAGAACGCATAGTGAAACCAGAACGGATTAAGATCCAAACTGGAAAAAGCCTCCATCATCGCCGACACATAAGACGATTGAAAATATTCCTTAAACTTGCTTTGGTTAAAACTATTTAAAACCCAGGCCGACAACATGGGCGCACGGATGGCCAAAAAACGCTCCTGAAGTTTGCGTTTTGCTTCTTTTGGATACGTCTTGGGCGAGGCAGAGAACTTTAAATATTCCTGATACAACGAAGGCCGGAAAAAAGCCACGGCCGCCCTGACACTCGCGACAGCCTCATCCTTAGTGGCAAAATGATATTCTGGCCGTTGCGCAGCCTGAGGGAGTTCGGCAGGATGCAACTCAAACGGCTGCGCCGCGCTCAGTTTGACATTCACAATCTCGGCATGATCGAGAACTCCCCGCGGAAGCCTCGTAAGCTCGGCGTGCGAGATTGATCTTCTGACTTCTTCAAAGCCCATCCCCCCGGAAAAATATTTCCTGGGGACCACTTCCTGCGTGGCCGGATCAACTTCCTCCTTGATGTAACTAAAAGCCCCTTTTTTAAAGGCTTCGACGTAGCGCTGCCAGATTAATTCGGGGTCGTTGGGGGTCGTCGTTAAGGGGTTTACCTGGGACGCTTTCGCATTCATTGGTTGAGAGGTTGGCAATGGGGTTTCGATAATGCTTTGCGTGTACTCGGTTCCTGTTACTTTATTGCGGTCTGCATACGCCTGCGATAACAGCGTGGATTTAATTTTATCCTTATACCAGACGCCCAGAATTAACGAATTGTAAACTTGACGAAGTTGCGCGAAATTCTGGCCTTCATTGACTTCTCTTTCGAGGATGGGAATGATAATTTCGCGCAAGACTTGTTTGGCGATGCCGCCAGGATCATTGAGCGATGGGGTGGTTGGCAACGTGCTTGGGGACACGGCGCCCCGCTCAACTTGATCCACTGGCGGGGCGACATGTCCCCTGGCGGGCAAAGTATTGTTCGACGTCGCTAAATAATCTGTTTCAAGCATAACCTTAAGCTTGCTGGCGACAACATAGACGGCGTTATTTGCTTCGTAAACTTCAGCTTTGGCGGGGACGATCCAGACTTTATTAAAGGTATCGACCGGAATATCGGTCGTGCCGAACCTGGCGGCCGCTTGACGGTAAACCTCGGCCCAGAATTTCTTGCCGGTATCGCTCTCGGGATAAATTACCGAAGCCGTGATCTGCTTGAGAATATAATCCTGCGCCAGCAGGTCGCGGCCCATTTCGGTAACGCCGAATGCATCGGGTGTAATGCGGTCTTTTTCGTACGGACTGAGATTGACCCACAAATCTTTCTCGGGAACGGTGACTGAAGCGAGAAAATATTTGATGAGACGATGCGCATCGGTGGTGGGCGTTGGCGTTGCGGGGTTAACACCTTCGTCCAGAATAAAGTCTAACTTGAATGGATCGCCGGGATAGACTTTAACGCCTTTGAGCAGCGGCGGCGCAAAAGCGGGGCTTAAATTGACCTGCGCCCCAGGCTGCGGCAGCGGGAAAATTTCCCGGGCATGCACCGGCGCGATCCCGCAGGTCGGCAAAAATGCCAGCAGAATAACCGACGCCACTACCCGGCGCCATCTATAAAAATACCGCGGTTTCATGAATCAAGCCCTGTATATAGTTAAAAGACAGGTAAAATATATACGATAAATCAGCCATTTGCCAATTTATCTGCCTCGACGCATGAAAATGATCAGGATCAAAAGACAGGCATAATACGCCGCGACTTGCCAAAGAGCCGGCAGGGTTTCAAGATAAAAGAAGCCGCCGGGAATAAACGTACACAAATACAAGAGATAAACCAGCAGGTTCAACGCCGCTTTCAGGACCAGGCTGACGGGCACGGCCAAAAACGGAATACCGCTGACGATCAGCAAAAGCTCCCCGATCGCCGTGATCAATCCCACCAGAGGCACCGCCGGGATATTGGACAATAAAGACACCGGCGTGATCGTCCCGAAATAATAAGCAACGATACCGGTCGTGCCCAAAAAAGCGGCCATCGTTGCCCCCAGATACTCCCGGCAGAAGCCCCCCGGCTTTCCACTCGGAAAGATCCCCGCGATCTGAGGGCTCACTAAAATCAGCGATAAGACGCCGACAAACGACAGCTGGAAGCCCACATCAAAAAGCTGGGTCGGATTGACCACCAAAATCGCCATCGAAGCAATGGCCAGTGTATTAAGGCTCTCCTGTTCGCGCTCCAGCGCAAAACTTAAAATAAAGACCGCGCTCATCACCGCTGAACGCACCACCGGGCTTGAGCCGCCGGCGACATAGGCGTACCAGCCCGTGATCACGATCGCCATCACCATCCGCACGCGCCGCGGCACGGGCAGCAGGCTCAAGATGAAAAATATCCCCACCGCCACCATCGCGACATTCAGCCCGCTGACCGCCAGCAAATGCGTCGTACCCGTGCGCATAAAGATCAACGTCACATGTTCCTCAATGGCTGTCCGGTCGCCGGTTATAAACCCCTTCATGAGGCCCGCTTCGCCGGGGCTCAGATACCGCTCGAACACACCATTCAGCCAGCCACGACAAAAACCCGCTCCAACCGGCATCCACCACTCGCGGCCGGGGCGAAGCACCCTAAACTCCCCCGCCTTCCTGACATTGATCGAAGCCAGCACTTTTCGCCCGGCCAACGTATCCACAAACGACAACCGTCCGCGCCCGCCGAACGACGAGGGCACCAGCAACCGACCGCTCACCGACACCTCATCCCCCGGCTCCGCTTCGACAGCACGATACACATTAACCAGCACCCGCCCGTTCGTCCGATACGCGACCCCTGCGCAGGAAAGCTCCTCGGCATCACCCAGAAAACGCGTATGCGGTGTGCCGTTACTCTCCCTGCTGTCGGAGCCTAAAACAACCCGCACCTTTAATTGAACTTCCGGCGTATGACACGCCCCGATAAAGCGGGAAATATGCTCCCTGGGAACAGCCGTATAACTACACCACGCCACCGCGCCCGCACACACGCCGACACCGGCAAGAAGGATGGCTGACGCCCATGATTTCTGCCTTAAAATCGTCAAAACCGTTAACAACGCCAGCAACAAACCGAACGGCCACACCCACAGCGAACAATGCCAGCATCTGACGACAGTAATCCCGATACAATAAAAAACAGCAATGAAAAGAAAAGGACGATGGGTCACTCTTTCCATTTAAAAGCTCCGCTGAACTTGCGAACAACGGCCGGCTTTCTTTTGAGGATCACCGCCAGCTCATCGGGACCGCCCACACGGCGGCCGGTCTTTCGATAATTAATAATCCTGGCCGCTGACGCAGGGCCCAAATGCCGAACGGCTGCCAGCTCCGCGTACGTTGCGGTATTAATATTGATCTTCGGATGATAAAGGGAGTCGTCGAGCACGCGAAGCGACATCTGCGACGGCGGCAAAACAACAAAAATCAGCTTAAATGAGATCCCGGTGATAAGAATCAATACGGCAAATAACGCCGCCTGCCGCTCCTGGGGTGAAAAGGGCCACATAACAACCTCCGGGTCTTTTCCGGAACGGAACAATGGAACTGAGGGGAGAAAGAGATATTAACAACCGCCGAACGGTGTGTCAAAATAATTATTAGTGCGGCTGACGGGAAAACTAGCGGTGCCGGAATAGATCCAGGAAATGACGATGTTCCGGCGGAAAAACGCCTTCGCTCGCGTAACGGACATCCTCGATCGTATAAAACGCCTTGGGACTGACGGTTTCGATCAGACGGATCACATCACCGGAACGGGAACGGTCCACGATCGTAAAGATCACATCAACCGGGCCCTGTGCACCCTGGCCGGTCATGGTCGTAAAACCAAAACCGTTGACCTTGAGAGCTGCGATCAACGGCCCACCGTCACGGTCAACGATCATCCGCACCATCTGAACACCCGACGCCAAACGTTCCTCGATCGCCATCCCGACATAATTCCCGGTCGCAAAGCCGGCGGCATAAGCGATAAAACACGCCGGGTTGGGCAAATGCACAATCACCTGCCGCGCCACAACCAGCCATATTGTCACTTCAATAAAACCGAAGAACGATGCCAGCCCCTTGCGCCCGTGACCGATCATGATGATGCGCATAGTATCCAGCGACATGTCGCAAATACGCGCTACAAAAATCAAGGCCGGCAGAACACCCCAGGTGAATGCGGCGGAATCAAGAAATGCCACGAGCCTGTGCCTCTTCCATGATACTCTCGGTCGCTGTTGCGCCAATACGGGTGCAGCCGAGGTCCTTGAACTTAAGCAGATCATCCAGCGTCCGGATCCCCCCGGCCGCCTTGATACGAATATGCTGCGTGCAATGTGCGCGCATCAGCCGGACCTGTGCTTCCGTCGCCCCGCGATAATTGTACGTGCCGTCCGGCTGTTTCACAAACCCATAGCCCGTCGAAGTCTTGACAAAATCAACCTCGGAATCAGAACAGATCCGGCACAATTCAATAATGTGCCCGTCCTGCAGGAAATCATTCTCAAAAATAACCTTCAGCGTGCCGCTGGTGCGATGGCACAAACGGGCCAGCGCGCGAATCTCGTCACGCACATAATCGTATTGCCCGCCCAAAACCTTGCCGATATTCACTACCATGTCGATCTCAGCCGCGCCGGCATGAAGAGCTTCCTGCGTTTCCCGCAGCTTCACGGACGTCATGCTGTTGCCGTGAGGGAAGCCCACGACGGCACAGATCAACACCGATGAACCCTTGAGGCACTCTTTGGCAAGCGGGATCGCATACGGCTTCACGCAGACAGCCTTGACACCCGCCTGACGCGCCACTGCGCAACCCTTACGGATATCATCATCCGTCATTGTCGGATGAAGCAGCGAATGGTCGATCAGCTGGGCAATATCACGCCATGAGGTCATTTTAAAACCCCCGTCATCCGATTATTAAAATTTTACCGGCCCGACTTTCTTTTGGAAATCGATCTTATCCAGCGCTTTCATGAACGCTTCTTCTTTCAAAACCCTGCCCTGCATAACCATCTGCACCAGACAATCATCCATCAGGATCGATCCGCGACTGCGGCTGGCCTGGATCTCGGAGACGACATTACTGATGTCTCCTTCAAAAAGCATCGCACTGATCCCGGGCGTGATCATCATCAGCTCACACGCCGCCAGACGGCGCTTGCCGTCCGCACTTTTAACAAGCTGCTGGGACAAAACCCCTTTAAGCGTGTTCGACAACGCCATCTTCACGTAATTCTTCTGATGCAGCGGAAAAATATCGATCACGCGGTCAAACGTCTTGACCGCCGAATTCGTATGCAGCGTCCCAAAAACCAAAATGCCTGTCTGAGCCGCGTTCAGGGCCAGCAAAATACTCTCCTGGTCGCGCATTTCCCCTACCAGGACAATGTCCACATCACTTTTCATCGTGCTACGCAGCCCGGCAACAAAAGACGGCGTATCCGATCCCACCTCGCGATGGACAATCATGCTTTTTTTATTCCGGTGAATGAATTCGACCGGATCTTCGATCGTCACGATCTTGCGAGCCTGAGTACTATTAATATGATCCAGCAATGCCGCCAGGGTCGTGGACTTCCCGCTTCCTGTCGGACCGGTCACCAGCACCAGCCCGGACTTCAACTGGGCGAACGACTTGACCTGTTCCGGAACACCAAGCTCATCAAGCGGCGTAATCCGAAACGGCACCGCACGAAACACCGCACCCATCCCCGCGTGGTGCTTATAATAATTCGTGCGAAACCTGTAACCTTCGTGCAAACTGTAAGCGAAATCAATATCACCGCTTATTTCATACCTTTTCCATAATTCCGACGGACATATCTCCCTTAACAACTCGGACATCATATCCCTGGTCAATACATCATGCGCTTCGATCGTCTGAATGCTCCCTACGACCCGGTATTTAGGCCTCTGCCCTTCTTCAAGGTGCAGGTCAGAACCCGATGTTTCAAGCAGTCCCTTAAGCAAACCGTCAATAATTGCCATATCAAGCTCCCGCCCCTCTCGTAAGAAAGCCCATGCTGAACATCGACATCGGCGGGCTGAACAATTGCGCATCCGCCGCTGAAATGATCTTGCGGTCAACCAGCTCCTGGGTGGAATGCTCAAGCAGCAGCATCCCTTCCGCCTTACCCATCCCGATCACATTGCCCAGCTGGCGCGTGCGGTTATACCTGATCAGATTCGCGACCGCTGAATTGATCAGCATCACCTCATACGCCGGCACTGCGCCGCTACCATCCATCCGGGGAATCAACACCTGGGAAATAACGCCACGCAGAGATTGGGCCACCATATCACGGATCAACGGCTGCTCATCAGAAGGAAACGATCCGATCAATGTCGTCAAGGCCTGCGCTGAGTCTCTTGAATTCATCGTAGCAAAAACCAGATGCCCGGTTTCAGATGCCGTCACTGCCAGACGGAACGTTTCAAGGTCGCGCAATTCGTTAACAACAATAACATCCGGATCTTCGCGCAGGGCGGCGCGCAGAGCGTCCTGAGTGGAGGCCGTATGGTATCCCACCTCACGCTGCGAAATTTGACATTTACGGGATTTAAAGATCACCTCGATCGGCTTTTCAATTGTGATCACGTGGTCCGCCCGGGTCTGATTGATCATCTCGACCATCGATGCCAGCGTGCTTGTTTTCCCGCTGCCGGATGGGCCGGTCACAATCACCAGGCCCTGCGCCCAGCGGGTTAACCCCGCACAAGCCGACGGCATCCCCGCGGCATCCATGGTCCTGATCCGGGAATCAATAATGCGCGCGGTCAAACTCCACCCCATCCGATGGCGCATAATCGTCACGCGATACCGCCCGGAACCGGGGATCTCATGAACATACTCAACGTCACCAACCTCCATGGCCTGCTTGAGAAATTCGGGAGGAACGCCCCTTTTAATAATACGGGTCAACTGGTCATGGGACAATTCCTGCGGACCGGCCTGCTGAAAGCGGCAGAAACGACGCGTCATCATGGGCGCTCCGGATGTCAAATGGATATCCGATATGTTCTGCGCCCTGGCTGTCGTTAACAATGCTTCAAGTGCCGGCTGACCTGGAAAATCTTCCATAGGCTATTTCCTTTCAAACCACAATGCTGACAAGTTTATTCTTAATGACGATAAACTTCTTTATTTCCTTACCGGCGACATGGCGCAAAACACCGTCATCAGACAAAACGATCGGGCGCAGCACCTCTTCATCGGCATCCCGGGGCACTTCAAACTCACCGCGCACCTTACCATTGACCTGAGCTGCAATCTTGACCGTATCGGTCACCAGCGCCGCCTCATTGAACAACGGCCAGGCAATATGCGCCACCGACACATCCTTTCTGCCCATCATGACCCACATTTCCTCGGCGGCATGTGGAATAAAAGGCGCTAACAGCAAGACAGCCGTTTCGATCGCCTGATTCAGGAAAACAGCCTTCACTCCGGCAGTGACCTGATATTTATCGATAGCGTTCATTAACACCATGACGGCAGAAATGGCGGTATTGAATTTAAACCCGCCCTCCATGCTATCGGTCACTTTCTTGATCGCCGCGTTGCGCTCCAGCTCCAGCTTCTTATCTCCAGCATCCAACGACACCGCCTGCGCCGGCGGAACATCCTTTACATATCGTGTTTCCACCGCGTTCCAGACACGATTGATAAAGCGCCAGTTGCCTTCCAGCCCGGCCGGATTCCACTCCAGCTGATCTTCCGGCGGTGCCGCGAATAAAATGAACAGGCGCAACGTATCCGCGCCGAATTTCGCGATCACTTCGTCGGGATCTACCACATTGCCTTTGGACTTGGACATGACTTCACCGTCTTTAAGCACCATCCCCTGGGTCAGCAAACGGTCAAATGGTTCATCGACAGCCACCAGGCCGAGATCCCGAATGAACTTGGTGAAGAAACGGGAATACAGTAAGTGCAAAATCGCATGTTCAATGCCGCCAATATATTGATCGACCGGCATCCAGTACGCCGCTTTTGCCTTATCGAAGATAAGCTTGTCATTATGCGCATCGCAATAACGCAGGAAGTACCAGGAAGAATCAAAGAATGTCGCCATGGTATCTGTTTCGCGGCGGGCATCTTTACCGCACCGGGGACACTTGACCTCGACGAACTCCTTCACCTTGGCCAGCGGACTGCCGCCTTCGCCGGTGATCGGCGCATCCTTAGGTAAAATCACCGGCAGCTGGGCCTCCGGCACCGGCACAATACCGCACGATGGACAATAGATCATCGGGATCGGCGCGCCCCAATAGCGTTGACGGGAGATCAGCCAGTCGCGCAGGCGCCAATGGACCGACACCTTCCCCATCCTCTGCTCTTCCATCCAGAGAGCGATCTTCTTTTTAGCTTCTTCATTCGGCAGGCCGCTGAACTGTTGCGAATTAACCAGCACACCGCCGTCTTCATGAGCCTTCTGCATTTTCTCGGGTAAAACACCGGGATTGACCGGATCGTCGATAACAAGGATCATCGGCAAATGATGTTCCCGGGCGAATTCAAAATCGCGCTGATCATGCGTCGGCACCGCCATGATGGCGCCGGTGCCGTATTCCATCAAAACATAATCCCCAATCCAGATCGGCACCTCGCGGCCATCCACCGGATTGATCGCAAACGCTCCCGTAAAGACGCCGTCCTTGCGTTGATCGCCGGACATGCGTAGTGATTTCGACGTGTTTGCCGTCTTCTCAATGAACGCCGTCACCGCCGCTTCCTGGGCCGTCCCTTTGGATAATTTCTTGACCAGCGGATGCTCCGGCGCCAGGGTCACATAAGTCGCACCGAAAATAGTGTCCGGCCGGGTCGTAAAAACTGTAATAATATCGCTACCGCCCTTGACC
>PEAR01000219.1 GCA_002753745.1 Candidatus Omnitrophota bacterium | reverse complement strand
TGGCTGACCCCATGTTAGGATAACGGCCAAATTAAGGGTTTTAAAACCGGGTTTTAGCCGGTGTAACAGGCGTTGCAGCTAATGTTGCGCGCCAGGAGAGAGGCGGGTGAATTAATTTTATGGTCGAAGTAAAAGTGTCTGATCGTAACAGCTTTGAGAAAGCTCTGCGGACTTTTAAGAAGCTTTGTCAGCGCGAGGGTTTCCTCGTTGAGTTGAAGGATCGTCGTTTTTATTGCAAGCCTTCTGAAAAGAAGCGCAAGAAGGGCGGCAAGATCGCGACGATGCGGTAATTGTCATTAAGCCGGGCGGACATTATGTCCGCCCGGTGTTTTTTTAAACCACAACAGGCAGGGATTATGATCAAAGTCAAGCGCGCGCTCATCAGTGTATCAGACAAGACCGGCCTGTTGGAACTGGTTAAGGGCCTGGCGAAATTTAATGTGGAGATCCTGTCGACCGGCGGGACGGCGAAAATGCTGCGCGATGCCGGCTTTACGGTCAAGGATGTCTCTGAGCATACCGGTTTTCCGGAGATGCTCGACGGGCGAGTGAAGACGCTGCATCCCAAGGTTCATGGAGGGCTGCTTGCGGTGCGCGATAATCCCGAGCACATGAAGACGGTCGAGGAGCACGGGATCGGGTTGATCGATATGGTGGTGGTGAACCTTTATCCATTTGAAAAAGTCACGGCCAAGAAGAATGTGGATTTGAGCGAAGCCATCGAGAATATCGATATCGGCGGACCGTCCATGTTAAGGTCGGGCGCCAAGAATTATAAAAGTGTCGCGGTGGTCTGTAATCCTGAGCGTTACAAGGATATCCTTAAGGAGCTGGAAACAAACAGCGGGATTTTGCCGGATGCCCTCTTGTTCAATCTGGCCGTCGAGGTTTTTGAGCGGACAGCCGCCTATGACCGTGTGATTGCGCAGTTTCTGGGCAAGCGGTTTACGTCGGACGCCTTTACGGTCATGCCGCCCCAGGTGAGTTTGAGTTTCGTCAAGATGCAGGAGCTTCGTTACGGCGAGAACCCGCATCAGCCGGCGGCATTTTATCGCGATGCCGACGCGGTCAAGGCCTTGACCAAGATGAAGCAGCTGCATGGCAAGGAGCTTTCGTTCAATAATATCCTTGATCTGGCTTCGGCGGTTGATATCGCGTATTCTTTTGCGGAGCCGGCGGCGGTGGTGATCAAGCATAATAATCCCTGCGGCGTGGCCCAGGACAGTGTTTTGGCCAAAGCGTACGTTAATGCCTGGTCCTGCGACAAGTTGTCGGCGTTCGGCGGCATTATCGGGCTTAACCGGATTTGCGACCAGAAGACCGCGGAAGCGATCGCCAAAAGCGGGTTCATGGAATGTGTGATCGCTCCTGGTTTTGACAAGGCGGCTTTTGAGCTTTTGGCTCAGAAAAAGAATGTGCGGCTGATGGAGCTGGCAGCCGAGGATTTCGTGAAGGACGCTTATGATTTCAAGAAAGTTCCCGGCGGGCTTTTAGTCCAGGGGGCGGATACGCGGGAACTTGCGGCTGATGAACTTAAAGTCGTCACGAAAAAGAAATTGACCAAGACGCAGGTGGCGTCGTTATTGTTCGGCTGGAAAGTGGTCAAGTATGTTAAATCGAACGCGATCGTGCTGACCCAGGGTACTAAGACCGTCGGGATCGGTATGGGGCAGACGTCGCGCGTGGACAGCGCGAAACTGGCGATCGCTCGTGCCGGGAAACTGGCCAAGGGCGCGTGCCTCGCGTCGGATGCGTTTCTGCCGAAAGCCGATACCGTGACCTTTGCGGCCAAGGCGGGCGTGAAATCCATTATTCAGACCGGCGGCTCGATCGCCGACGAAGAAGTGATCAAGGAAGCCGACAAGCGCGGCATTGCCATGGCGATGACGGGTGTGCGGCATTTCAGGCATTAAATGAGTTTTAAGGTTGATGATTATTTAGCATCGTTTGTCAATTGGGAGCCCCGGCTGGATAAAGCCGGGGTTTCGTCTTTTGGTGTGGAGAGGATGGAGACGCTGTTGAAGGCCTTGGGGCATCCGGAGTCGGGCCTGTTGTTCGCGCATATTGCCGGGTCCAAGGGCAAGGGGTCGACGTCGGTTTTTCTGGCAAACATCCTGCACGCCTCCGGTTATCGCGTGGGTCTTTACACATCGCCGCATTTGTATACGTATCATGAGCGTATCCGCGTTCTGGAACCGGGCGTGGTGTCGGATGATCCTTTTGAAGGGATGATATCTTCAGAGGGATTTGACCGGCTGGTGAGCGCACATAAAGAGGCTGTTGATGCTGTGCGCGCGCAGGGCATTGAGATTACCTATTATGAGTTGATCACGGCGCTGGCGATTGTTTATTTTGCTTCCCGGCACGTGAAGGTGGTGGTGCTGGAAACAGGGCTCGGCGGACGGCTGGATGCGACGAATGTTTTTGAAACCAGCGTTTGCGGGATCACCCCGATCGGCCTGGAACACACGGCGATCCTTGGCGAAACGCTCGGTAAGATCGCGGCCGAGAAAGCGGCGATCATTAAATCGATTTCGCAGAAGGCGGTTTTTGCGCCGCAAGCGCCGGAGGCCATGACGGTGTTAAAAGCGCGGGCACGCTCTTTTGGAATTTTGCCAACGGTTGTCGGTGTGGAAATGCCGGTTGAGATCCTGGAAGAAACTACGCAGGGGGTTCGTTTTAATGTAACGGGCCGTCGGGAATATCGGGATTTGCTGGTCCCGCTTGCCGGCGCGCATCAGGCGGAGAATGCGGCGCTGGCCCTGGCAATGGCTGAAGACCTTGAGATGTATGGGCTTGCCCTTACCGAGGAGGCGGTCCGCGCCGGGCTGACCAGGGCGCGCTGGCCCGGACGGTTTGAGATATTTGACAGCCGTCCGCTGGTGGTCGTTGATGCGGCGCATACCGTTGAATCGGCCGCAGCGTGCGCCCGGACGTTCAAGCGGCTTTTTCCCGGCCGTCAGGCAGTGCTGTTGCTTGGCGTTGGCATGGATAAAGATATCGGCGGCATTTGCCGGGAACTGGGCGCGGTGGCCAACAGTGTGGTGGCAACCCAGGCGGCTCATCCCAGGGCGTTGGCGTTTTCGGCGG
>PEAR01000027.1 GCA_002753745.1 Candidatus Omnitrophota bacterium | reverse complement strand
AAAGATAAGAAGCCCGACCTGGACCAACGCTTGCTGATGATCCCGCCGGTCGACCTTGATAAACTGCTCAACTGGAAAATGTCACTCATTCAAGGGGGTAACGATCTATTGACCGTTCCCTCTCCGGATCTATCAGCGTTACTGTTCGCCCAGTAGTTAGGAGAAATATTTTTAGACTGAGGCGCCATCCCCGTGAATGCTGGAGGCATTTGACCTTGAAGGGCTTGGCTCATCCTCATAATCTTGATCACGCGAAAAATGATCCGCTGCATCCGCCAGAGCCTTTTGACTTTCTGACCAAATGTCTTGGGATGCACATAGAACTGGATCAGTTCATTAAGGGGCCTTGCTATGTCGCCGGTAAGTTTCTTAAAAATGATCCGTTCATTCTCGGGTATCCCGATATCTTCCAGGGTCGATGATATACAATCAATGAAAGCAGCGGACATCTTCTCGCAATCCTCCTCGGTCAGTTTAACCGGTGAAGGCCCTTGGAGCAGCGCATTATTAAAATATAAATTTGAGTTAAGTTTCTCAATGAACTTGCGTGAAAGATCTTCCTGTTCGGCCGCAGATAATCCCTTGATCCTGACAATCAAACGGTCAACAACGGGGTGCTTGGAATGTTTCAGGCTGATCTGATTCATTTCTTCAACGGCCGCGGTTAACCCGCTGACATCAGCAATAGCCTTAATCTCTTTTAAGATCGGCGACAGCGGCGTTTGATCATCCTCAGGTAACGGGCTAAACACGCTAACCGCTTTACCCGCTTTCCGTGACCTTTTCTTTTCCGGCCGTTTCTTTGGTGTACATGTAACCGTATCCAGCCTGGTGGAAATCTTCTGGGCCGCTTTCCCTAGCGAATACGCCAAATCCAAATGCCATGAATCACGACGTTTCTTAACGGAAGTCTTCTTTTTGACGATCTTTTTTACCATGACCCAATAACCCCTTTAATGTTTCCGATACCGCTTCCATCGGATAATATTCACCGCCAGCACATACGTTACCATTCCACAGAGCAGTCCGAGAATGACACTTCCGAAGAACAGAGGATAATAAAAATCACCGAAACGCTTCCAGTCAAAATGCCTGAAAAATTCAAGATCCAAAGGCGGATAGGCATTCCCCGGGAAAATAATACGCCCGATCTCGTACCCGGCCCAGGTAATAAACGGCAGCGTCGGCGGCAAAGACAGATTGGTGCCAAGAAAAATTGCGATCTTGTTTGCCTTTGGGATCATTAAGGCGAAAAGAACGACCAGCAAGGTATGAAATCCATAAAGCGGAAGAACACAAATAAATGCCCCGATCCCCAAACCAAGCGCAATGCTCTCCGGTTCATTATTTGATATTAGAAGCTTATGGAAGAAATCCTTGATCTTTTGCCACATAAATAACCTTAAGAAGGAACTTTAACATTTTTTAAATCTTTAGGATCAGGGTACTGCATATGCAGCTCTTTGAGTTTGGTTAACAGAGTCCTGGAAACGACCATGTTGCGATACCATTTCTTATTGGACGGCACAATATACCAAGGAGCATCATCAGTACTTGTGAGACTCAGCATGTCCTCATACGCTTTCACATAATCAGGCCAGAATTTCCTTTCCTCGAGGTCAGACACCTGAAATTTCCAGCGTTTATCAGGATCATTAAGCCGGGCCTGTAATCGCTCCTGCTGCTCCTTTTGATCAATCCACAAGAAGAATTTCAAAACGATCGTCCCTTCATCGGTCAACATCCGCTCAAAATCCCGGATATGATCGTAGCGTTTCTCCCAAACAGATTTCGGCACCATCTCATGAACCCGCACGATCAACACATCTTCATAATGGCTGCGGTTAAAAACAGCAATCTCCCCTTTCGCAGGCGTCTCCTGATGAATACGCCACAAATAATCATGGTCCATTTCTTTAGTTGACGGAGACTTAAAACTGACAACCCGAACCCCTTGAGGATTGAGCCCGCCAAAAACGTGACGAACCACGCCATCCTTACCCGAAGCATCGATTCCCTGAAGAACAACCAGGATCCTGTGTTTATGCTCCGCATAAAGGAGTTCCTGCATCTCATTCAATTCTTTATTGATGCTTAAAAGCTCCTGTTCAGCATCCTTCTTATCCCCCTCAAATCCCCGGTGATCCGCCGGATCCCAGTCTTTTAAACTAACCCTGGAATGATGCTTGACCCTGCAACAATCAAAGCTGTTTTTCTTTGCCATAACCGCCTTTTATCGTTCTCTTGGTCTGACAGAAATTCTTAACCAGTTTTTCCTTCTCTTTTCTGCTCAAGCCCTTGATCCTTAACTCTTCATGAAAAGCCCGCTTGAAATAGCGATATGTCTTAACGAACCCCAGCGTGAAGGGAAGGCGGGAACGCACATACCGGGATCCTTTTCCTGCAAGGTGAAGCTTCAAGCGGGCGGCCAGATCATTCGTTTGCCCGGCATAATAACTGCCGTCTCGGCACTCAAGGATATAAACGCTAAAATTCCCTGAACGTGTAAACTTGCGCTGTCTGCCCCTGGCTTTTTCCTTAACCATTGACGTAAGAAAAGCGTTGCCCGTAGATCAACAAAGGGACATCATAACCAATAATGTGGCGAAAATAGGGCCGCCTGGAGCGATAAAGCAGCTGAAACCCCTCCCGTTCAAAAAAACGGCCGGCCATAACCGACATCGTAGCCATCCGAACACCGGCGACATGATGAACCTTTAAATAGTCCAAAAAGCGCTTCATCAACATCCCTCCAACGCCCGACCCTCGAACATCTGACAATAAATTTATATGTAAAGTAGCCGGATACTCCTTCGCGAAATCTGGCGCCCAAAGTCTTCCGGTAAATGCAGCCCTCACCACCTGGGACAGAAAACGAAGATTCTTCCAGCGAAATAAACTGCCGCTGACAATCACTTTCCATGCTAACGGAAATAATAACTTTCTCAGAAAACAAAGATCCATCTGCCGGGTATCGAGAGAACCGATGATATACCCGACAACTTTACCGCCGACCACAGCCACAAAACAGGACACCGGCTCATGATCCGTAAAATATCCGGTCAACGCGTCAGCCAAAATATCGTTCCCGTCAAAAAAGTCTGACGACGGCTTTCCTGTCATTGCAGTAGCCAGGGAAATGGCTCTCACTGACTCCCTGTCAGAGAAAGAATATGAGCGTATTAAAACATCCTTTACTTGATCAATAGTACTCGCCATGCGGTCTCATCCAGGGTCAGGTCATAAAGTGATGTTTTAGCCGTGCTTAATACGCGCTCAGGAAGCCCCAGCATGGATAAAGGCAGACTAAAAAACAATTCACGGTCTTTTGAAACAAACTGTACATCTTTAGTCGATATATTCTTCTTTTTATCCTTAATGTAAAAGCCGGCGATCCCGGCAATCAGATTAAGCTTGGGCATTTCTGCAAATGAAACATCATGACGATACCCCATCAAGAAAACAGAAACACCCATTTCTTTATCGATGATCCTCTTGAAAATAATCCGGACAAGAAGATTGTTTCCCTGTC
Source organism: Candidatus Omnitrophota bacterium (assembly GCA_002753745.1). GTDB lineage: Bacteria > Omnitrophota > Gorgyraeia > Zapsychrales > Fredricksoniimonadaceae. The sequence continues at coordinate 18,106 of PEAR01000027.1, read as the reverse complement.
GAGCGTAGGAAAGTGAGGCGATCTGTTCCGGCTTTCCTGTAAGCTTGGACGACAACCCCTGTTCGCCGGCGCCAACCGCCTGCCATACGGGCTCAGAGGTCATCTGATGAACGATCGGTATTGCCGGATAATCACCGAACAGCTCATTCCTGCGAGCAAAGGTCACCAGGTAACTTGGCGCATAGCGAACTTGCGATACATATTTGGTGATTGCGTCATGTTTACGCTGAACTTCAGTATCTGAAAGTGGATCCGAGACCCACTCAATATCTCCATTTACAAGTTCAGGCGGAACCGTCAATGACTGAGTGGGCACAAAACCCCTCGGCTTGGGCCAGCCCACCACATGAACGATATACGGAAAAACCATCGGCGGATCAATCTGCCCCTCCAGATCCCATAAGGCCACCGTCAAATACAGGTACAAAGCTCGATGATCCCGGTTGGTATCAGCAGGATGAGAAACAAAAATTCTGGTAGGCCGATATTCATTAATAACAGCTTTTATATCATTTAAAATACTTTCTCCGACGTAAGGAGCGCCTTTGGACCTGGATTCTTTGTAAGGCACATACCGCTGGCGAGACAGCATGCTGCGAAAAGGTTTCTTTACCGGACCCCAGAATTCAGTAAAGATATCCATGGTCCCAAAATCAGGATATCCGAGAACGATAGACTGGTCCGGTTTCATCCCTAAAACGCTCATCGCGGCAAGACTTTCGGAGAACCGCAATTCCCCCATTGCCAACAGCTCTTTAGGACGAAGAACCGGACGTTTTTTATAGACGATAAATGCGAGTTCATTGTTCTCACCGTTGGTCATGAACACCGTTTTGACTTGAGCTCCGGCTTTCAATGCCTGTTGAATGACACCGGCAGTTGCAATGGCTTCGTCATCGGGGTGAGGCGCAAGAATAAGGACCCGGTCCTTGTCCGTGAATGGCGGCATCGAAGAGATCACCCCGGCATAGGAAAATGTCTGAAAAACAAAAAAGGCTGCCATGCCAAGGATGAGAAGCAAGAAATATTTTTTCACAAAAATCAACTTTCTGCAATACAGGTCAGGTTAATAAACGTAAAAAAGCTATAGATTATAACGAGGAATAAAACGGAAGGCAATTGATTAATTGGCAGTCGCCAACACCGACCCGGTAGAAATCGTATACGTTGAACGGCCGAGGTTTGCTGATTGCGGAGCGGCTTCAATAGAGTACACATAGCCGCTTAAAGTCGTCGCCGTGTATACATACCCGTTATCGACGCCCGTAAAATAATCTTTTGTCAAATATGGAGGCGATGCGGTCAAAAGAGCCGTCGTAGTAACTGGGTACGTGCCTGTAGCAACCGAATATGTTTCAAGCGCATTACTGATCAGCTTAAGGGTAGCCTGGGCCGCTGTTTCATTGGCCGTAACGCGCGCCCTGAGAACACCAGGTAACGCGATCGTCATCAACACCCCGATTACCATCACAACAACCATGATTTCAACTAATGTCAAGCCGCGCTTATCCATGTATTTAGATCCTATGCTGATGAAATCTCAACGAGAACTCCCGGCGCCACATATGGCCCTTGTCAACCGGCATATATAAAACTTCATAAAAATGCGTCGGGCGTTGATACCTGGGTTCATCCCGATAAAGAGCAAACACACGACTGCGTCCAAGATAGCTTACCAGATAACCCAAGGCAAAACAAGTCGACGGTGAAGATGATATGACATCCAGCTCTTTTCCTGACTCCGAATATACTGTTCGGCAGTCCCCGGCAAGAGTCACTACCGCGAAATCCACATTTCCACACCCGCTAAGTTGTTCCTGAAGGGATCCGCCTAAATGTGGATAGGTGATGCGTACCACTTCCGCATCCATGCCGTCTAAGCAGTCAAGCACCTCATCATCAAGAGCATCATCGGTGCCGGATAATAGTAATACCCGGAGAGACTTCACATTACCGTTAGAGACAAGATACTGTTCAACCCTTTTATCAAGGATATTGACATCCCGTAAATCGATCCTAATCCGCGCCAGGCAGCCAGGGTCGACATTACGATGCATGTAACTAGACACGATCCGTTCAGCTTCTTTAAGCTCAAAGAGCGGTTCGAGATTAATGATCTCGTCTTTCCCCACAGCATCCTCATGACTAACCAACGGGTCGCCCAACATCACCAGGAGCAAATCACGCAATTGTTTTCTTCCCAGGCCCCAGGAACGAACCGAATCTTCCGACGGACAATGAACAGAAACCGGACGCAGGTTAATAGCCCCCAAAAATGTCATATAATGACTGTGTTCATGAAAAACTTCTTTAATCGTTCCTTTAACGTCCGCAATAAAACGATCCAGACCTGACTCATCATCACAGCCGATCTTGTTAAGCGCCACGACATGATCTTTGATCTTTTGAACCGGATCCATCATGAGTAAAACCTTCTATGGGGGTCGCAATAACAGCTTCAGCGTCAACACGGCTCAACAGCACCGGTAACATCACATTCTTAAGCTCTCCCTGAAGTTTCATTTTAATTGTAACATAATTATCGGTGTGTCCAATCCAATGATCATCTTTTTTCTGTTCAAAAAGAACATTTTGTGTGGTACCAATAAGGGTGCTCAAAAAAGCGGCACGCTTGGCCCGGCTAAGTTCCCGCAACACTTTACTGCGTTTGGCAATCACCCCGTCCGGCACAACACCTTTAAATACCCGGCTACGGGCCCGTTCACGATGAGAATAGCTAAACACATGAAAATAATGAAACGGGACGCGGCTAAGAAAATCGACTGTTTCATTAAAATCAGCTTCAGTCTCGCCGGGGAAACCGACGATAATATCCGTCCCGATCATGATCTGGGGAACGTTCTCCTGCAGTTTTCTCACCAGGCTCTCCATCTGAGCTCCCGTATAATCACGTCCCATACGCTTGAGAATTCGGTCGCATCCGCTCTGGATCGGAAGATGCAGAAATCGGCACAGCTTGTGCGGCGGTCGCATCAATTTAATTAATGCCAACGGTAATTTTGTATGCTCAATCGAGGAGATCCGGATCCGTTCGACCCCGGGCAAATGCTCGATCCCCTTAATGACATCAACCAGGGTTTTCCCATCATCAGCAAAATCACCAACATTAACGCCGGTAATAACAATTTCTTTATACCCTTCCGCTGCAAGCTCCCCAGCCTGAAGTAGAACATCCTTAAATACCCGGGAACGGGATCTCCCTCGAGCATAGGGAATCTCGCAATACGCACAATAATTATCACAGCCGTCCTGTATCTTGATATTCGCCCTAACCCGTGCCGCATCCGCGGCCGCGCTGCTCTTGCTGAACGGAAGGACAAATGAGCTCCGCCTTATGGGAGCTACATATGCCCTGGCCCGTTTTGGACCGGCAAGATCTTGCCGGATCAGCGTCATCAGCTGCATCTTTTGCGCTGTGCCAACGACCCAGCTGACATTCGGCCAAACCAGGATCTTTTTTTTCTGCACCTGTGCCTGACAACCGATCACGGCCACCCGGACCTGTCCATTCAAACGCACCGCCCTGTTGACCGCTGAACGGGCGTCACTATCCGCGGCTGCCGTAACCGTACAGGAATTGATCACGGCCACATCAGCCGGCTCAGAAAATGAAACGACCTTAAACCCGTTATCCCTGAAAACACCTTCCAGAAGAACAGTCTCCGACTGATTTAAACGACAACCTAATGTAAAAAATGAAATCCTGATCATAAGTTTGTCTATATTAACTGAACACCCGGCATCAAGCAAACTTTTCCGTTATTTAGATCATTGCATTTATGCCTGATTTTGAGATAATCCTTGGCTATGAAAATAGGAACCCACACTCTCATCCGGCCGCTGGTCCTGGCCCCCATGGAAGACATTACTGATCTGGCTTTCCGCTTGATCTGTAAACGTCTTGGCTGCGATATCACGGTGACCGAATTTACCGCCGCAGAAGCGCTGATCCGTCATATCCCAAAAGCATTAAAAAAGATCGAAGTCCTCGATGAAGAACGTCCTGTCGGCATCCAGCTGTTCGGATCAAGGCCGGAGGCACTCAAAGAAGCTGCCGCGATCGCCGAACAACTCAATCCCGACTTTATCGACATTAACTGCGGATGCTGGGTAAAAAATCATGTTGCCCGTCTCGAGGGCGCCGGACTGCTTAAAGACCTTAAACTCTTTGAGGCTGTCGTTCGGGCAACAGTCAGCGGCACCAAACTTCCCGTGACGGTTAAAACCCGCCTTGGCTGGGATGACAACTCTATCGTCATCATGGATGTCGCCAAAATGATCGAGGACTGCGGCGCCCAGATGCTTACCCTTCACTGCCGCACTCGATCCCAGGCCCATCGAGGCTTTGCCGAATGGAGCTGGCTGGAAAAGGTTAAAAAATCAATCTCGATCCCCCTGATCGGCAACGGAGATATCATTACTCCTCAAGATGTTAAAACAATGTTCGAAACCGGTTGTGACGGGGTTATGATCGGACGAGGCTCTGTTGCCAACCCCTGGATCTTTCAGCAGGCCAAACATTTTATGGCTACCGGTGAACTGCTTGCCCCCGCCACCTTTAAAGACAAACTGGCTGTCTGTATCGAACACCTGAAACTCTCCTGTCAGGTTAAAACCTGCCGAAAACCGGTCGTGGCGTTCCGCAAACATTACGCCGGATACCTCAACGGCATGCCGAACATCAGCCGGCTGCGCAGCGACCTGATGAAAATCGAAGATCTGGATTCGGCCATCGAACGTCTTAATGCGTTCGCCCTTGACCTGTCCTGAACATAAAAAAGCCCCGAAAACTTCCGGGGCTTTTTTATGCGCTGCTAAAAATAAATCATTCGATCTTTTTGAAATAAGCCTTAATAATCTTCTGTTCTTGCACAGGCCGATCACCCGGTCCGGTCTGTGTTGTCTCGATCTTGTGCATCACATCCAACCCGCGCACCACTTCTCCAAAAATCGTATGCTTACCGTTCAGCCATTGCGTTGCAGCCGTCGTAATAAAGAACTGACTACCGTTCGTATTGGGGCCGGCATTAGCCATCGCCAGGATTCCAGGACGAGTAAACTTGAGCTCAGCACTAAATTCATCTTTAAACGGAGCTCCCCAAATGCTCTCGCCACCACGGCCGGTCCCCGTAGGGTCGCCACCCTGGATCATGAAGTTTTGGATGACCCGATGAAAAATGATCCCGTTATAATACCCCTTCTTGACCAGACCGCGAAAGTTTTCGCACGTCTTGGGAGCCGCATCATCAAACAACGAAAATTCGATCTCGCCCTGATTTGTTTCAAAAACAACATTTTCTTTCACAGAACCCCCCTCTTTGTTTAATAACTGCGCCCGACTGATCCCCGTCAGCATCGCCACGATGAAAAGTGATAAAAAAACTATCCCTAAGTAACGCATAACAAGCCCTTTCTTTATGATTTATTATTCCGACTCTCAAAAACGTCATGCAATGAAAGTGACGAATTCTCAGCTTTATTTCCATTAAAGAACTGGTCAAACTTCTCGGCTGGCGCCGGTGATATTGCTGCGGGCTTATTCAACGCAGTAAGATCCGACACAGCCCCGGAATTTTCCGGAAAAGCCTTTGATGCATTCTCTTTCAACTTCCTGTTCTGAGCTTTGAGGTCTTCGATCTGCCGCTGAAAAACTTCTTTGAGGCTCTCAAACTCAGAACGATGTGATCGCTCGTTCTCCAGATCCTTTTCCATCTGCAGAAGGGTCCGGCTCTTTTCCTCCAGCAGTTGTTCCAGCTTTTGGCATCTTTCACCAAGAATCCCGCCAGAGATCGGTTCAGCAGATAATGTTCTACCTGTCTGATCCGACGAAATATGCTTCACATCCCGTAAATGAACACCACTATCAAAAGATCTCTTTAAAGTGGCGCCGTCATTGGCAGAATCGCCGTCATCCGCATCAAAGGCGCCGCTCTTAAACTCTTTGATAAAGACAACACCGAATACACATAGGCCGATCAGAATAAAAACAGCGAATATAATGAGCATAGTTATTTAAGAACCGCCACTTTTCCCGTATACCTTGTACGGATAATCCCTTCAGGTGAACTGACTATCCCGGTGATCGCGTCTCCGCCGAGTAAAGCCGCCTCATTCTTCATTTTTAAAATAACATCATCATAAGTAGTCCCATTATCTACAGAAATGATCACTGTCCCGATAATCTCATTCGGGTGATCGATCTTAGGCTGATACATGACTTCCTGTGACGACTTTTTCGGAGGGTAGTAATCTGAAGTCGTATCCTGAGAATCAATACGGCAGACACTGCAACCGGTCAGCATCGCAGACGCTATAAGAAGATAAAATGTTGTTCGAAAATGAAGATACATATTTATCTTTTACTATATACACATTTAAAAAACGGGTCAAGCGCGACACAATATTTCTCGCCTGCCTGCAGTCTTCTTACATCAATGAAATAACTTCTTTAGGAAGATTCTTCAATTCATCAGTCCCAAGCACCTTAATCGACCAGCGCAATAAATCAAGCTTGGCTTTTAGACGGATATCGGTCAGATCAGCGCCCTCAAGTTTTTTTCGGGTCAAAAAGAAGATTTTTCTCAATGTATTGAATTCTATCCTGGCCTCCCGCGCCCGCTGACTACCTGCATCATTAATATGAACGATACTGGTATATGCCATCTCGCTGGCAGCCATATCATAATGATCCATTTTTTGAATAAGCGCCGGGACCATCGCATCAAAATATCTATAGCGATCGAGGATCACCAAGGTATGCATCAGCTCGACCTGAACATAAACCGAAGACGCACGCTCAAGTTGACGCAATAGGATCTTTTCAACAATACTGAGTTCCCGCGTCACCGTTTGTGATGCGAACCTGGTACGATAGACACGGATCGCCGCAGCTTTACGGTAGGGCACCAGAGAATCATCATTGATCATCGCCAAAACAACATCTTTGGAAGTCGACGACAGCTTGCCGGCATACCCTTCAATCAATAATTTATCGTCAAAAATGGGATAATTGTCATCGGGCATTGCCGTTTGCGCAAAAGCAGTCGGCAATACACAACAAAGCATAATAATAAAAGAAATTAAAATTCTAATCATCAATGATCTTCCTGACCTCCATCGACACATCCATGCACCTTGCTGAATGGGTCAATGCCCCTATCGAAATGCGATCAACACCGGTCTTAGCTACCGCACAAACATTCTTTAAATTAATCCCGCCAGAAGCTTCAAGCAAAGGACGGCGTCCAGCCGGCATTGAGGCAACCCGCTTGACCGCGCTTCGCAACTGGGAAATACTCATATTATCCAGAAGGATCATTTCCGGCGGATTATCAAGGACATCCGCCAACTCCTCAAGGGTATCCACTTCAACTTCGATCGGCTTTTTCGTCCGGCGGCGCAAGTGCCCGACCATATCGGCCAATGAACCATGCATGCCGGATAATACGCGATGATTATCTTTCACCAAGACCATCTCGCTGAGATCGAAGCGGTGATTCTTTCCGCACCCGGTTCGCACAGCATATCGTTCCAGCGTACGCAACCCTGGCGTGGTCTTGCGCGTGTCAAGAATAACTGCCTTCGTACCACGGACCGCATCGGTAAATGCTCTCGTGAACGTGGCTATGCCCGATAGACGTCCCAATAAATTCAGAACGATCCTCTCCGCGGTCAGGACCGCCCGCGCTTTGCCCCGGATAACAACGATCTCGGCACCGGCTTTAACCACAGCTCCTTCCTGAAGAGCCCTCACGATGCACATATCCTTGTCCAAAGAAAGCAGCGCCTTCTCTGCCAGATCCAGACCGCAGATTACCAGGGGTTCACGGGCCACAATAACAGCCTCAACCCTTAAATCGGCAGGCACCAGGTTGTTTGTTGTGATATCACCGGAACCGGTATCTTCCTTGAGAGCCAGACGAACAATACGATGAATTGTTTTTTGATCCATAAAGTGGCTTGATTATAGTATCAAGGACTCTCCGGCGCAATTGATTTTAAACCGGAATTCAGGCGGAATCATTACCTAGCATATACAAGACAACAAATTCTCTTCAACGCGGTAATAAAGAGGCGCAACCTTGATCTTAGGGTATCTCTTGCGAAGTCGGGTCGTTTCACTCATGATAAAGTCAACTTCATTGCCAATTTCATGCATCAGCGCCAGATTCATAAAATGCTCCTCCGCCGCTTCTTTACGCCAACCGGCCCGATTGACCAAGCCGTTAATAAACTGTTCTTTCCTGGCGATCAAATTAACCATGCCGCAGTGATTATGACCAATCAAAGCGATGTGACGAACATCGCCGACAGCGATAGCGTAGGAAACCTTGAATTCACTATAACGCAGATTGGCCCCACCGGAGCGGATGATGAACGCAAAATTGTCCGGCATATGCAAATGCTTGCGGTTATCCATGCACATACCGATCAAAAGCCTGGCCTGGGAATAGCACTCAAAAGGCCGATCCAAATTGTGATATTCCAGCAATAAACCGATAGGATTGTTACGGTACTCCTTAGGGATGTCGGACTTTTTCTTAACAGGGATTATCTTGTTTTTCATAAGTAACGCTTGCCATCTAAAATGCCTTCCAGCAGGAGACGGAAGGCTTCAAATAAAAAAAACGGAGAGACAGGGATTCGAGCGCCCTCCAGTCGCTTTCGCTCCTTTCGGGTCGGCCATCCGCCCCGCCTATAGGATGCTCCTATTCGTCGCATCCAGCGAGGCTCCCGTTCGAATCCTCCAAAACATTATGTTAAATAAAACGGGTAGTCGTTGACGCCAGGAGAATCTTCCAAACCATTGATAACGTGTTACTTGTGAAACTTTACCGCAAACGAAGAACCGGTTGGCCACTATCTTTGGGCGAACCCATCAATTAGCAAACGAATGCTTTTACTGAAAAAGTAATACACAAAATTTATTTATAGCCCATTTTCTGACAGATACCATCCCAACGAGAAAAAACTTCAAGATATTTCGTCATTTCTCCATTCAATATATTGATTATACAAATCCTTCTGGAGGGGGCGTTCAATGAAATGTAACTCATCAATCAAAAACTGGAAACACCTTCTCGAAACGTCTTTGAACGCTTTCAGTGAATCGTTACCCATTTAAACTCCTCCAACAGTTCGAGTCCCCACCAACTCAAGCCTGAGATTTACCCTTTAGAACCTGCTTCTTGCGTTTATTCTCGATCTTTTTAATGCTTTCAGGCGTCGGCAAATCTTCCGGCATAATGCCACCGATCTCCTTGATCGTCTGGCGAACTTTCTGACCGATCGCGTAGTGCGTCTTATTGGCCAGATCCTTACCCTTAATCTTATCTCGTCGGAGCTTATCTTCCGTCTGAGTGGCTCGGAACAAATTCGCCGCAAGTTCAGTACTGCCCATATGATCAAGGATCTTTTGGCTCTTTTTCAACCCTTTACGCTGATGAATACCCGTCTGCCCAAGACCTCCGTAAAGCCCGCGATACCCGTGATCCTGAAAGATAGCATACTCCAATGGCTTAATCACCCCAGCGTCTTTAGCCGCTGAAGCCAAATGAATGTTGTGCGTCTTTAATTCTCCGCGAAGAAAAAGCCGTTTTTCTTCCTCAGTCTTCAATTTGTTATACTGTCTACCCTCAATTAATTCCTGCTTACGGGTCTGGACAGCAAAATAGGTTTGCCCAATTGCGACGATAGGCTTTGAAGGATCCGCATTTTGAACAATCAGGTAACACGCATACCGAGAAAGATACACATCCTTGACGCCACGCTCTGCGCCAGAGCCGATGGGAACCATTTCGTTGATATCCACGAAATGGTCCGACACAACTTGTTTGCTATTTTGACAGGCAACTTTGGCTTTCTCTAAAACAGGTAAAAAATTTCGATATTCAAAATAACCTAGGATTTGGGATAACTGGCGGGCTGACCAACAATCTTGGCCAAATTCATTTGTGTGGCGTATTTGATCAAATTTCCCCTGATTTAGTCCAACTAACTGTCTCTCATCTTTCATAAAAGACCCCATATCAGGTTCACCGTCAACGACTACTCAAGAACAAATTCAGGTTCGCCTTCGTCGACAGGGTTCACAGTAAAATAAAACGGAGAGACAGGGATTCGAACCCTGGATAGCAGTTACCCGCTATAACGGTTTTCGAGACCGTCTCCTTCAACCACTCAGACATCTCTCCAAAAATCTATATAATTTGGCCTTAGTGCCAAAATTGCGTCTTTTAACGACTGCTGACGCCGTCAAAAACTTCATATAATTAAAAACCAAATGCGCATCAAAAGATACTACAGGGCTTGTCTAAACACAAGCAGAATTCTTTTTAAGACAATTCCGGGGTCCGCCAAGAACTCTTCAGCCCGATTCATCTTCTGCTATCGGATTCCTGCGATCCCAGGCGATAAGAAATCATTAAAACCACTGAACACGGATCCAGTCAGACGAAGGTGAATCGGGTGAATATGTGCACTCAAAAACCTTAACCCCGCTCCAACGATTAAAAATCTGCAAGGGTAACGTTGTTTTGCCAACCTGTCGCGATCCGACAAACAGCTTGAATCAGATTGGGTGCCCCCTGAAGATTGCGCCAAAGGCCGTCATACAGATCTTTACGAATAAAGTCTTTCATGCCGATATGCTACCCTCGCCCTGGGCCGACGTCAACAATTTGCTCAGTCTAGTGTGTAATCTGTAGATCACCTTTACGACCCTAATACGGTCAATATACTCTTCAACAACAACGCCCCCATGCTGGCGGCAAAACTGCGAAGAGACCCTATCTGATCCTCCGGGTCTTGGGAATCATCTGATTTCGAGACTCGCGCATAAATTCAAACTTTTAGCATAAAGATCGACCTTTATATTTATCGATAATTTCTTTCCGCGTCAAAGACTCGTTTAATATACTCGTCGTTAAGCACGTCAATCAACCAATGAGGGCCGGGTGGAAATTAGCAAAAAGGGGGATCTTGCCTTCAGACGCCTCTGCTGTTTTAAAACACTTGCAGTTCTTTTAAACTAGTAAAATTATTGCATTAAAGTTGAAACACTAGCCGCCGGTCTGATATCAAGAATGACTGGCTCCAGTCCGTTAATATGAATATTATCAAGGTTCTGCTGGCTCATTGGCAGCAGAACTCCTGCTCCGTCTCGCTTGATCTGCATATCTAAATACGACTGCGCGAAGTCAATACCTCCTTTCGCCCTCTCAAGATCAGCCTTACTTGCCTTTCCCTGGTCTTTAAAAGGCTTGAAACTAGTCAGTTCGGCTTGCGCAAACATTTCGTCGACCTCTTGTTCACTAACGGAAACTTCCTGTGGAAAAAACTCCCTTAGCGCACTTAAAATTACCCTATACCACTCGTAATCTCTGACTGGCCCACTCTTTACCGCATTCTTTATAATCTCAGGGAAAAAAGAAACCAGGCCTTGATTTTTTCTAACCATTTGAACAATCGTTTCTAACATAAATCTATCTAATCCACCATGCTCAGCTGACATAACAAACGCTCTTGCGACTGCCTGAATATCCCCTTTCTTTTCCAATATAATCTTCCCGACCTCAAAATAAGCTTTCCCCAAGTTCGAGGCTACATTATTTTTACCAACCGCAGAATCAGCGATGCGAGCATAAATAGCCAGCGCGCCTTCATGATTCCCTTCTTGCATAAAATTCTGAGCGATTCTGAATAATACTGACTGGCGACTACTGCCTGTTAAACTCAAATAATGTTCAAATTTATCTAAATCCTTTCTTTCTTTAGCAGCCATGGCAATTTGTATATACGCTTTACGTTTCCACTCGGCCCTCCATATATTCCGGCGACGCTCAGGACCATAAACTTTAACAAAATGAGCGTCCACTAATGCAACAAGCTCTTCAGCATCTGAATACCGCCCCATAACCGCCAACTCAAAAACAACACTCTCAGCACATCGCAAAAGAAAATCGTCAACCCCAGTTCCGGCATAACTACCTTCCGACATCTGCAATTCAGTCTTCACTTGATTATAACTAATATCTAAAACAGATTCCGAAGACGTTTCATCAAACTTCATTCCTGTTAATCTTTCCCCCTTTACAAGATCCAAAAGGTAGCTGATCCTTGATCTTTTATCAACAGGAAGATTTCTCAGAACTTTTCTGTAAAAATCACGCGCCTCATTCTTCTTGCCACGCTCAACCAGCCCCGCAGCAACTCTTTCCTGATGATAAACCAATTTGTCTGGCGAAGTAATTTCTTCAAGATGATTCATAACCAATGTCATAGACCCAGCAAAAATACCCAAATCAACAAGAACATCTCCATAAACGACCCCGGAAATTCGCTTTATCTTCTTAAATAAATCGTACGCTTCTTGAGACTGCCCTGCCTCAAGGTACTTTCTCACAATTATCATCAACGCATCTCCTTGTTCTTCAACGGAGCTAGCAGAATACGCCAATTGGATAAGCCGTGTGAATTGTACATCTTGGCGACTAAGATAAATGACTTCACCCGGAACGCTGTAATCCGACTCTTGCTGCTTGGCAGCATTTTGCTCTCGAAGGCCCAATCCTACTCGAAAATGAACCAGTTTATCTCTTAATTCAGGATCTCTATTTCCGACATTGCGCAAGAGAACCTCTACCAATGTATTCATTTGCCTTAAAACCTTCGGGTCAGCGGTAACCGCTTTAACAGATTTTAAATGTAATTGAAACTTAGCAGGCCCCGGCCAATCAGATCCCTCTCGAACCAACCCAAACACGCCCATGACCATTCTCTTTACAAAGGAGTCATCCGACCTGGGCGAACTAATGGATCCAGTTATCGATGCAATGGGAGATCTTTGAACGTACTCATCAGCAGGTGTTTTATTATCATACTCATTGGATTTTAAGCCGTACGTTCCCGGGTCAGCAATAAGCTCAAAGGCACGCCGCCTTAGGTCAGGATGCGAACTCATCTGATCAATCACCGCGTAAACCACATTGAAACGCCAGTCGTCAGGCTTTCCGTCTGCGTCCACCCCGATGCCAAGAAAAAGTCCATGTTGATAGCTATCCTCGAGCATGGCACGCCCCAATTCAAAAGTTTGCGGCGTAGCAATCAATTCACCGGCAAACAATGCCTGGTCTATCCAACGGTGTTGGTGAGTCACTCGTGCATACTCCGCAACTGTCATTCGAAACATTTCCTTTATCGCCGAACGATAAAGCCCTTGAACAAGCATCCCGTCCCGACCTCTCACAACTATCTCATTGCCGTTCGACGCAACACTAAACAACGCCTTTGGGCCAACCGGTTTAAAATCGACAGCAGCAACATCTATTTCAGACTTAACTCTCTGTGCAGCTGATGCATCTTCAACTGGCGAAGCTACAGTGAACTTCATATCACCACAACCACGCATCCCACCGGAGAAATACCTCCTTGGAATTACTTCCTGTGTATAATGATCTACGTCTTCCTTGATCATGTTAAAAACGCCTTTTTTGAATGCCTGCACATATTGATCATAAATAATCTGATTCATTCTGGGATCCTGGTCAATACCCCTAACCTTACCCTGATCCGCATATAATTTTCCAAGAATGGATTCCTTTAGCGTTCGCTTGTACCATGTTGCCAAAATCATGCCGCTGTAAATTTGACGAAGTTGTGCAAATCCCTTGCCTGTGTTAACTTCCCTCTCAATGGCGGGAATGATAACCTCGCGCATCACCTGCTGCGTTACGTCCTGGACGGGGTTTGCTGTAACATGATTTTCCTGAGATGCTTTATTTTTCACCCCTGGGTTGGTTGATATTGCATTCTTCGATATTGCCAAATAATCTACTTCGGTCATTACCTTTAAATGGCTTTCCAAAACATGCACCGTATTATTCCTCTCGAAAATTATGGCTTTATCCGGCAGAATCCAAACCTTATTGAATGTTTCAGTCAAAACATCCGTAGTGCCAAAACGTTTATAAGCTTCCGCATAAACACCATCCCAAAATTTCTTACCCAAGCCACTATTCGGATCCGTCAAAGAAGAGGCCAACTGCTTGAGAAGGTAGTCCTGCGCCAAAAGGTCACGTCCCATTTCGGTCAAGCCAAAACTATCAGGAATAATGCGGTCTTTTTCGTATGGTGAAAGGTTCACCCATTGGTCAGTGTCGGGGATAGCCAATGCAGCAAGAAAATATTTAATCAACTTAGTATACTCTTCATGCTTTTGGGCATCTGTTAGACCTGCATCACCTCGTTGAATCAGAAAATCAAACTTAAATAGGTCATTTGAATGAACAAACATCCCCCAAAGATAAGCAGGTTTGAATGACGGTGAAAGCGCCACCATTTTCCCCGGCTCCGGTAAAAGAACACCTTGGGCCAGGGCCGCAGGAGACCCAAGCCCGGTCACCAGAAAACATATCAGCGTTATGATCGCAACGACTTTCCGCATCCCTGTTATCCTCTCTAACACAAAAGTCCGACCACCCGATACACCTAAACAATTATGCAATATAAATAGGCTAGTTTAAAGGCCTGGAGGACAAAAATGAGAAAACGGTATCTTCTCGGCGGGAAAGTAAAAGAAACACAAAGAAACTTAATTAATAAGGCCAGTGTTGCAGATTTGTAACAAAAAATTACACAAACTGCACTTCAAGCCGCTTTCCCAAAGCCTGGGCAGTCCGCTCCAGGGTCAGCAATGTAACCGACACATTATTCGGATCAAGCAGTCGATCCAAATGAATCCGGATCTTGATTCGCATCCGCTCGGTCATGGCTTTTTTGGTCAAGTGCTTTTCTCCCATGAGTTGTTGAACTTGAAAAGCAATAACCTTTTTGATCGCTGCCGCGCTAGTCGCTTCTAAAAGGCCTTTCTGTTTCAAGAAGTCATCAAAATTACTGCCAATATGTTTGTTTTTCATAAACTACCCTGGTATTACGGAAGTAAATCTGCATTTCGAGACCATCTCCTTCAACCACTCAGACATCTCTCCAAGAAGCTACAAAACCGGCTGCAGATATAACACATTTTTTGAATGCCGTCTGAAATATCTAAATTAATCTTTCTCTCTCATATCGCTCAACTAAAAAAGTATCTCCATGCCCGCGGTAAGGAGCGAAGAATGGAACGAACGCGAGTCAACGCCAGCACAGGATTGAATGCCATATTTTTCAGCTCATCAATAAAAACATCGCGATTAAACTTTCGTAAAAGAACGCTGACCTGCTCCGGCGTGAAATCCCGCGTCAAGATCAGCCCTCGCCCCTTATAACTGGCACTGTGGGTCAATAACTCCGGGGTTATCGCATCGGTCAAGTACCCTTTATCAACGCAAATTCGATACATATCGGTGCCTTTAAGGGGAATGGCAAAACTGATAAAAGGATAAACAGCGTGACGGCGGTGGAGCATATGCGCAAAAGACAGGGTATTATTGATCTGCTCCAGCGTCTCATCCGGAAATCCGACAATGAAAAATGCATTCAAAGGGATCCCGACTTGCCGGAAAAGTTTTGCCAACTCAACGACCACTCCCAAATCAAGAGCCTTTTTAATAGTCTTGGAAAGAAACTGCTGATCCCCGGATTCAACGCCCATGGTTAAATATTGAAGACCGCTCGCCTTCATCTTCTGCAGCAGCGCTCGGTCAGTAAGAGTATCTGCACGTGCGCCGTTCGGGGTTGCCCATGCCAAGCGCGGGTGAAAATCAGCCAAACCATCAACGATAGCTTCAAAGCGGCGCCGGTCACCGCTCACATTATCATCCTCAAAATCCACGGAATCAATGCCGTAACGTTCAACCATGTCGCGTATATGCTGCAAAACAATATCGGCGGGATAAGTCCGAAACTTCCGCCCAACGATCGCATGCGCACCGCAGAAGAAACAACGGAACGGGCAGCCCCGGCTTGAAAAAACCGACAAGGTCCTTTTACCGATCACAAAAGGCCGGGCGCCGAAACCCTGGGCCGTTATCTGAAAATAACGTTCCAGGTCGACAAGACTGTAATCAGGAAATGGCGGAAGCTCATTGGCGGGAATCCGCTGAGGATTAACAACGATGGCTCCGATATCATTCCTGAAAGCGATCCCCTTCACGTCCCGGAATGTTTCCCCAGCCTCGATCCGCTGTGCAAGCTCTACGATGGTCTGTTCACCCTCGCCAATTGCCGCGATATCTACTTCCGGGCAGGCCAGAATATCTTCAGGAGAGGCAGTCGCATGAGACCCACCGATCGCCACTACCGTTTTAGGACACACCGCTTTCGCCCTCCGGGCAATCTCGAGAGCTATTCCTGTATCCTTGCTTAAAATATTTGTAATGGCGATGAAATCCGGCATTTCAATACCAATGCGTGCCGAGATCTGATCAAGGGAATCCCCGCAATAATGCACGGACTTCCAGGCATGAATGGCTCTAACATCACTGATTTTCGAATCATAAATGACCGGTAAAAATCCTGAACGACGAAGGCTGGACGCCAGATACAGCGGCCCATAAGGGACGCTGATACGAGGGACATCCTTCCTTGACGCCATCGTCGATGGAGTATCAATAAGAAGTATTTTGATGACTATTCTCCTCAATTTAACAATAGAGCACTTCATTAACCAGCAGGGCTTGCCCGCAGGATCATTCCTTCGACGATAACAAACCCCTGATATCCCAACCGAAGATCGAGGAAAACTCCCTGGCGCCGCTTCGATTAAGATGCTGAGAATTGTAAAACCATTCTTTAGACAATGTCATGGGTAAACTGCTGTAATCCAGGAAGACCACACCATTCTCCCGGCTGATCCGCTGGTAATATGCCACGATTTCGTCATGATGCCAGAAGAATGTTTTCGCCTCAACATACTCCGGGCAATAAACAAGGACGATCGGCACGCCCTTCTGCCGGGCAAACGCACCCACCGCCAAGCGGGATATAAAGATAATCTCGAAACCACGTTGATAACGAAATATGCCACCTCTGCCAAAATCGCACAAGAGAATCTGCCAGGTACGGGCGGCAAAAATTCAGCATAAGGTCGATGCCCATGACCGATGCAGCGCCGATCGCAATATCGGTGTAACCCGAAAAATCACAATAGATCTCAACGGTAAAAAACACCGTTGCCACGATCAATGGCCAACCGGTAGAGCAGCATGCGGGTCCGCATAGACCGCGTTAACCAGGATCGCCAGGCGATCGGAGATCACCATTTTCTTGAAAAACCCCCACAGCATTAACTTAAGCCCGTCTTTCAGTCTTTCGTGATCAAAGAAATGCTCTTTCCTGAGCTGTACAAGAAGTCCGCCCGGGCGTTCAATAGGACCCGCCACAAGCTGAGGGAAAAACATGACATACAGTGAATAGATCCCCAGATGCCTCTCGGCTTTCCGGGTTCCCCTGTACACCTCGATCACATAACTTAAACTCTGGAACGTATGAAAAGACAACCCGATCGGCAGAATAATCTTAATAGCCGGAATAGCATAGCTAATATGCAGTAATCGCGCGCAAACCTCCACATTCACCAGAAAGAAATTAAAGTATTTAAACACCAACAAAGCGGCACATGTTGCAGCAATACTCAACCACAAAAATCGTTTCCTGTCCCCGCATGCACTGCGCTCGATACAAATCGCAGCGTTATGGTCGATCAGGATCAAACCGAACAGGATAAGGATATATTGCGGGATAAAAGCCATATAAAAAATGCAACTGGCCAGAAAAAGCAGCATCCAGCGAAACCGGTGAGGAAGAATGTAGTAAAGAAAAACGACTGAAGGGAAAAAAATCAGGAATTGTAACGAATTAAACAGCATTTAACGCATTCCAGAAGAAAGTCAGAACAAGTTGTCGCGCCTCGGAGAGACACATTAGTGAATGATCAAATTTTCTTATTTAAACTAAACTGGAATTATAACCCCCGCTTTTTATCTTGCCAAATAAATAAAATGAAAATTCTTGGTTTAAGTCCGATCGAAGGATACCTCTCTTAAAACCCTAGCCCCGAATTAAAAGATTAAAAAAGAGAATAAAAAAGAAAGCCTCCGACGTAGAATGTGTTTGCGAGAACAAATTCTAAGTTCACCCAACGGGT
>PEAR01000218.1 GCA_002753745.1 Candidatus Omnitrophota bacterium | reverse complement strand
CTGGGCCGGCGCGGATACGGCCTGGACGTCGGGCTCAAGTGTCTGTTTTTGCAATTTTATTACGATTTATCTGATCGGCAGATGGAAGAGCGTCTTCGCTACGATATAGCGCTGCGGTGGTTTTGCGGGTTTCAATTCGACGAGGAGACGCCGGACCACACGTATTTCGGCCGGATGCGGGAGGTTTTGGGTGCGCAGAAGATCGGCAAGATATTCCGGTTGCTGGTGGCCAAGGCTGAAGATCAAAAGATCGTGCGCAACGTGTTCACGTTTGTGGACGCAACGGCGGTGAAGGCCAAAGAGACGACGTGGGCGGAACGCGACAAGGCTTTGGCCGACGGAGCTTCCGCGCTCAACAACAGCAACGTCGAAAATTACAGCGCGGACAAGGACGCGCGCTTTGGTTGCAAGGGGAAAGACAAATTCTGGTTCGGGTATAAGAAGCACGTGAGCGTGGACATGGGATCAGGTCTGATCAAGAAAGTGGCGGTGACGCCGGCGAACGTATCGGAACAGGCGGGGTTGAAGTTCATTTGTCCCGACGGCGGCGCGGTCTCGGGCGACAAGGCGTATTGTTTGGCCGAGGCGCAACGGACGATGAAGGCGAACAACTGCCACAGCTGGGCGATTGTGAAGAATAACATGAAGATCAAAAACAAGGACAAGGACCGCTGGCTAACGAAGATCCGGGCGCCATTTGAAAATGTCTTTTCAAAAGATGATCCTCGGGCGAGGTATCGCGGGATCAAGAAGGTGCAACTGCAGGCATTCCTGGAGTCGCTCGTCTTTAACGTGAAACGGTTGGTGGCCATCAACGCGCCGCCGCTTTTGATCGGGGCGTAAGCCCCGCGAGGGATCCGTCTGCCCGCGGACGGAAAATCCCAAGAAATTCAGCGGGAATGCGGGGATATAAAGGCCTCCGGAGAGAAAAATGCACGCTAAAAAATAAGATTCATCTGATTGGTGTATTTTGAAACAATCTCATCTACGGCTAGACGAGCAATGATGATAACGGGGACGGGGTGGGCCTCTAGCCCTTTGCCGACACGATGGGGTGTTGTGGCTTTAATGACTGAACCTGGCGTCAGGGTATAGTAACCGGCAACCTTGCTGGTTCTGAGGGTGACATAGGTCCTGGCAGATCCGTTCTGGTTGTTGGTGAGTGCAAAGTTCTTAAGATAGCCATTTAAAGGTTCAGCCCCGCAATCAAAGTCATCGGTATCATGGTGCCGGTCAAGAAGGATGGGTGATTTAAGCTTATCCATGGAAGATATCGGCAGCCTTGAAAAGCTTTCTAAGTTTAGGGTTATCGCGTGCAGGGCGGTCCAAAGCAGCGCTAAAGGCTTTCCACTGGCCTTCAGGGAGTGCAAATTCTGTCTTACTGGCCACCAGGTCTTCGGCTTCCTTGATAGCGCTGCTTAAGACAAAGGCGGAAAGCTTCATGCTTTTGAGGGTGGCGGCATAGACCAGAAAATCCTTCTGGGAATTTTCAATTCTTAAGTCAATGCGCGTGTCTTTTTGTATTACTGGCATAGGGTGTTCGTAAATATTTAGCGGATTGAGAGAATTATTGCATAGCGGCCGACTTTATGTCGGCCCGTCGTAAGCAGCGACAATCTCCGTCGATAATCATTTAAATCAAGACGCTAAAAAGTCAAAATATTCTTTGAAAAGACTGCATTCTCGTCGGATAATACGATCATGGTCGACGGAATAATGCTGACAGAAAGAACAAAAGAAGAATTGATAGAGATCATCCTTAATTTGGATCGGGAGAATAACGAGCTGCGCGAGAAGATCAAAGAAGAGCAGCAAAAACGCAACGAAAAGTTTGCCAAGCCCAACACGGTCAAAAAGCGCAAGAAGCGCCCCGGGCAAAAGTTTGGGCATGTTGGCATGACCCGCCTGGTTCCCGATCACATCGATGAAATTCTTGAGCAAAGCCTTTGCGAATGTCCTGATTGTCGTCATCCGTTAGGCAAATCAGTCGAAGTCTTGGAGCATGTACAAGAAGACATCATTCCCGCCAGAGTTCACGTCCGGAAATACCTTCGCCATCGATACTACTGCCCGTGTTGTCAGAAAGTTATCACCGCGCCGTATCATCCCCAGCAGGTTCCGCACGGGTATCTTGGAGCCACCGTTCTCATTCAAGCCGTGATCTTGAAGTATTACCATTGCCTGCCGTATGAAAAGATTGCCGAGTTATTCGAGGATATGGCCGGGCTCAAAGTCAGTGCCGGCGGGTTATCGCAGGCTTTGGTTCGGGTCAGCCGATGGCTTGGCGTCGAGAAGAAAGTTCTTTTAGCTGCCATTCGTGGCAGCCCCCAGGTACACGCGGATGAGACGGGCTGGCGCCTGGACGGCGAAAAGAGCTGGGTCTGGGCCTTCGTCAACGAGCGGTTGGCATATTATACGGTTGATCGCAGCCGTGGACGAAAGGTTGTGCGCGGAGTTCTAACCGATGCGTTTAAAGGCGTCCTGATCACGGATTTTTACGGAGTATATTTCAATCTGCCTTACCGAAAGCAAAAGTGTCTGGTGCACTTATTGCGGGAGTTCCACGACTGTGCGAAACGAGACAACTCCGAAGAGTATCAGAACAATTACAAGAGAATCAAGCGTCTGATCAACGATGCTTTAAGACTTCAAGAACGACATTCTTAAATGAATACGGCTGTCTATCTGCGGCGAGTTGTTGAGATCAAACAATGGCTGTTCGACTTTATGACTTATCCCTACGAAAATAAAAATTTGAAAAGATTATCCAAGCGGTTCTCGAAATTCTGGCTGGATATGTTTACGTTCCTGCAGGATCCAACAGTACCGTGGCACAACAATCTTGCCGAACGGATGATCCGTCCCAATGTAATCTATCGCAACCGTTCGTTCGGCAACCGTTCCTCTCGTGCAGCCGAGGCGCACGCCACGCACATGTCGCTTATTCAAACGCTGACCCTGCAGAAACAAAATGTTAACGAATTCCTGCGCACAACATTCTTGGCCCATCGCCAGGGCGATGACGCTCCACGCCTGCTTCCGATCCTCTCAGCCCGCTAAATATTTACACAAACAGTTTGACCGGCAAGGACCGTTTGAAAATCTAAACCATACTGAGCGTTTCCGTAAACCCCG
>PEAR01000217.1 GCA_002753745.1 Candidatus Omnitrophota bacterium | reverse complement strand
AGTGTTCGTCAGTTGACGTGGGCGCCATATGTTCAGATGCTGGAGCAAATGCTTGGCGATATTCAGTCGACACAGGCCGATGCCGGCGCTTGTTATGCCCATTTATTAAATTTCCAGTCCAGGTATCAGTCGCTGGGTGTGTGGTTAAGATGGCTCTCTGCTAAAGGCGAATGGAATGACGCCGGAGACGTGTTTTATCAAGGTTTGCGGCTGGTGACAGAAATGCTGTCTGCATTAAAAACATCAGGCAGTGCGGGTAATCCTTATGATCGTTTGGAAAATGTTCTTCGGTCTTTTTCTTATGAAGACAGTATCTTTGATGGCGAGATTAAAAAAACCATTTCGGTCTGGGCTGAGGAGCATCCGGATACAAAAACAATGAGCGTGATGCTGGTTGGTGCCGGGGCCGGGGAAGTCGTCAGAGGAATGAAAGAATGGGCGTATCGGCAACTTGGTCTGGCCCTGGATGTGGCGGTGTTAAATCGGGAGAAGATTCGGGTAAATCCGAAGGACTATTTGAAAGGCCTGGCGGCTGAGTCCCAGGGAGCTGAGCTTCCGCGTTTGGAGGCTATTGAGTCTTTTGTAGAAGAATACGACCGGATCCAGAAGGTATATGACGTCGAGGGTGTTGCGCTGCCGTTCGGGGACCGTCATTTCGATATGGTTATCGTGCCGTCCCAGGTGATGCCGTATATTCTGGATAAACAAAAGCTGTTGCGCGAGGTCAAGCGCATTATAAAGCCTAAAGCGAGGGCATTTATTGCCGACGTCGGCGAACGTTCGGATGACCGGTGGCGCGACCTGGTGGTTCCGTCGCTGAAGGATAAAATGCTCCGTTCAGGGCAATATGCGTGGACCTCGTCGAGTGTGAACATGATCATCAAGAATGAACGTCCGGCGTCCGCCTTTCCGGTCCTGATTGAAGACCAGGTGACCCCGTTGTTCGCGCCGAGCCTGCCCATGCAGTTTGTTGTTACTTATCGCGCCGGGCGGTCGTCAAATCATGCCCAGCTCGCGGCGCTGGACGCCCTGCAGGTCGACCTGACTGTTGCTCCGCGTCATGTTCAGCAAGATACCAATCCCTCGGCGATAACGGAGGCGGCGAAAGGCGGGATCGATCTTAATGACAGTCTTCTTGCCATGACGATCAACCGCGACGGCGCCGGAATGCCTTTGCCGCTGGCCCGCCAGGACCCGGCGATGATGACCATGTCCGGCCTTATCCCGAACATTATCGACATAACACCGGCCGGCGACCTGCCGATATTTGCCAGCATCACCTCGTTATAATTTATCCAGCGGGGCAGGGGGCGCTTCCCCCTTTCCCTGCGAAACTCTTTTACGCCCGCCTGTATCTTTGGTAAGATGGCCTCTATGAAAAATGAATCTATTCCTCAGAACAAGAGCATGCTGGTCTCGGACTTTGACGGGACGATTACGAAGTTTGATTTCTATGATTTGGTGTGTCAGCAGTTTCCGGATATATCGGGCGGGTATTGGCATCAGTATGAATCGGGTGCGCTTACCCATTTTGAAGCCCTGCGCCTGATCTTTGCCGGGATCCGTGCGCCGGAAGAGGCCCTGCTTGACATTATCCGCCGCATGGAGATCGAGCCTCGGATCACGGACGCTGTCAGCCGGTTGAAGGCACAGGGCTGGGACGTGGCGGTCGCTTCCGCTGGCTGCGACTGGTACATTCGTCGCTTGCTGGCGGAAAAGAAGGTGACCATGGCGGTCTATTCCAATCCGGGCGAATATTTTCCGGATAAGGGTCTGTTGATGCGCCTGCCGGAGCCGTCACCTTTTCTGTCGCCGGAGCTGGGCGTCAACAAGGTGGCTGTCGTGCGCGATGCGCTCAACAGATATGAACGTGTGGCGTTTGCCGGCGACGGCCGGCCCGACCTGGCGCCGGCTTTACTGGTGGACCCAAAACGCCGTTTTGCCAAGGCGTGGCTGGCGAAAAAACTTCATGAAATTAATGAACCCTTTATTGCTTTTGAACGCTGGTCGGACGTGGCAGAACATTTATTGAAAGAAGGTCCTTTGTCATGAGAAATACCTCGATTGATATCCCTACCCTGGTCCGCATCAAGCCCGGCGCGCTCGACCGCCTGGGCGTGTATGCGGGGCGCAGCCGTTTTGATAATGTCGTTTTGTTTTACAATCAGGATCTCGACCGCGCGCTTGTTGGCCGCCTGGACCAGGCCTTGACCGCCGAGAAGATCGGCGTCGTGGGCCGTGTTGAGGTTGTCTCGTCAAGTTTTGAGCATGCGCAGGAAATATTCATGTCCTTCCCCTCGAAAGCCAAGGCGATCATTGGTATTGGCGGCGGCAAGGCGCTCGACGTGGCCAAGTATGTCTCGTTTCTGGCGCGGATCCCGTATATCGCGGTGCCGACGTCGCTTTCCAATGATGGCTTTTGCAGTCCGCAGTCGAGTCTGGAGCTTAAGGGCAAGCGCCGGTCGTTCCCTTCGGCCATGCCGTATGGCGTGGTCGTGGATACGCAGGTTTGTTTGAATGCCCCGCTCATCCTGTGGCTCGCGGGCGTGGGCGATTCCGTAGCGAAGATTTCTTCGGTATATGACTGGAAACTGGCGTTTCGGATCAATGGGACGCAGGTCGACGATTTCGCGGCGCTGTTGTCGGACGCGACGGTATTCCAATTGATGGCCAGGCCCGAGCGCGATCTGGAGGGGATGAGATTGCTGGCGACCGCGCTCATGCTTAACGGCATCGCCATGGGGATTTGCGGTTCGTCGCGCCCGGCGAGCGGCAGCGAGCATTTGATCTCGCATGCGCTGGACCTGATCGGCAGGAAACCGCGTTTGCATGGTTTGCAGGTGGGCGTTGCCACCTACATGGTCAGTCAGCTCCAGGGGCGCGGCACTGAGCGGATTGCGGCCCTGTTTGACACGACCGGCTTCTGGCAGGCCATTCGGCAGGACCCGTTCATTAAGGCAGAGTGGCTGCAGGCATTTGAGATGGCGCCGGCGATCAAGAATGATTTTTACACTATTTTATCCGAGCCCGGCCGCCCGCAGGCGCTGGCAGCGCTGTTCGATACTGATGTGCGGTTAAAAGGGTTATTTATTTGACCGTTACTTTTTGAGGGCTTCATATCCATGGCATTGATCATTG
>PEAR01000026.1 GCA_002753745.1 Candidatus Omnitrophota bacterium | reverse complement strand
CGAATCTCAACGACAATTACCCGAATCCCTCACTATTTTTGAACTATTCTTTTATCCTTTCGACGAGCGAGAAACCGTTTTCCTGTTTTTGGCCGGCCCCTCTTGAATCTCCCCCCCCCCATGTATACTTCCACTTAGGATGTGCGATAAGGTGGGTTTTGTTAATAACGGAGGGAATATGGACAAAATAAAGAAGGTCATTGCCGGTTTATTGTTGTTGCCGTTTTTCATGACCACGGTCATGCCTGCGGCTCTGGCATCAGCGATACCGTGGATGCCCCAGCCGGGGTCGATGGTTTCACTCACCACGTCATTCACGCCCGTTCATCTTTGGGGGATGTCTATCCACCCCAATGACCCGTTCAAATTTGATTTTCTTGTTCAGAAAGGCGATGTTAATTTTTCGGCGAATCAAAAACAGGAAGAGTACACAAAATTGATTAAGTATTTTCTCGCCGCTTTGGCTATTCCCGACACTGACCAATGGGTGAACTTGAGTCCTTACGAAAAAGACAGGATTGTTCCTGATAATTTTGGTCTGACTGAAATGGGTCGTGACCTTTTGGCGCAGGACTATCTTTTGAAACAACTTTCGTCTTCTCTGACGGATCCCGGTAGCACGCTGGGCAAGAAGTTCTGGGATGGCGTATATGAGGAAGCCTACAAACGTTTTGGCACCACGGATATTCCGACCGACACATTTAACAAGGTATGGATTATGCCGGACAAGGCGGTGGTGTTTGAGAAGAATAACACGGTCTATGTGTTGGAGAGCCATTTGAAGGTGTTGACGGAAAAGGATTATCTGGCAACCAGCAATAACATCGCCAGCGATGCTCCAGCGGAAAACAAAGAAATTGCGGATATTTCATCCAAGGTGATGAAGGATGTCATCATTCCCGCTATTGAGAAGGAAGTCAACGAAGGCAAGAGCTTTGCGCCCCTGCGTCAGGTTTACAGCGGGATGTTGTTGGCAACGTGGTACAAGCGGGCATTGAAAGAATCTATTCTCGGCAAGCTGTATGCTGACAAAAGCAAGGTTAATGGCGTTGACCAAGACCCGAAGACGAATCAGGAAATTTACGGTCAGTATGTGGATGCCTTCAAAAAGGGCGTATTCAACATGATCAAGGAAGACGTTGACCGCTATACGAAAGAAGTAATTCCGAGGAAGTATTTCTCCGGAGGGTTCAGTAATCCGTCTCAAAAGATTATGAAGGTGGAAGATAATTCAGAGAAAGCGAAAGAAGAGATCGCCCCAATGGTCTCAGAAACGGATGTGGTGACGGCGGTTGTTGAGGATACGGGAATGAGGACGGGGCATGTGCCTCTTCAAACCCTTCAGGAACGGCTTCCCAATGGCGCGATTATTTTTGAATCCAGAACAATCGTCGAAAAGCCGGGGCTTGCCGGACAGTTGAGGTCTTACGCGGCGGCAATGAAAAAACGAGGTGTTTTGATTATTTCGAGCGCTTTGTTGGTCGGACTGGTTTGGCATCGGTTGCAGACTGGTGATGTGCAAAATGATACGCCAGAGCCTGCTGTTTATGGGGACAATCAAGCAGAATGGCAGCATGGAGCGGTCATTCAATCGCAGATGGTACAGGAATTGATCGGTGTTGACCAGGTTGATAAGAAAACAGGAAAGACGGTGAAATTCAGGAAGGAGAAAGGCCAATGGTTCCGGGTTGAAGCGGATGGCAGTCTGAAAGCGGTGCCAAATTTTAATCCGGATAAGGCAAAAGATTTTACTTCAGATCAGGCTCAGTCAGATGCATCGGAAGTGCCATCATGGGGCCTGCCAAAGCTTCCTTTATCGTTAGATTATCCGAGTTCGACTCGTATGTCATTTAAGGGAAGAAGGGCGCAATTATTAGCAATGTTCCCCTACGATGAGGTGGTTATTAATCAAATTCCTGAAGGCAATATGCAGGAATTAATTAATTACGTTTCTGAGAGAGCGCACTCAGCCGTGGAAATTCATCAGCGCGAGAAGTTGGCGCTAATGGCGCTGGGGATGATGATTTCGGAGTTGCTGGCTTCGCATAAGGTAGATTCGTCGATGCTGGTGGAGTCGGTTACTGCTCCTGATAAAAAGACGGTGTTAAACATAGAGGTGTTGGATAAATTAAATTCCAAGCCTGATTTTGTGAAAGAATTGTCGAGTTTGTTCGCCGCTTTTAACGGTGCGTCGGAGGATGTGCTTCGCCAGTGCGCTACTGTTCTTGTGGTGTATATGGCGAGTCGGAATACTACTGTGGAGCCTTCTTTTCAGGTGGCACTACAGTTGAAATTGTATGAGTTTGTCATGATTTGTGCCGGGCTTGGGAAATGGGGCGGTGATATCGAGAAAGAATCGACTCTTATTTCCTTTTTGTTAGCTGCGTTGATGAGCGTACAGGGCAATCAGGGCTTAACGGCCGAGCAATTGGCTGATGCTGTTGGCGGGGTAATGAATTATCAAGTTCCTTCAGAAATGTCATTGCAAGTCAGCAGTCAGTTCGCCAGCGATCTGGCTCGTCGTTTTAAGGCGTTGGTAATGGAGAGCGATCGTAGGAAGAAAACGATTGCCGCTGTGGAATTGATCGCGCAAAGGATCGAAATTCTTGGGAATAATGATCAGTTTGAACCCGTTGAGGTGAAGGTGGTCAGCGCAAAAGACAGGGAAGTTTGGAAAGACGCGATCATTGGAGTTGAACGAGTGGGGCGGGCAAAAGGGTTTTCTGATAAAGTTATTAAAATCGCCAAGAGTGTCGTGGTATTGATGTCGCTAGGTGCCGGGCCGTATGGTGGGGCATCGGTCAGGCCTGTTTTTGTGAGCAATACGCAAAACATGTTAAGCCCCTCTTTGGTTCCGGTCACGACTTCGACGTCTTGGTGGAAGGACTTCAAAGGAAAAATAAAGGCGTATACGTTTATGAAGCCATGGAGTGGATTACCGAGTAAGATTGCCACGCTGCGGGCAAATGTAAATCGCTTCTTGAATAAGGGGGCGTCAGTCGAGTTGATCTCGGTTATTATGGTGGCGCTGGTGATTGCCATTGTTAGGGAGGATCAGCAAAGAACAGCATCGACCGAAGTTTTACCAGGAGCCATCAATCGAGCAACCGCCATTAGTGCTGCCCCAAGTCCCTTTCTGGCGCCTATGGCAGCTGCGGCTACAAATATGCCTGTTATCGCATCTGTGCAAACTCCGCTGGATGGTAGACTTATTTTGGCGGATGGATCTAACAACGCTGTTTCGCCAGTGTTGACCAATTTACAGGGGCATTTGGAGGGGAATGTGCCGGTGGTGACCAATGGCAGTTTCCCTGCGGCGCAAGAGGAAGTCTTGACGCAAACAAATAAGGTTGTTTCCGAGGTTTTGCCGCCCCAAGTGCTCGCGCCTATTGCGGCAACGATTAGTGACTTGACGAACAAGAATGACGCTATTACAAAGAAAAAGCAACAAAACACCGAGTCCCGGATTGCGCTCGCTAAAGATAAACCAACGGAACTTGGTAATGTCGAGCCGAGCAGGGAATCCTTGCGCGCGCTATTCAAGGTTCGTTATGTGACAGATCATCAAATATCCGAGTTACCTGCAGGTGAAGTTGCGAATGAGAAAGCCAAGCAAATTAAACGTAACTGGGCGTTTACATATGCTGAAACGAAAGCCTTGAATGCTCAATTACAATATCAAAAGTTTCTTGTTCAAGCTGCGGAGCGTGGCATAATTTCTGAAATCAGGGGCAAGTTACAACAAGTTTTAACTAGAACCAGGGAAAATGTAGGTTTTGGTTTTAACAATGAGGAGAATGTTAAAAGTCTGGAGAATGCGGTGGGTATCTATTCTCAGGTAGAAAACAATATGTTTTGGCATGGTGGCATAAAAGCCGATGATTATGACAAGTACATAAATAGCCAAGTGATGAAAGAGTATTATGATGGTGTAAGATGGACAATATTAATGAGTGATTTTGATGAGCCAGACCATCAATCTCTAAGGGAGGCTTTGTCCAGGGTGAAGAAAATGGATGGTATTGATCTTCAGTATGATCACACCATGGAGGGGAGATTAAACAAGGCGATTGATTCTGATTTAAAACGCTCTGATTTTGATGAGTTGAAGCGTATGGCATTTGATGAGTTGTTTAATCCAAGATTTGCGAATAATCTTGAAGGACAAGAAGACGACGATTTTTTTGATGCTGTAAAGAAGTTATCATTGGAAGCTTTAAAGGGTGAGGTCATGATATTAAAGGCTGGTCAGATTATGGGAAGAGTGGAAGGATCGGAGAGACAAGAGATAGCGGACAAGATGGTGCGTGCATTACAAAATGAAATTACGCATAGGGAGGGAACAAAAGATGCGGATTTCGCAACGAAGCCTGAGGTTGAAGCTGGTCTAAAAGGTGGTATCGACTTCGCCCAATCGAATTTGGATATGCAGATCAAGCGCGACGGCGCGGGGGTGCCGTTGCCGGTCAGTCAGCAAAATTTGGATAATATCCGCATTGACGGGTTGGTGCCGGTGATCTTGAATATTCAACCGGCGGCCACTGTGCCGTTATTCAGTGAGGCTGCAACGTCAGCACCGTCGTCTGTGTAATATGATATTACCAGAAAACCTTAAGCCCGCGCCAGGCTGCCAAGCCCCGGCGCGGGCTTTTGTATTGTGCATCAGCAAATTTTAGGGAGTAGGATAATACTAAAATCGCTGTCATGCATGCCGGGAAGATTGTAGAATATAAGCACAATGGATAGCAGGGATAAACATGAGCATTGAATTCTTTAGAAAACTTAACTGGGCGTTTGGGTTGATCGCATTGGGCGCCTTGTTCGGCCTGGTCGCGTTCTCGGCGACACTTGAGATCAAGGATCTTGACCTCTGGCTGCATTTGAAAATGGGCGAGTACATCGTTCAGCATGGCTTTGTTCCTTCTTTCGATGTCCTTTCGGCCTCATTCTTTGGCAAGCCCTGGGTAAATCATGAGTGGCTGTTCCAGGTGCTGGTCTACCTGGTTCGTCAAGGATGGGGGATAGACGGGCTTATTTATATGCAGGTCGGGGTTGTTTTGCTGACGTTCCTGATCATGTTGGTCCTGGTGTATAATAAAGATCGTCAGCTGCTTTACGTCCCAATTCTTTTTCTTGTTCTGCAGGTTTATCAGACTCGTTTTACGATCCGCCCTGACATTTTTAGCCTTTTCTTTTTTATCGTTTATATTTTTATCCTCTCAATGTACCTTAATCGGCGCTGGTCGGTGTGGGTACTCTTTGCCTTGCAGGTGATATGGACGAACATGCACGGTTATTCGCTGTGGGGTATCATTTTTGTGTTGATCGGCCTTTCAGCCGAGATCATCAAACGGGGAGTGCCGCTGCCGTATGAGTGGAAGCTGGTTGGCCGTTTGACTGATGATGAATATCAGCGCCTTTGGCTGATCGCCGGGGCTTTGATCGCGGCGATGTTTTTTAATCCTCTGGGTCTCGAAGGCGTGTTATATCCCTTGCGCACCTTGCTGGGCCTGTCCGGGGATTCCAGGATTTTCTTCAGTCATATCACGGAACTTCAGCGGCCTTTGGCCTGGAAAACACTGTTTGATGTTGATTCCATGTGGCCCTACAAATCTTTGATCATGCTGTCGTTTATCAGCTTTATTTTCAACCGCCGCAAGATCGATATCAGTGCGTTAATGCTTTGGGTTGTTTTTCTGCTGTTCTCTCTGGGGGCTGTCAGGAATTTGACGTATTTTGCGTTTACCGCCTTCCTGGTGATCGGCTATAACCTGGCCGAGGTGCGGTTTAAAGATGTTGTCCCCCTGCGCTTTCGTGGCCAGCAATTCTTTTTTGTTACTGGCAGCGTGATCACTATTTTGATCACGCTGAAATTGATTGATTATGGCAACGGGATCGCGACGAACGGGTATTATGATTTTGATAAGTATCAGCGCAAAAGCGAGTTCCTGGGGATCTCTCAGCGGAATTTTCCGGGGCAGGCCGTACAATTTCTGGTTGATAACAAGATCAAGGGTAATTTCTTCAATGATTTCAATTCCGGTGCGTATTTGATCGGCCGGGCGTATCCCAATGTTATGGTCTATATGGATGGTCGCACGGAATTGCGAGGAGCCGCTTTTTTCAAGGAATATCAGAAGATCTGGAATGACGGGGACAGTAAGACATTTGAAGATATCGTCCAGCGTTATCATCTGACCGGGGCGTTTATTAATACGTCAGCAGCGACTGCACCGGATAAAGTGCTTAAGATGTTTGCGGCCAAGCCGGAGTGGAAGCCAGTTTATTTCGATTATGATGCGATCATCTTTCTCAAGGAAGTTCCTGCCAATCAAGCCTGGATCGGGAAATTTGCGCTGGATTTCGCGTCATGGAAACCAAAAGAGCTTAATCTTCAGACTCTGGGGCCTGCCAAGGTGGTCCCTTACCGGTATTTGCGCCGTGCTCAAGCTTTGTATGATATGGGTTATTGGGAGCCGGCCCGGTTGGAGGCTGAAGCGGCGATCAGGGTGCTGCCAAACTATGATGAAGCCTTTAAAATATTGGGAGATGTTGCGGCTAAGAGCGGCCAGCATCTTAAGGCTTTTGAATATTATCGTCTGGCCTGTGCTTATGACAACGGCAATCTGGATGCCCGCAAGGGACTGGCCTTTGCTTATATGGAATTGAATAATCCGGCGAAGGCGGTTGAGCAGGCCCGGGTGGCGATGGATATTGACCCGAAAAATACGGAAGCCAGGTATATTTTGGCCAAAGCCTTGGTGAAAAACAAGCAATATGCCGAGGGATATGATATATTAAAACCAATCTTGTCAGGAAAGAAAGAGAAGGCTGAATATAAGGAGCGGGTAGAAGTCCTGCTGAACGCGATCCAGTCTAATGTGGGGAAGAAATAAATATGTCTAAACAGGTATTAACGTTTATTTTAGCGGGTGGTAAAGGTGAGCGACTTAATCCGTTAACGCGCGACCGGGCCAAGCCGGCCGTTCCGTTTGGGGGTATTTATCGTATTATTGATTTTACCCTTTCTAATTGTATTAATTCCGGCCTGCGCCGGATTTTTGTATTGATTCAATATAAGTCTTTCTCGCTGCAACGGCATATCCTTTCGGGTTGGGATGTGGTTTCCTCCCAGCTGGGTGAATTCATTGATGTTATTCCTGCTCAACAGCGCCTGGGAGAAGATTGGTATAAAGGAACGGCGGATGCCATTTTCCAGAATCTGTACGCGATCGGCGATTATTCTCCGGAACTTATCTTGATCCTGGCTGGCGATCATTTATATAAAATGGATTATCAGAAAATGATCGAGAATCATGTCGTTAATCAGGCTGATGTGACCGTCGCTTGTATAAAGATGCCTAAAGAAGAGGCGCCGCATTTTGGTATTGTAGAGGTTGATAAGGAAAATTTTGTTACTGGTTTTCAGGAGAAGCCTCAGGCCCCTAAAACCCTTCCTAACGAACCTGATAAGGTTTATGCCTCAATGGGGATCTACCTTTTTAACCGTAAAGTCCTGGTTGCTGAACTCGAGCGTGATTCTGTGGATGTGCGGTCTGATCATGATTTTGGCAAAAATATCATTCCCAAGATGGTTAAAAGCACAAAAAAAGTTTTGGCGTATGATTTCGGTCAGCAGTCCAACTATTGGCGCGATATCGGGACGCGTGACGCCTATTATCAGGCCAATATGGACCTGGTGCGACCGTCGCCGGCGTTTGACCTTTATGATAAAACCTGGCCGTTGCGTACGCATTATTCTCATTATCCGCCAGTCCTGATGAAAACGGTCTGTGAGCAGGACCATTGCGTTACCGGCATGGTGCTGGATTCCATTATTTCTCCTGGTTGTGTGATCGAAGGGGCGAGAGTTGAGCGTTCCGTTTTGTCTTCGCAGGTCGTGGCTAAACGGAACAGTGTGATCCAGGACTCTGTCATTATGGAAAGCGTCGTTATAGGTGAAGGGGCGCAGATTAAGAATGCGATTATTGACAAGCAGGTCAAAGTTCCACCTGGCGAAAAGATCGGTTACGATCTGGAATTGGACCGAAAACGCTTTGCGGTGACAGCTTCGGGCATCGTTATCGTGGCTAAACGAACTGCTATTGAAGGCTGAAGCGGGTTACAGGATGGATCCATCCAGAAGCATTTTTCTGTAAAAAAATGCTTTTCATTCTAATTTTCTATGCTAATATTTTGAGCATTTGACTTGAGAGATATAAGGGGTTTCTTACAGAGGAACTCCCTGCCGCCGTCAGCCTATAAGGCTGCCGAGGCGTCCGGGAGTTAAAAATTTTTCGTAGAAAAATTTTTAAGGAGGCTTAATGTTAGACTATTTGCTTACAGAAGAACAGAAAATGATCCGCGATCTGGCCCGCCAGATCACCGATGAGAAAATACGCCCGGTTGCGGCAGAATACGATAAAAGCCACAAATTTCCCTGGGACGTCATGAAGGTGATGGCTAAGGCTGACCTATTCGGCGTTTATATTGACGAGAAGTACGGCGGGATGGGTGGTGGCGTTTTCGAGTTGTGTCTGGCTACGGAAGAGTTCTCAAAGGGTTGTGCTGGGATTGCGATCTGTTATTCAGCTTCTGCGCTTGGTGCTTATCCGATCATTCTTCATGGAAGTGAAGAACAGAAGATGAAGTACCTCCCGGCGATCGCCAAGGGTGAAAAACTGGCGGCGTTCGGGCTGACCGAGCCGGGTGCTGGTTCTGATGCCAGTGCTATTGCTACCACGGCCGAGAAGAAGGGCGATCATTACATTCTTAATGGCGTTAAACATTTTATTACGAACGGCGGTGATGCCGAAATCTATACCATCATCGCTATGACGGATAAATCCAAAGGCGCTCGCGGGGCGAGCCTTTTTGTCGTTGAAAAAGGGACGCCGGGTTTTTCATTTGGTAAGAAGGAAGAAAAGCTGGGTATTTGCGCCTCTTCGACGCGGGAGTTGATATTTGATAATTGCAAGATCCCCAAAGAGAATCTGATCGGCCGTGAAGGCACTGGTTTTATTGCTGCGATGAGGACCTTTGATATGTCCCGTCCCGGCATCGGCGCCCAGGCTGTCGGTATTGCCCAGGGGGCTTTGGATGAAGCGGTCAAATATGCCAAGCAGAGAAAACAGTTTGGCAAGTCGATCTCCAGTTTCCAGGGTATTCAGTGGATGTTAGCCGATATGGCGACTGAGACCGAAGCGGCGCGTGCGCTGGTTTATGCCTCGGCCAGGGAAGTTAATGCCGGGGTTAAAGATGTCGGTATGCACTCAGCGATGGCTAAGTTGTTCGCGTCCGATGTGGCCATGAAGGTTACTACCGATGCTGTTCAGGTTTTTGGCGGCTATGGTTATATGAAAGAATATCCCGCTGAAAAATATATGAGAGATGCCAAGATCACTCAAATCTATGAAGGCACAAACCAGATCCAGCGCAATATTATTGGAATGGCCTTAATTAAAGAATCTGCCAAATGAATATTATCGTCTGCATAAAACAGGTCCCTGACACCGCCGAAGTCAAGATCGATCCAGTTACGAAGAATCTTGTGAGGGAAGGTGTCAAGTCGATGATCAATCCGTTCGATATGTACGCTATCGAAGAGGGTATCCGCCTGAAAGAAAAATTCGGCGGCAAGGTTGTGGTCTTGACCATGGGGCCGCCTCAGGCTGACGCTATCCTTCGGGAGGCCGTTTCCCTGGGGTGCGATGAGGCTGTTTTGGTAAGTGATCGTGCTTTCGCCGGGTCTGATACCTTGGCTACCAGTTATACACTTTCCAAAGCGGTTGAAAAGATCAAGGAATATGATCTGGTCATTTGTGGCAAACAGGCTATCGATGGCGACACGGCTCAGGTTGGCCCGGGCATTGCGGCAATGCTTGATATTCCGCAAATAACTTATGTTCGTAAGATTGAAGAAATCGTTGACGGTAATATTACGGCTGAACGCGTGACAGAGGACGGTTATGAGGTTGTTCAGACCAAACTGCCTTGTTTGTTGACGGTTGTGAAAGAAATTAATCATCCTCGTCTTCCCTCACTAAAGGGGAAGATGAAGGCCAAGAGTGTTGTGATCCAGGTTTGGAAGGCGGCAGATATTGGAGCCGAAGAAAGCCGGATCGGTCTGAAAGGTTCTCCGACGTGGGTGCTGAACGTGTTTACGCCATCTCCCCGGGAAAAGGGCAAGATCTTTGAAGGCGAGGCGAAAGAGGCCGTTGATAAACTTGTTGATTCTTTAAAAGGATTGATCTATTAAAATGAGCGGAATCTCTGTTGATAAAATTAAGTGCATCGGGTGCGGTCTTTGCGTCAAGGCGTGTCCTTTCGGGGCGATTACACTGGTTGATAAGAAAGCGGTGATCGACCTTGATAAGTGCACGTTGTGCGGATCTTGCGTTGAGACATGCAATAAAGTCCATGCCATTGAGATCGTGCGTGAATCCACCCAGACGCCGGATATTGAGAAATATAAAGGCGTTTGGGTTTACGCCGAGCAGAGAAAGGGAGTTGTTCAGTCTGTTACGTATGAGCTTTTGGGAAAAGCCAGAGAATTGGCAGATAAGTTGAACGTTGAGGTCGGTTGTGTTTTGTTAGGCAGCAATGTCAAGGATAAGGCCCAGGAGCTGGTAGCTCGCGGTGCGGATATTGTTTATGTTGTTGATGACCCGAAATTGGAGCATTTTCTTGATGAGCCTTATGCGCGGATTGTGTCCAATCTTGTCAGAAAGCATCGGCCTGAAATTCTTCTAAGCCCGGCGACATCGATCGGCCGCTCCGTCATTTCAAGGGTTGCTGTTCAGCTGCGCGTCGGATTAACGGCAGACTGTACAGCGCTGGATGTTGATCCCAATGAGCGTTTTTTGATGCAGACCCGTCCGGCGTTCGGCGGCAATATTATGGCCACGATTCTTTCCAAGAATCACCGCCCGCAGTTGTCGACAGTTCGCCATAAAGTTATGAAAGAAGCGGTAGCGGATTCGTCGCGTCAGGGAAGAATTGAAGTTCTTGAATTCGACCGTTCGTTCTTTGCCTCCAGGACCAAAGTGCTTCAGGTTATTAATGAAGTGACTTCTACGGTCAATATCGCGGAAGCTAATATTATTGTCTCTGGCGGGCGTGCGTTGGGCAACTCAGAGAATTTTAAGATTCTTGAGGACTTGGCGAAAGTGCTCAATGGCGCTGTTGGCGCTTCGCGAGCTGCCATCGATGAAGGGTGGATCCCGTACTCTCATCAGGTTGGCCAGACAGGAAAGACGGTTTGTCCTAATATTTATATTGCCTGCGGGATCTCTGGACAGATTCAGCATCTCGTCGGGATGCAGTCTTCGGATGTTATTATCGCGATCAACAGGGATCCTTCGGCACCGATCTTTAATGTTGCCAGCTATGGTATTGTTGGCGACCTTTTTGAGGTTGTGCCTCTCCTCACAAAAAGGTTTGAAGAAGTTCTGAAGTAGAAGAAACTTATCGTCGTGGAAAAGGTATTATCTGTTTATCTCTTCCAGAATGGTAAGTTTTTCTATTTTAGAGAGCCTATTTAAACCCGGATTTTGCACGCTTCTTATAATAGCGTCGAGATAATGCGCACTAAAAAGTGCGTGCAAAATCACGGATACCCTTGCACCCTGGCCGACGGCAAGCCATCGGCCGGGCAGGGCCTTTAGGCCTTGGCTAACATAAAACTCTCAAGTCGTTGGCAAAGCTGGAGTTTTATGAGCCAACCCCTTCGGGGCGAATTTTGCTAATGCAAAATTCGGGTTAAATGATCTTTGGCTCTAAATGTAAAAGGATAGTATCTACTGCATCTTAATGACTGAATTTGCTGTATTAAAGATAGGAAAAATTTATTAAACTTTCTTTGACGCAAGCCATTTCTTTTACTAAAGTATTCATGTACATCATGTAATTATTTAAGGTGCCCCTGACAGGTTGTCACTCGTATGGGCTGTTGCAGTGGCAATGTGCCAAATGATTCCGGGGAAAAATTTTTAAGGAGGCTTTACTTTATATGGAAACCCAGAAGCCAAATATTGAGCAGGTCGGGTCACTGATGACTATTGATGAAGTTGCTGGTTATTTACGGGTCAAGAAGCGCACCGTTTATGACTGGGTCAAAAAGGGCAAGATCCCTGCGATGAAGACTGTCGGTCTGTGGCGTTTTCGCCGCGACAGGATTGACCAATGGCTTGAGTCGGACGCTGCTGCCGATGCAACTGTCGATGCCTAGTGCGGTTTTATCCCTGATAAATACTGATCTTGCGGCCGTCGGCCGCCGGGTGCACGGAGATTTGTCGTATGTATTTTAAACGGTTGGAAATTTTCGGTTTTAAGTCCTTTGCTGAGAAAACAGTGCTGAATTTTGAACCGGGCGTGACGGCGGTCGTGGGGCCGAACGGCTGCGGCAAGAGCAATGTTTTTGATGCCATTCGCTGGGTGCTGGGCGAGCAGAGCGTCAAGCAGCTGCGCGGCGGCGAGATGCAGGATGTTATTTTCAACGGCACAGACAGTAAGCTGGCCCTCGGTTTTGCCGAGGTCAGTGTTACCTTTAGCAATACAACACGAACCCTTCAGGTTAATGCTGATGAAGTGGTGGTGACCCGCCGCTTATTTCGTTCTGGTGAGAGCGAATATCTTATCAATAAAGAACCTTCCCGCCTTAAAGATATAACTGAGCTTTTTATGGGTACAGGCGTCGGCGCGGAATCTTATTCTCTGGTTCAGCAGGGCAGGGTAGATTTGGTCGTCAGCGCTAAGGCTGAAGACCGCCGCATGATCTTTGATGAAGCAGCCGGGATCACCAAATATAAATCCAAGAAACGCGAAGCACAAGGCAAGTTAAAAGAGACCGACGATAACCTCTTGCGCATCAATGATATTGTTGTTGAGGTAAAACGTCAGATCGGATCGATCGAACGTCAGGCGCAAAAGGCTCAGCGTTATAAGCAGGAATTTGAGAAACTTAAAGGTTTTGAGCAGGTTTACGCTTTATATCAGCTTGATGAGTTTAAAAAAGAAAAAGCGGCGCTGCAGTTTTTTCTGGCTGAAGTCCAGAATAAAGAGACAGATGTTTCTCGCGAGCTTGAAGAGTACCGCCAGATCGTCGAGCGTGAATCTCTGCAGATGGAGGAGCTTGAAGCCAGAGTGCAGGAAGTTCGCGAACAGGATATCAAGATCGACAGTCAGATCGACCTGGCCAATCGTCAGGTCGGTTTTGATGAAGAGCGTCTGCTGAATCTTGACGAGAATGAAAAACGGATCTCGTCTCAGAAGATTGCGCTGGCTGAAAAATGCCGCGCGCATCAGGAAAAGATCGATGAGCTCGAGCGCACCCTGGCAGCTTTCAATGAGAATGTTGCTACATCGCTGGCTGCGTTAAATGCCAAAAAAGAAGAGCTTGGGATGGCCGCACTGGCGATCGAAGAATGCCAGAACGCCATGCGCAAGGACGAAGAAGCGATCTTTAATTTGAGCACCCGTCAAATGGAGATCAGCAATTCCCTGACGGAAGTGATGAAAGAAACTCAGGGATTTTTGGCCCGCCGCCGGCGTCTTGATACGGAACAGGTCAAGGTTTTGGGTGAAAAAGAAGCGATCGATCGCCGGTTGGCCGGCGTGTCTCAGGGGATTGTGGAGCTGATAGGCAAGCGCGCCAGTCTCGCCGAGAGTTTGGGGAAGGAAAAAGACATTTTTGTCCGTCAGAGCGAAGAGCTTAATGCTCTCGGTGTTACCATTGACGGTTTGGAGAAAAAGAAATTCTTCCTTATTTCCCAGAAAGATTTTATTGAGAAAATGCATGTGCAGTATCAGGATATGCCTGATCCTGTTATTGACGGGCGGTTTCTGTCGTCGAGCGTCCCTGTTGCTGGTCAGACCGGCTTTATGGGCAAGATCAAGGAAGTTATCGCAGTTGATCCCGCTCGTTTTGAAAACTTAAAAAGCCATTTGAGTCGTTTTGAAAGTGGTAATCTTTACGAGATCATTTGCGAAACGAAATTTATTGAATTGGATCCTCAGTCACTGGCCGCACAGATCGATGCGATCGAAGACGAGGTTAAGGGCCTGGTCATTGAGAAGCAGGTCAAGACTGCGATGGCCGGCGATCAGTCGAAATTGATCGAACGGATCCAGGCGGACATTCATACCGAGGAGCGTCGCCTGTCGGTCTGTGAAGCTCAGCAGAGCGACATCGCGCTTGAAGCCGGGAAGATTGCCAATGAGATCCAGGCGGTTGCTCTTGAGGTTGCTGAAGTCGAACAGGGGCTTTCGCGGTTAAAAGAAAGCGATGATCGTCTGCAGTCAGACTTAAAGCAGGTTGAAGAGGAAACAGGGCTTATTCGCACCGGCCTTAAAGGGCGAGAAGAGGCGTTAATGGCTAAGCGCCGTGAGCGGGAAGGTGCTGCTGTGGCGTGCGCGCAGATGGAGAGTGAGCTTAATGCCCTCAAAGATAAAGAAAAGTCCTGGCACAGCAACCTGGACATGTTTATCGCCGGTATCGACGGGTTTCGTGAGGAGTTGTCTCGTCTTGATGTTGAAGTGGCCTCCTACGGGGAGCGCCGGTTGAAACTTAATGAAGATATCGAACAGTTGCAGTTGAATCTTGAGAACTTGATGAATGCCAAGAATGAATTGCGCGGATCATTGAGCCGTTTTGAAGCGGAAGAACAGGATGTTTCCCAGCGTTTGTCAAGTGTGCGCACCCAGATCACGATGATGGAAAAAGAGATTGCCGATAACCGGGAAATGGTCCACGAACGGGCTATGAAGGTTCAGCAGATCGAGTATCAGGAGCGGTCTGTTCGCGAGCGTTTGCAACAGAAATATAGTATTGACCTGGCGGCACCAGTTGCGGCAGCTACTCCGGGCGTCGCGATGGACCTGCAGGGGATGGAAACAGCAGCCGGCCAGGAGCCGGTACTGGATGCTGTTGTTCAACCTGGAATTGATGTTGAAGCCCTGAAGCTTGAGATCCAGACGTTAGCCAAGCGCTGCGAATCCTACGGCGGCGTGAATTTAATGGCGATCGAAGAGTTTGAGGAGCTTAAGAATCGTTTTCAGTTCCTGACCAAACAGCAGAGTGATCTGTTAACGGCCAAGGATCTGCTGGAACAGACGATCCGTAAAATCAACAAGACGACCAGGCAATTATTTACCGATACGTTCATTAAGGTCAATGAGCAGTTCCGCACATATTTCCGAATGCTGTTTAACGGCGGTGAAGCTCAACTGGTCCTGCTTGACCCGGAGAATGCCCTGGAGTCCGGCATTGAGATCATTGCCCGCCCACCGGGTAAAAAGCTTCAGACCATCAGCCTGATGTCGGGCGGTGAGAAGACCATGACGGCGATCGCGCTTATTTTTGCGGTGTTCAAGGTCAATCCAAGTCCTTTCTGCGTGCTCGACGAGATTGATGCGGCGCTGGACGAGGCTAACGTTGACCGTTTTGCCGCGGTGCTTAAGGAATTCGCCAAGATCGCGCAATTTATTGTGATCACCCATAACAAAAAAACGATTGCCAATGCGGATGTGATGTATGGCATAACCATGCAGCAGACCGGCGTGTCTCGTGTGGTCTCGGTGAAATTTGCCGAGAAGGTTAAAGAGGCGGCGGGTCCTGCGGCCGTGGCCGTTGAGGCACCGGTAGAGGCATCTGTCTCCGAAAGCGTGTCTGCCGCAGAAGTCACCCCTGTTCCTCAAACGTTGGTTACTCCTGATACGCTGTCTACGGCAGAGCCGGCGTCCGAAGATCTGGTCACTGTCTAATTTATCGAGGATTCCCGAAGCCCGGGATCGAAGGTGTTCTTGAGGAGCAAGAATACTTTTGATTCCGGGTGTCTTTTTATTTGGGGGAGAATGATTCTTTTTTTGTCAGGCTCTCTTGCATTTCCTGTTTTTATCGGGCATACTTCATTCGAAGCCGCTAGAAATCGTTTTCTTGAGACGCCGAATGGAGTAAAGAGTGCTGGTGATGTTTTTATTGGCGCAATAAAAAATCATGTGTTATACTCTAGCATTTCCAACTTTAACAGGCGCATAAAGCATTGAAACTCTTGGGTTTCTAAGGTGGTGTATGGATATTCTAAAGCATCTTAATTGGGTGGATATCGTAGTCGCCGTGATCGCTATACGGATTATTTTTGTCAGTTCACAAACCGGTTTTGTGGTGGAGTTTCTAAAACTGTTGGCGGCTGTCGTTGCAGTCTTTGTCTCGTTTCATTATTTTACCGGTCTTGCGGCTGTATTTGTAAAGGTTCCTCTTGCTCCGTCGGTCCTTCATACTGTCGCGTTTGTTTTGTTATGGGGAATGACCTTGCTGATCTGCCGGTTTATCCGGGATGGTTTTTTAGCGCTATTTTCAGTTCAGGCGCAGGATGGTATCGATAAGTGGGGTGCCGCGGTTATTTCTATCGGGCGTGTGGTTGTTACAGCCAGTGTGGTAATGTTTGTTTTTCTGGCGACCGGGCAAAAGTATATGGAGACCATGACATTATCGTCGTTTTCCAGCCGTTATATTCTGGCTGTTTCGCCGAATATTTATATATCGGGTTGTGATCATGTGGTGACGCGTTTATTTCCCACTGAAAAGAAAAACCCGGCGGTTGCTCAAATAATGAAAAGCGTCGCAAAGAAATAATAGATAGAGGCAAACGGTTGTGGGTCTGATACCGGAAGATGTTATCCAGCAGGTTATCGACCGGACAAATATTGTCGAGTTGATTGGAAGCTATATTCCGCTGAAGAAGGCGGGTGTAAATTATAAAGCTCTTTGTCCGTTCCATAATGAAAAAACGCCGTCGTTTGTCGTGACGCCTAACAAGCAGATCTTCCATTGTTTTGGTTGTCACGAAGGCGGCAATGTCCTCGGCTTTGTCATGAAACACGAGCGGATGGATTTTGCCGAAGCCGTCAGGTTTCTGGCAAATAAAGCCGGGGTTGTTGTTCCTGAGACGGATCACGGCGCCAGGGTAAAAGACGATCTTCGTCAGACGGTATTTAAGGCGAACGAAGCGGCCGTTGAATATTATCATCGTAATCTGGTAGCCGGAAAAGAACCTGAAGTCAAAGTGGCCCGTGATTATTTAAGGACGCGGTCGGTCAGCTTGGAGTGTGTTAACCGTTTTAAGATCGGCTACGCGTATGATGCCTGGGACGGTTTGGCTAAAGAGTTGAAGCAAAAAGGCTTTGCGGATGATGTTGTTTTAAAGTCTGGTCTTGTTGTCCCGAGGGAAAAGGGGCAGGGCTTCTACGATCGCTTTCGCGGTCGGGTGATATTTTCGATCTTTGATTATCGTGACCGTCCGCTGGCCTTCGGTGCGCGGGCTCTTAAGAAAGACGATAAGGCGAAGTATATTAATTCGCCTGAAACGCTACTTTATACCAAAGGGCAGCATCTTTACGGCCTTAACTGGGCGAAAGATGCGATTGCCCGTGAGGACGCAGTGATTGTGGTGGAAGGGTATATGGACCTGATCAGGCCTGTTGAAGCAGGGATCGGGAATGTGGTGGCAACGCTCGGCACGGCGTTGACACCTGACCATGCACGATTGATCCGTCGCTATACCCGGAATGTGATCATGCTTTTTGATATGGATTCAGCCGGTCAGGCGGCAACCATGCGCAGTCTTGATATCCTCCTAGAGGAGGATATGAATGTGCGCGTGGCGGCCCTGTCCGACGATGAAGACCCGGATTCGTTTATCCTGAAAGACGGCGCGCAGGCGTTTCGCGACAGGATCAAGGAAGCCAAAAGCCTTTTTGATTTCAAATTGAGCCGTTTAACGGCCGCGCATAATGCGCAGGAAATCGAAGGCGTGGCATTGATCTGTCAGGAAATGTTGCC
Organism: Candidatus Omnitrophota bacterium; assembly: GCA_002753745.1. Taxonomy (GTDB): domain Bacteria; phylum Omnitrophota; class Gorgyraeia; order Zapsychrales; family Fredricksoniimonadaceae. Next base: position 4,183 of record PEAR01000026.1, on the reverse strand, counting down.
GACGATCGACAAAATACCCAGTGAAGTCGTCAGGGATGGGTATATCCGGGAGCTTGCGCGCAGGTTGGGGATCCCCGTGGAGGCCGTTTCAAAAGAACGGCACCGTTTGGGGAGTAAACTGACGGCGAAGGCGGCTGGTGTTGAACAGGCAGTGAAGCGTGAGCCGAAGGAACTTTCAGCCGATGAAAGTCTTCTGTTAAAGCTCATGCTGGCAGATCCGAAATGGGTGGCCGAGGCGCATGGCTGCCTTGCGCCGAAAGACCTCAGGGATCCGGCCGTCAGACTGATTGTAGCCAGGATTTTTGAGCTGTTCTCGGCGGGGAAAGAAGTGGGCGCTGCCGCGTTGGTGAATGCGTTCGACGATGGTGACACGCGCTCGGTCCTCACCAGGCTGGCACAGGAAGATGTGGTCTTCAATGACCAGCCGAGGATGTTCGCTGATTGTTTCAAGCGGATCAAGGGCTCTCGTCAGAAGGAGGAGCGTCGGGTTCTTCGCGAGGAGATTGTTATCGCCGAGAAGGCCGGTGATTGGCAGGCGGTACGATCGCTTCAACAGCGTTTTAAGGAATTGATCGGCGGCTAAGTTCTTAAACGAAGTCAAGGGAGTTAACGTCAATGAAAGAAATTGATAAAGACAAAGATAAAGAAAAGGATAAGGCTGATTTCCAGCAGGATCTGGATAAGCTGATCGAATCCGGCAAGAAAAAGGGCGGGGTCCTCACTTATGATGAGGTCAACGATACCCTGTCGGGTTCGATCGACTCATCCCAGGAGATCGACCATGTATTTGAGATCCTCGACGGTAAGGGCATCCGTGTTGTCGATTCCGAAGAGGATGAGAAGGAAAAGCCTGCCGCTGAAGACGGGGAAGCAGAGGAAACGCGTGAGCAGCAGGTGCGGCGTGTGCGTGAGGAAAGCCGCGAGGATGATGTTTACGCCGACAAGTTCATTCCTTTGGATGATCCGGTCAAGATGTACCTTAAGCAGATGGGTTCTATTCCGCTTTTGACGCGCGACGAGGAAATTTCGCTCGCCAAACGCATCGAAGAGGCCGAGAAGCGTTTTTCTGAGGCATTGTTCGTTAATGGTTTCGCCCGCAAAGAGGCGATGGACATTATTGAGAAGGCCCTCAAGCAGGAGATCAATGTTGAGGATGTTGTTAAAGACGAGCTAGAACGTCGTCCCAAATTGCTCAAGGATCTTCAGCGAATCCTGGAGAAGGTGCGGCGCACTAAGGCGGGAACGCCCCTGAGCGCGTTGACAGTTTCCGAGTTTAAACTGACAGCATCGGTCAATGAGCAGATCATCGGCCGCGTTAATCAGATTATGGATGGTATTCAGTATGCGGATCGTCAGCTGGCGATGAAGAAGCCGCCGGTGCCCCGTAAGGAGATCGAGGACCGCCGGTCCAAGCTTGTTAAAGAGCTTGGTGAGCCGCTGCCCAAGGTGCGTGAACAGCTGCGCGTCATCAAGATCCGTCAGTCTCAGTTTAATAAAGCCAAGAAATTGCTGGTAGAAGCTAACCTGCGTTTGGTGGTGTCGATTGCCAAGAAGTATATTAACCGCGGTTTGTCGTTCCTTGACCTTATTCAGGAAGGGAACATGGGGCTGATCCGGGCTGTTGAAAAGTTTGAATATCAGCGCGGGTATAAGTTCTCGACGTATGCCACGTGGTGGATCCGCCAGGCGATCACCCGTTCGATCGCCGACCAGGCGCGGACGATCCGTATTCCGGTGCATATGACCGAGACGATTAATAAAATTATCCGTATTTCACGTTTATTCGTTCAGGAATACGGGCGCGAGCCGTCGGCTCCCGAGATCGCGAAGCAGATGCGCATCCCGATTTCCAAGGTAAAAGAGATCATGAAGATCTCCCAGGTCCCGATTTCGCTGCAGACGCCGATCGGTGATGAAGGGGATACGCATTTCGGGGATTTTATCGAAGACAAGAAAGCGGTGTCTCCGGCGACGGCGACCCTGCACTCGATGTTGAAAGACGAGATCGGCGGCGTGCTGGAAACGCTCGATGAGCGTGAACGCAAGATCCTGGAGCTGCGCTTCGGTATTGTGGACGGCACCAGCCGCACGCTGGAGGAGGTTGGCGCGGAATTCAACGTAACACGTGAACGTGTGCGCCAGATCGAATCAAAGGCGCTGCGGAAGTTGCGTCATCCGACGCGTTCCAGGAAGTTAAAGATGTTCCTGGACATGTCAGCAAAAGACGATTACGTTATTTAAGGAATAATGCGCTGATAACCCCGGGATCCTGACAGGATCCCGGGGTTGTTGGTATTGAGTAAAAGAAATCGAGGATGTTATGCGGTCAAAACATTTTCTTGTTGTTTCTTTCGCTGTTCTTGCAGGGCTGATGCTTGTGCTGCCTTCTTTTGCTCAGGAACTTCCGGCGGGTGAGGCTGCATCCGGCGAGGCTGTGGCTGCGGTTCCCATGTCTCAATCAGCGCTTGAATTGAGTATTGTGCCATCGTCCCAGACTGTTCAGATCGGCGACAAGGTCAAGTTTGAGCTGGTGCTGACAAATACGGGCAAGGGGGCGATGAAAGTGCGAAAGCTTGATGAGCAGTCCCTGTTTTGTAACTTTAACGGATTGGAGTGGGGCGCTAAAGATCCTTCCGGGGAACCGGTGGTGATCCTGATGCCCGGGGACGTGATCCGCAAGAAGTTCAAGGTGAGCGGGACAGATGTTCCTGGGGACTTTAAGGTAAGCTGCACTTACGGGATGGGAATTAACGGGGTTCGTCCCAAGGCGGAAACAACGTTTACGATTGTTCGTTGAGAACGGGGAATGATATCTTGTTAAGGGCCGGAATACGTCAGTTGTTGTCATCCGGATTTGTGTGGATGGAGCCTGATCTGTTCCGGTTTTCTTTTCGTTGAAAATACGAAGTCCCTGTGGTATGCTTTTAGGACATTTTTTGGGCAAAAACTTCGGGCCTATAGCTCAGTCGGTTAGAGCAGGAGACTCATAATCTCTTGGTCCCAGGTTCGAGTCCTGGTGGGCCCAGATTTTAATAGCACCAGGACGAGAAGGAGCCCCGCTGGATGCGACGAACAGGAGCATCCTGTATGCGGGGCGGATGGCCGACCCGGAGTGCCGAAGGCACGGAGGGCGCCGAGTCCTGGTGGATCCATTATGGACACATAGCTCAGCTGGTTAGAGCGTTGCCCTCACATGGCAGAGGTCGCTGGTTCGATCCCAGCTGTGTCCACCATTTTATTTTTTGAAATCATTCTTAAACCGAAAGGCAAAACGTGGCGGCAGTGAACGTTAAGGAACTTATCCGTAAGCTCGTTGCGATGCAGAAGATCGATGAGGAGCTTTTTGCTTTCCGTCGTGAGATCCGTCAGAAACCTGAGGAGCTTGCCAAGCTAAAAATGCAGTTCGATAATAAGAAGGCCCTGCTTCATAAATTACAGGCGCGCGCCCAGGAACTTGAGCTCGCCCGTAAGGCCAAGGAACTTGATCTAAAGTCCAAAGAGCAGGATATTATTAAGGCGGATACCTCGCTGATGGCACTTAAAAGCAACAAGGAATACCAGGCGCGTCTTTTTGAGATCGAGAACATGAAGATCGACAAAGGCGTTTTTGAAGAAGATATTCTTAAGCTGATGGATGAGTCTGAGAGGGTCGGTAAGCAGATCGAGGCCGAAAAGGCTGTGGTGGACGGCGAAGAAAAGAAGTATCTGGCGGAAAAGGAAAAGGTTGATGCCGAGGTTGCTAAACTAACCGAAGAATCCAGCGGCCTGGAAGCACGCCGCCGCGAAGTGATGGTGGCGATCGATAAGGAGCCGTTGGCGCTTTACGAACGTATCGTTGAGAATCGCGACGGTGTTGCAATTGCGCCGATTGTTAATAATGCCTGCGGCGGGTGTTTTATGCACTTGCCTGACCAGGTGATCAATAAGATCAAGATGTACGACGGGCTGGTGCGTTGCGAGATCTGTTCGCGGCTGCAGTATCTTGCGGAAGATCTGTAAGATGAAGGTCCTTGAGATCTTTTCTGACGGTGCTTGTAGCGGCAATCCTGGTCCGGCCGGGATCGGGGTTTTTATCCGGGAGAATGGGGCCGTGGTCCGCGAGGTTTCGGAAGCGATCGGCGAGGCGACGAATAATATCGCTGAGTATAAGGCTTTTATCCGCGGCCTTAAGGAAGCACAAGCG
>PEAR01000216.1 GCA_002753745.1 Candidatus Omnitrophota bacterium | reverse complement strand
CGATGCTTTTCCTGTGGATGTGTCGCGGCTGGCGCATGAAAAAGATGTTAATGTTTCTCACCGGATGGTGATGGATACAGATATTATAAAAGGCCGGGAGAAAATTGACTGGGACGCTCCGCTGCCGTCGCTGGATGAGATTAAGAAGATGCCTAAAGTTGAGGGGATGTATCGGCCGGAACTTTATCCGCACACCCGCCAGCAGGCTTATGACGGATATGATTCGACAACAGGCGAGTTTTTTGTTCGACAATCGAGCTTGTCGTTGGTTGAGCCAATAGTCGAGTCTCGTGTTTTGGGTGTAGACCATGATTCATTTACCGGGAAGCTTGGGGTGGTGTTAAATGGGGCCACTCATCTTTTTCCGTCGGCTGGTGCGGGCATGAAGTTGTTGGCGGTTAAGGCACTGGATCCTGTTAGCGGCAAGGAAATTTCTGATGTCACGATCACGTTGCTAAAAGACGGGGCAGATAATTATTATTTGCAGGCGAATTATCGGGGAGCTCCCCGGGAAGCGTTGATTGTTTGTCGCGTGGCGGTGCCGGCACAATATTTTGGAAAACCGATTCATCGGGGAATTCCGTTGAGCTTTAGCAAAAATGTTTCACCCCAGATTGAGGAGGCGATGACGATCATGGGTTTTGGTTCGCCGGAACAATGGGCAGGGGCGCCGCAAGATTATCGGGAAGTAATGCACAAGATGGTGGCGTTTTTCCGTAATTTCAAGATTGAAGAAATGGCGGATATGAATGATCCTACAGGGGCCTATTTGCGGATTATGCGAGCTCAGTCCGGGGTGTGTCGTCAGCGGGCGAGTGCTATGGTCAGGACATTGCTGGGGCTGGGTGTTAATGCGCGGTTGGTGGTTTCGGATGTTCATGCGTATGTAGAGGTTTTTGTGCCGGGGATGGGGCGTGACCGCGACGGTTGGATGCGCCTTGATCTGGGCGGCGGCGGCGACCCGATGGGTCAAAATCTGGCGCCATTGGCGAATGAACGGCACAGTTCCCGTTATGTTGACGATCTTCCCAGACCGGAGAACTATGAAAAGAATGCTAAGGAATATGGTGATCGTCAACGTCAGGCAATGGAGCGTCAGGGCGTATCGCCACAGGTTAATCCTCGAACACCCTCGAGAGGGGGCAAGTCGGGCGGTAATGGGGAGAAAGGGTCGTCAGCGCATGCGTCGCCAGAGACTTTTGATCGCCAGGCAGAAGCAAGCAGGTTAGAGCACGCAATAGAGGAATTTAATGCCCGGATTAAAGAGGTTCAAGAAATTTCGTCCGATGTGGCTGGCGATGTCCATGCAGGTGTTGACGCTGAATTTGTTTTTGCCCGAATGATTGATGCTATTCGTTCAGGAATCAGGATCGACACCGTGTTTAAAAAAAGCGGTTTTCGTGTTGACCCGGTGCGTCTTTTTGCCAGGTATCTGACGCCGTTTATTAAACGCGTCAAAACATCACGGATGAAAAATACACTTGAGAGTGTATTGTTTGATTTTAGCGGGAGCATGAAAGACTATCGTAATCCAATGGCCTTTGCGGTGGGGTTAATCTCGGGGAATTTCTGGAAAGTGCGTCAGTCAGCGGAACAATTTTTTAATTATGATATCAGCTGGTTTGCTGATGAAGGGGCAGTGACGGTCTTTAAGCTGGGTGATACTATTGCGGAATCCAGCATTGGCGATCGGGTAGCGGCGATGATGAGCGAAGGAACTTTTGGCACGGGGGGAACCAATATCAGGCTGGCGCTTGATCAAAAGCTTAATGAACTTTTGCGTTCATCGAAATTTAGGGAGGCGACTACACGAACCGTCATTGTTTTTACTGACGGCGGCAATGTGGGTGAGGATGTAATTAGCACTGGTGATGGAGTATGGGAAATGTCGCCAGGGATGAAGGAGGTTGCGAATAAATATGTTTCGGCTGGCGTTGATATTGTCATGATTGGCATGGGCCCCTCGGCGGCTTTAGAGGTAACGGCTTTTAAAGGGGCGCGCCTGCACTATGTTTGTATTGAGGACAATAATGTGACAAAAATGGCATTAGCCGTAGCGCGTATTGCCGAGTTGGTCAATACCGCTGGCGATACAACCCTGCCGCCCGGGGACATTACAAAGACGGTGTTTGATGCCGGACAGGTTACGACGCTAGCGACGCCCGGCGGTATCGACATGACTGCGGTTGATCGGCCTTTAGATATTGTTAGCGATGGCCCCAACGCCGCTGACCCTCGTTGGTTAGCCCCAACTGATGCAACCGACACGTTCATCGGCTTTACCCCCGACATCACCCTCCAAGGCCCGCTTACGCTAGCCGAGTTTACCCAGTAAAGGGGACAGGAAAGGTGTTTGCCTTGTGAAAAAGGGTATTAAAAATTAATTTGGTCTTCTGCTGGACGAGTGATATACTTGCAAAATTATGGATTACACACACGATATCGATAAATTGCGTCACAGCTGTTCCCACGTCCTGGCCCAGGCGGTTAAGGAGCTTTGGCCTGATGTTAAAGTGGCCATTGGCCCGGCCATTGATAACGGATTTTATTACGACTTTGACAAAAAAGAGCCGTTTACCGACGATGATCTGGCCAAGATCACCAAGGGAATGCAAAAAATTATTAACCGCAATCTGCCGCTGGTTCAGACATCGATGGACCGCAAGGCAGCCATTGATTTATTCCGCCAGCAGGGTGAGAGTTACAAGGCTGAATTGGCCGAGGGCATTCCTGACGATCAGGTTTCTATTTTCACGACGGGTGATAATGAGTTCTCTGATCTTTGCAAAGGTCCGCATGTGCAATCTACCGGCGAGATCAAGGCGTTCAAATTGTTGTCGATCGCCGGCGCGTACTGGCGCGGCAATGAGAAGAACGCCATGCTGCAGCGTATTTACGGCACTTGTTTTCCGTCGAAGGAAGAAATGGCGGCGTATCTGAAGATGCTGGAAGAGGCCGACAAGCGCGACCACCGTAAAATCGGGGCGGCGCTGGATCTGTTCCATATCTATCAGGAAGAAGCCGGGGCGGGGCTGGTGTTTTACCATCCCAAGGGTGCCTTGATGCGCAAGATTCTCGAGGATTTTACCAAAGAGCTTCATTTAAAGCGCGGGTATGACCTGGTGATGACACCGAATTTTTTGCGCGGGAAGTTGTGGGAGATCTCCGGTCACGCCGAGCATTATCGCGAGAACATGTA
>PEAR01000215.1 GCA_002753745.1 Candidatus Omnitrophota bacterium | reverse complement strand
ATCATCAATATCAATGGCGGTAGCTCCGGTCATCTCGATGATCATGCGGATCGTTTTGCCGCCGGGTCCGATCACTTCGCCGATACGGTCCTGCGGGATCTGGATTGTCGCGATACGCGGCGCGAACTCGGAAAGGTTCGCACGCTGCGTCGCCAATGTCTGATCCATGATCTTGAGGATATGCTTGCGGCCGTCCGTCGCCTGATCTACCGCCTTGTTCAGCAGGTCGACCGAAATATGACGGATCTTGAGGTCCAGCTGGATCGCCGTTACACCCTTGGTAGAACCGGCAACTTTAAAATCCATATCCCCGAAATGATCTTCCATCCCCTGAATATCCGTGATCAGAACGGAACGTTTCTCATCCGAAATAAGACCGACGGAAATACCCGCCACCGCCGCCTTCAGAGGAACGCCGGCATCCATCATCGCCAGAGAACCGGCGCAAACCGTAGCCATACTTGATGAACCGTTGGATTCAAGGATCTCGGAAACCAGACGCACTGTATAAGGAAATGTTTCCGCGTCGGGCATGACTGCGCTGAGCGCGCGATGTGCCAGGTTGCCATGACCGATCTCGCGACGGCCGGGACCGCGCATCGGCTTGGTCTCACCCACCGAGAACGGCGGAAAATTATAATGCAACATGAACTTGCGATAAGTAACGCCATCCAAAGACTCAATCAACTGCTCGTCGATCTTGGTGCCCAGCGTAACGATCCCCAATCCCTGGGTCTGTCCGCGGGTAAACAGCGCAGAACCATGGGTGCGCGGCAAAACCCCGGCATCGCAGGAAATCGCACGGATCTCGTTAAGGCCGCGGCCGTCCACACGCACGCTCTTCTCAAATACATTCTTGCGGATCAGATCATACTGGAGGATTTCAAAAACCGCCGCCACATCCTTGGCCGTGATCTCGACACCATCCTTGTTGAACTCGGCGTAAACAGCCAGATCAGCGGTCAACGACGCGAAAAGATCATTGCTCTTGTTTTCACGTTCTTTTTTGTCCGTGATCCCGTTAAACACTTCGGTCAAGCGGGGCATGGCCAGCTTGCGGACCTTCTCAACAAAAGCCGGTGACAAAACTTTGGTCGTAACCGCAGATTTGATCTTACCAGCCTGCTTCTGCAGCTCTTTCTGGACATCACGCGACGCCTGAAGAGCCTTATGCGCGAAAACAAACATTTCCTTAATCCTGGCTTCAGGGATCTCTTTCCCCTCGCCTTCAACCATCACGATACCTTCGGCGTCGCCGGCAATGATAAAATCAAGCTCGGACGTTTCGCGCTGGGCATACGTGGGATTGACCACAAAATTACCGTCAACTGAACCGATGCGCACCGCGCTGATAGGACCGTCAAAAGGAATGTCGGAAACCATCAGGGCTGCTGATGCGCCGATGATGGACAAGACATCCGGATCATGCTGCTCGTCGGCAGAAAGGACCGTGGCCACGATCTGCACTTCGTTCTTCAAGCCCTCAGGAAAAAGCGGGCGCAACGGGCGGTCGATCAGACGGGAGGTAAGAATTTCTTTCTCCGTCGAACGGCCTTCGCGCTTAAAAAAACCGCCAGGAATACGCCCGGCGGAATAGGTCTTTTCCTGGTACTCAACGGTCAACGGAAAAAAATCGATCCCGTCACGGACATGCTTGGCGATACATACGGCAACCAGTACCATCGTATCTCCGCAGCGGACCACAACCGAACCGGCCGCCTGCTTGGCCATTTTACCCGTCTCAATAACGAGAGTATTATCCCCATACGGGACTTCAACGCGAGTTATGCTCATCTTTTACAGCCTTCCGGGTTATTTACGCAACCCTAATTTATTAATGGTCTCTTCATACTTTTTAAGGTCGGTCTTCTTGAGGTAGCTGAGCAAGCGGCGCCTTTGGCCGATCATCAAAAGCAACCCGCGGCGGGAATGAAAATCCTTCTTGTGCGCCTTAAAATGACCGTTCAGGTCATTGATGCGCTCGGTTATGAGCGCGATCTGGACGACGGGAGACCCGGTATCCTTGGCATGCATTTTAAAATTACCTATAACCTCTGATTTCTTCTCTTTGACTAACAACGGTGCTTCCTCCTTTAAAGAATTAACGCTATTCTTAACCTGATCACCTAAAATGATTTGTGATTATACTATTCGAGTATCCTGAAGTCAAGCCCCAACTATTGCGAAGGCTCCAACTCCATTACCCGCACTTTTTGCTTGTCCGAAATCAGCAAAACAGGGCTATTGCTCGCACCGACCCTCTGATGCAGATCTTCTTCAAGCTCTGCGGCGGAAGAAACCCCCTGAGGCTTCACGCCGTTGCCGCTCTGGCCCGCATCGAAATCTTTTTCAACCTGCGCGAACGACGGCTGCACGCCGGCCACCCTGCCCTGGCGCTGGTTGATCCTGATCGTCTTCCCTTGATCAAGAGATGTCTGACTGGTGATCGTCGTGCCGTCAGGCCGAATGGTCACGGTCTTGCCCATGAACGGATCAACAATGATCCCGGTACTCATTGATCGTGCACCGGCGGCCGGCACTTTCTTTACAGCAGCCGCCTCAGCGGACACCGCCACGGCAGCCTTCGCTTCCTGCCGCTCTTTCTCTTTTAAACGCCGATAATCTTCCAGTGAAGAGAATTTCTGCCCCGCAACATAAACTTCAATACCGGGCGAAGATACATCAGCCGCAATAGCTGCGCGGCAAACCAGAAAAACGCCGAGAATAAATAAATAAAAAAATTGTCCTGCGATATTTTCAAGGCTATACTTGTTTTTATGGGATATCATACAGCCATCACCATTAGTGTTTTTATCATTCTCGCCGCCGCGATCGGCAACGGCATTGTTAAAAACGCATCCAGACATTTTGCCGATGACCCCACGGTCAACGCCTATCAGGGAGATGCCATCCGCCAGCAGGTATCCGAGAAAACCCAGGAGACCGCCGAACGCCAACGCCGTATGATGGAAAATGTCAAAACCCGGATGGAAAGAAACAAATTCTAAGCGCTTCCCCCGCCAGCCATTTATTGTGCCTTCAAATGGATCTTGGCATTATCGCTCGCGATCATGTTGGCGGGAAGTTTCAGTGTATTGTTGATCGCAACGGCTAAAGGACCATTCTTTACAACCAGCGCGATCACGATTACGATCACAGCTGTCGTTAACAAAATATATTCGATGGCGCTTTGCGCCGAC
>PEAR01000214.1 GCA_002753745.1 Candidatus Omnitrophota bacterium | reverse complement strand
CATCAACATGAGTGGCAACGCGTCTATTTAACGATTTTGGAAGCACCTGTTTCCCGCTCCAATCAGAATGGAAATTTTTGTCTGTGCTTGTTGGATCCTCAGCCCTTAAACCAAGAGACACACGGGTAGAACATCTTGAAGAAAGAGCATTAAAACGGCCCAAAAGATTATTAGGTGAAGCCGCGGTAACATAACCGCGGCGAGTCAAGAAACCAATGAAATTGGGGATCTCCTTAACTATATTTGCTGATAATTTAGGATTATGTTCAAAATTATCCAAAAGAAAAGCGTATATGATCTCTATATCAGCAGGAATATTAAACTGACATTCAGCGTGATAATAAGCTCTCATTGCTCCAAAAAAATCGCTAGGGTGCAAATGATGTCCATAAGTCGAAGACAAAAATCTTTGAATTGAAACGTAATAGGCATCAGACATCGCGTCAAAAGAATCCGCTTTGGGGAAATTAACGGCCCAATTATAAAGACCATCTAGAAAATCCTGGTAAAAGTACAAATTTTCAGGAGCATTCTCGTAATCAAGACCAGCAAGATATGATTGATACAGGACAAAGATCGAATTCCCGTTGATCAATGGGATTCCACTACCCGGGGCTGTAGACAAAGGCAAGAAATCTGTAAGCGCGTAACTATCATTCTGTTTTGCTACTAGAAACGGATTTTTACTGAGCGTAAAAAACCATTCATGCAGGAAAGCCCTCGCCGTATCCGTGTCAATACGCCAGCTGGCGGGATTATTCACTAAATTACTGGCAAGAGTACTCAACGTATCTAGCTTACCGGCATCGCCGAAATACAAATTAGCCATCAGATCATTCAGAAAATCAATCGTGTTGGCTGTCGATCCCCGCACATTCGCCAAACCAAGAAACACCTTCTGGCCATCCTTGATAATGCCATATGTTTGCCAATCAGAATTTACTGCACCACCTGGAGCAAGTACCTGCCCTCTGTACAGGTACGCGTTCTGCATACCGCTTGCCGCTTTCTTACTGATCACATTGCCCTCAACGCCTGTCCCGCCAGCCCCTAAGATATCTAGTATTCTCGCCAATCCGCCATTATACGTATCAACAACCTTCGCATGAAAACCAGCGTCAGCCCCAAGATCAGCAAGCTGATCAACTTGACCCGCGATCGTGATAGCCGGCGCATTGGATGCCGTTACGAAACCAAAAGCATTCCTCCCCAACCGATTAGCCATGGCTGTTAACAAGGCCCCGGAATTTGCGGGATTTGCCTGCACGATGGCTTTTAGCTGCGGCATCAAAGCGATCAAATTGGTCGTCGTCGTTAATGGCTTTCCGGAAAATAAATACGTTATGGAATCAAAGTTTACGAGTCCCCCGATATTTAACCCTTCCGCATTTGTTGGGCCAGAGGTATACGTTATTGTTACCGTTTTCTCATCAGCGGAAAAAGACAGATGCCCTTCGCCAACGATCATGCCATTCGTTGTCTGAAGGGTACAATAAAAGGGGTCAGTATCATCTCCAATAAAATTTAATTCAATTTTATTTCCCGTCGGACCAACCACATAGAAGATGCTGTTGCCGGTAGGAGTAAAAAGCGACCCCGAGACTATACCCTTCCTCCACGAAAGCAACGGCGGCAACGAGTCCGCCGCCACGCCAACTGGATTAACCATATACCCGGCGACCAACAATGACGACGCCCATTGCGTCAAGCGCCCGGCTAACGTGCGCACAACCTTCGTCGTTCGCATCGAATGGCTCACATTCATATCCGCCCCGCCGGAAAAGTACCTGCGCGGCAGCACTTCCCTGGTAACAGGATCCACATCTTCCTCCACCAGATTCACCACACCCTTCTTGAACGCTGTCAGATACCGCGCGTAAAGCCGTTCCCGAACGGCCGGATCCTTAATGTCGATACCGGGCGTTTTTCCCTGATCGGCGTACACACGGCCCAAAACACTTTCTTTCAGGCGCATCTTGTACCAGGCAGCCAAAGCCACGGCATGATAAATTTGCCGTACCTCGGCGAAGTTCTGGCCTTCATTAACTTCTTTCTCAACGACAGGCAGAATATTGGTGCGCAGCGCGGCCAGCGTGGCGGGGTCGGAGGGCTTGTTGTTGCCGTCGGCTTTCAGCTCACCCGCGGCGATCAGGTCTTCTTCAAGCCTTACCTGCAGGCGGCTTTCCACGATCATGGCGCCTTTGGCATTTTCAAAAATTAAAATGTCTTTCGGGCTGATCCATATTTTATGGAACAGATCCACGTCCAGACCGTCCTGATTACTGCCGGCGGCTTTGTACACCTCGTCCCAGAATTTTTTGCCGGTCGCGGTTTTGGGTGACATTAACGAAGCGGAGAGTTGTTTTAATAAATAATCCTGCGCCAGCAGATCGCGGCCCAGCGCGGTTTTCGAGGTGCCGTCGGGCATGATGCGTTTGTTTTCATACGGTGAGAGGTTGACCCACAGGTCTTTTTCCGGCATGGTTAAAGCGGCCAGAAAATATTTAACCATCGAGGAGGTTTCCCGGTTAAAAGCGTCGGCGGAAAGCGCTTCTTTCCCGCGAAGAATGATGAAATCAAGCTTGAGCGGATTATTGCGGTCAATGCGCATTCCCTGAAAGATCGTTGACTGATACGCCGCGCCAGGCATAACCATTTCGCCAGGCATAGGCAAGGCAAGCCCCTGCGCAAACGCCCCTCCAGCTACTGTCTGCATCACAAACACCGCCGACATCACCAATGAAAGAAACTTTCTTGCCATAATCCCCCCTGATTAATAAAGAATAACCGGGGCATTCGAAGCCCCGGTTAAAAAACAAAATTTTGATCTCTTACTCGCCGATCTCTTACCTCAGAAAATCAACCGCGTTAAATGGCTTGACCTCGATCAGCATTGGCGAAAAGCCGCTGACGTTCATATTTTCCAGTTGCTTGAGCACCGGCGCGGGCATTTGGAAATTTGTGCCGTCGTACTCAAAGCGCCAGGGCATATTGTCGAATTTGATACCGCCGCGGACAGGATCCGAAACTACCGGCGCGGTAGTGACTGTTTTCCCTGCCGGCGAAACCGATGGATCCGTCAGCTCTTCTTTAAGCTCCTCGCCAACTACACCTTGGTTCAAATTCAATACATCAACATGAGTGGCAACGCGTCTATTTAACGATTTTGGAAGCACCTGTTTCCCGCTCCAATCAGAATGGAAATT
>PEAR01000213.1 GCA_002753745.1 Candidatus Omnitrophota bacterium | reverse complement strand
ACCGGTCATTTCCCTTCATGAGGGAAACACTCCGCTGATCTATTCCTGCCGGCTTTCTGAAAAAACCGGCCTTAAGGTTTATTTGAAGTTTGAAGGGATGAATCCGACAGGCTCATTTAAGGACCGCGGCATGACCATGGCGATCTCCAAAGCGGCTGAAAAGGGCGCGAAGGTCGTCATGTGTGCCTCAACGGGAAATACTTCAGCGTCGGCCGCGGCGTATGCGGCCCGCTGCGGCATGAAGTGCTGTGTTCTGATCCCTAACGGAAATATCGCGATGGGGAAACTTGCTCAGGCGGTGATCCATCATGCCCAGGTCATTGCGATCGAGGGTAATTTTGATGATGCTTTGAATCTGGTTAAAGATGTGACCGCTAAATATCCGATCGAGCTGGTCAATTCGATCAATCCTTTTCGTATCGAGGGTCAAAAGACCGCTGCCTTTGAAGTGGTCGACGATCTTGGAAATGCTCCGTTTTTTCATGCCATTCCTGTCGGGAATGCGGGTAATATTACCGCTTATTGGAAAGGGTATAAAGAGTATCAGGCGATCGGCAAATCCAGGCGCTTGCCCCGGATGCTGGGATTTCAGGCGGCAGGTTCTGCACCGATCGTTCTTGATCGGATCATTGAAAATCCTGAAACGCTGGCGACAGCGATCAGGATCGGCAATCCTGCCAGCTGGCGCAGCGCTGTTGACGCCCGTGATTCTTCTGGCGGATTGATCGATTCGGTCACTGATGATGAGATCATTGCCTCCTATCAGTTGCTGGCCGGTAGTGACGGCGTTTTTTGCGAACCGGCCTCTGCTGCTTCGGTTGCCGGTATTCTTAAACTTGCGGCTGGCGGTTATTTCAAATCCTTTGCTGGTGAAAGCGTTGTTTGCACACTGACAGGACACGGCTTGAAAGATCCCAAGAATGCCATGCATTGTGTCAAAGAGCCGGTGGTCGTAAAGGCGAATATCAATGCCATCCTCCACGAAATCGGCCTTTAAGGCCCGTCGAATCCTCATTACCAGCGGTCCGACCAGCGTTCCGATCGACGACATGCGGGTCATTACCAATCGTTCTACTGGTGAGATGGGCCGTTTGCTGGCCGCTGTTTTTGTAAAGGTTGGGGCGAACGTGACGCTGCTGGAAGGGGCGGTTACGACTGCCTTGCCATTGCCGTCGGCTGTTCAGTTAAAGAAGTTTTATTTTTATGATGAATTGGCGATTGCCTTAAAAAATGAAGTGCTTAAGGCTTATGATATTGTTGTTCATGCGGCTGCGGTCTCGGATTTTTCTTTAAAAAAGATTTTTAAGGGTAAAATTGATTCACACGACCAAAAACTGCTGGCCTTGAAACCAACGGTCAAATTGATCGGTTTAATAAAGAAGTTCGCGCCGGCAACGTGTCTGGTCGGATTTAAATTTGAGACGGATATTGTTAAAAAGTCTACTCTGCAGAAGGCAAAAAGACTGATCACGCAGGATGAATGCAGCTTTGTAGTGGTTAATGAAAATGGCAGCAGAGGTTATCGCGCGACGTTGTTGGCTGCTGACGGAAAAATGAGCAGGATTGTATCTTCCAAGAAGGCTCTGGCAAATTTGTTGGTGAAAAGTTTATGAAATATATCATTCTTGTCCCTGATGGCGTGGCGGATGAGCCGCTCAAAGAGCTCGATGGCAAGACGCCTCTTGAGTTTGCCTCAACGCCCAATATGGACCTGATGGCCCAACAGGGTCTTTCCGGCCTGGTGAGGATCATTCCTCCGGGAATGCTGCCAGGATCCGATGTGGGGAATATTTCGGTCCTTGGGTATGATGCGACCAAAGGGTTTTCCGGCCGTTCGCCGTTGGAGGCTGCCAATTTAGGGATCTTGCTTAAAGAAGATGAGCTGGCTTTTCGCTGCAATCTGGTGACCATTATCAACAATAAGATGGTCGATTATAGCGCTGGTCATATCAGCATTGCCGAGGCAGACCTGATCATGAAGGATATTATCAAGGAGTTTTCGGATGATACGGTCAGGTTTGTTACCGGCAAGAGTTATCGCCACATTGCCGTGATCAAGACCTCGGATCTCAAGCCTTTTTTAGCGACAAAATGCACGCCGCCTCATGATATCATGGATTCTCCTGTGGTTGCCTTTTTACCCCAGGGACCGATGGCGGGTTTTCTCTCTTCATATGCCGGGCGTATAAATAAATTGCTGGCAGCTCATCCGGTAAATAAAACACGCATCAGCCAGGGACTTTTACCGGCGAACGCGGTCTGGTTCTGGGGGCAGGGCGGGAAGCCTGATCTGCAAATGTTTCGGGATCGTTACGGTATGGACGGTTCGATCATTTCAGCCGTAGATCTGGTGAACGGGATTGGGCGGCTGATCGGACTTGATATTATTTTTGTCCCCGGCGCAACAGGTTATTACGACACAAATTATAAAGGCAAAGCTGAATTCGGCCTCGCTTCATTAAACGATAAGGATTTTGTCTATATTCATGTTGAGGCCACTGATGAAGCCGGGCACAACGGGGATATCAAGGCCAAGGTGGATTGTGTTGAGAAATTTGACCGATTGGTCGTTGGTACGGTTCTTGAGTATTGCAGAAATAATCCTGACACCAGGGTGCTGGTGACACCTGATCATCCGACACCCCTCGCCAAACGCACCCATACCAATGCGCCGGTGCCTTTTGTGATGATGGGAAAAAATATTGAACGAAACGGCCTTGACGGATACAATGAACGTTCTGCCGCAACTGTCGGCGTACGTTTTGACAGCGGTGTAGATATGATTAATTATTTTATGACGGTGAATAAAGGATAGTATGAAGAAAAAGATCATTGTTCAGAAGTATGGCGGATCTTCTGTTAAAGATGCTGACCGGATCAAGGCGGTGGCGGAGCGTGTCACGTCGTACAAAAACAAGAATACCGATGTGGCGGTTGTTGTTTCAGCAATGGCGGATACCACCGATGACCTGATCGAATTAGCGGCCAAGATCGCCAGGAATCCCACTGACCGGGAGATGGATTTACTGCTGGCCACGGGAGAACAGATCAGCTGCGCGCTGCTGGCGATGGCGGTCCGGGAACTTGGTTTTGAATCAGTGGCCCTGACAGGTTTTCAGGTCGGGGTTTTAACCAATAAAGAGCACGGCAAAGCGCGTGTTCAGCAGATTGATGACAAGCGTCTCAAAAAAGCTTTTAAAGAAGGC
>PEAR01000212.1 GCA_002753745.1 Candidatus Omnitrophota bacterium | reverse complement strand
TATTTGATATTATTTTTATGTGGTTTTGTTTTGGGGGATGGGTGTGGGGGGTGTGTATAAGATAGTTGATAATTATTTATATGCTAGCCATTAGCGGAAGGGGTTTTGATGCCAAAAGCAAAGAAGAAAGCGGTTGCGGTAAAGAAGGTTACAATCGTTACGGTAAAAAAGCCCGGAGTGGCTAAAAGAGTATTAAAGAAAGTTTCTTACGGCGCCGGCGTTTTGGTGCGCAAGGTCAGCAAGGTAGGCAAGATCGTCAGTCCTAAGGTCTGGAAAGATGCCCAAAAAAGCATCCTCGGCAAGATCACATTAAAGCGGACGCCCCAGGCCAAGCCTGAAGTTGCAACGGTGCCGGCGGCGGTCGTTAAATCCAAAAAAAAGAAAAAAGCGGTCAGAAAGCCGGTTCGGAAAATAGTCACATCCGTTGAGCCTGTTACGTCCGTTCAGACCGAAACAACCCAGCCTGAACTTGTATGAGCTCCTCTAAATCCCATCTTGAAGCGGTACGCACATTGGGCGTGATCGCCGGGCAGGCGCGGCGCGGCCTGGCCGGTTTCTGGGAAACGTTCCAGCAGACCCGCTCGAAGATCGGCATCAGCCTTTTATCCCGGGAAGATATCCGCAAGATCGTCTCTGAAGAAGTGCCTCGCGTGAGCGCCGAGCAGCATGAGCTGTCGCTGCAGGAGCATGAACGGCGTCTGAAGGCCATGTCGGAAGCGTTGCTGGCCCTTCAGGAGAAGATCGGCGAGTTGCAAAAGAGCGGCCGGCTAAACGAACAGACCATGTCCCAGGCGGTGAGCGCCATTGAGCACGACGAGCATTTCAGCGACGATGAACGGAATATCCTGGCCACGATCCTTAAACAGAACCTTGTTTTGCAGAAACCTGAAGCGTTAAAGAAAGAAAAGGATTCCTGATGACTAAGAAAAAGATTTCCTCCGATAAACATCATGACCAACCTTCGCCGGCGGCCACGGATTCGTTTGCATCCGACGCTGACGCTTTATTTGTGGGGATCGACCTGGGAACATCCTCGTCGGTTATCGCCGCCAGTAACGGCGTGCGTGAGGTGGTGCCTTCGTTCGTCGGGTTTCCCAAAGACAATATCGCCCAGGAGCTTTTAGGCTCCGAGCCTTTGTTCGGCGACGCCGCGCTCAAGCACCGCCTGTCGGTGGAGCTCGTCCGGCCTTTGGCCAAGGGCGTGATCCAGGAAACGAAGACCGGCGAGAATATCAATTTAAAAGCCGCGCAGCTTCTGGTCCAGCACTTATTGCATCTGGCGCGGCCGAAACCCGGCCAGCCGGTCTACGGCGTGATCGGGGCGCCGGCCCGGGCCAGCATTGCCAGCAAGCGCATTTTAGTTGATTCCGCCCGCGGTATCCTTAACGCTGTCATGATCTGTTCCGAGCCTTTTTCCGTGGCCTATGGCCTGGGGATCCTGGACCGCGCGCTGATCATTGATATCGGTGCCGGCACTGTTGATCTCTGCCGCCTGCACGGTACGCTGCCGACGGACGACGACCAGATCACCTTCGACAAGGCCGGCGATTATGTGGATGAGCAGTTTGCTAAACTTATACGAGTGAAGTATCCGGAAGTGCAATTTACGGTCAATATGGTCAAGTCGCTTAAAGAAAGCCATGGTTTTGTGGCGGATAATACCGACAAGATCATGGCTAAATTCCCGGTCAAGGGGCGTCCGCAATCGGTGG
The DNA here is from genome assembly GCA_002753745.1 of Candidatus Omnitrophota bacterium. Lineage (GTDB taxonomy): Bacteria > Omnitrophota > Gorgyraeia > Zapsychrales > Fredricksoniimonadaceae. The sequence goes on along the minus strand of PEAR01000212.1, from coordinate 1,577 downwards.
ATATTACCAATGAACTGCGCGCGGCCTGCCGGAGCATCGTGCCGCCGATCATTGATTCGATCGCCGACCTGATCGCTTCCTACGACCCGGAATTCCAGGAAGACCTGCGCCATAATGTCATTCTCGCCGGCGGCGGCAGTCAGATGATCGGACTGGCGAAGCTGGTGGAAGACGGCATGAAGGAGCTTGGCGGCGGCAAGGTTACCTGCGTGAAAGAGCCGGTGTTTGCCGGCGCTAACGGCGCATTGAAGATGGCTAAACGCATGCCTCGCAATTTTTGGCAGATGCTTTCATGAGAAAACGCCTGTTCCTTCGCCAGAGATTAAAATTCGCGCCGGTGGCGGTATCATCAGCTGCCCGGCGGGTGGTGGACAGGCTTTCGAATTCCTACCAGAAGGTGTTTGTTTCTCCGGAACAGGTTTCCAGCGACCGTTATAAAAATCTCGGGTTTAAATATTTTCAGCAGGGCCATTATGTGAAGGCCCGTGACGCGTTCTTCACTTATATCGATGCTGTTGAAGACCGCGATCCGGGTGTGCTTTATATGCTGGCGATGTGTTTTAAGAACATGGATAATTTTAAAGAAGAGGTTGATTTTCTCAAGCGGGCGGAGAAAGCGGAGAAAGCGGACCCCGAAATTATAAACGCTCTTGGGGAAGCCTTATATAATATTGAAGAGTACCCCGAAGCGATTATTTTTTTGGAAAAAGCACGCAAGATCGCGCCTGGAGATGCCAGCATATACTATCGTTTGGGTGTTTGCCACGAAAAGTTGTCAAAACCAGCTGAGGCCGAGCTGTTCTACAAAAAGGCCATTGCGTTGGATCCATTGCAAGTTCAGTACCATCAAACACTTGGGTTCCTGTATAAAGCCGCGGATCGTCATAAGGAATCTATTGCCTGTCTGCGCAGCGCTCTCGATGCAGAGTGGCGGCGGAAGAATAGTTAGTTTTAGTTCATTTTATTGCATTTGTTACCATTTGTTTTGCCAAAAGCTTGACAAAATTTATTTTGTTGTGTATGCTTTCAATGTAGAACATTAGAACAATTGCGGTCCCGGCAAGGTTGTCGGAAATTTCCGTAAGAAATTTGGACATAGATGCCCAATGACTCATCACGAGACATTGGGCTTTTTTATTGGACAGCGTTGCCCAATAGTTTCCTCGACGCCGGGGAAATTGTTGGGTTTTTTGTGGGAGATAAAGGCATGAGAAAAAAGTTTCTTTGTTGTATTCTTTCATTTGTTTTCGGGTTCAACAGCATCGGCCCGCTGCCCCAGGCTTATGCCCAGGCGATCGGCATGGTTAACTTGCCGGCGCCGGGGGAGATGGTAAGAATGAGCCAGGATTTTAAGCCATTGCAAATGAAGGGGATACAGGTATATGACGATAATCCGCTGCATGTTGATTTTTTGATCGACAAGGGGGAGACCGGCTTATTGGGTGAACCACTAAAGAATGAGATCGTGCGGTTAAGCAAATATTTTCTTACTTGTTTGACGGTCCCGGAGAAAGACTTGTGGGTCAACCTTTCGCCTTATGAAAAAGACCGTATCGCGCCGGAGAGTTTCGGGGTGA
>PEAR01000211.1 GCA_002753745.1 Candidatus Omnitrophota bacterium | reverse complement strand
TGCAAATACCGTTGACCAGCTCCAGTGAAACCGTATGTTCAAATTCGCAGGCGATCTTCTCCAGGTCGCCGCCACCCAGAACATCGGCAATCAACCGCTCGGCCAGGCGATGCGCCCGGATCAGCTGACGGGCCCGGGCATCACCCTCAACCGTCAACGTGACACTGGTGCCATCCTTGCTCAGATCAACCAGCCCGAGACAGGAAAGCTCCTGAAGCTGCTTCGGGTCAAAGCCGCCCTTCATCACGCGCTTCAAAAAAGCCACGGAAGCCTCCCCGCGCTCTTTCATGTACCACAACTGCTCAATATGTTCGTCCTGATCGACTTTTTTGTTCATGACCATACGCGTTCAACAACCTTTCCTGTACCCAAAGCGAGCACCCCGAAGAGCATCAACGCCAGGGTCGGCACTGATAATGATAAGCGCGACACCGCCGCCATGAACAACTCCATCGGCCGCTGCATCACCACTTCCTTGAAATCTGTTAACCCCGATACCCGGGAGGTCTTCGGCAGCTCATCAATCGAGCTCAACCATGACCGCCATGCAGAATTTTCCCAACCTTCAAGTTTTACCATCCGCGACGGCTTTTCAAACTGCGCCACCTGGACTTTCCAGCCATTGCTCATCAAGAGCTCATCGTTCATTTCCAGAAAATCCGGCGTCAAGCCTTTAACAAAGATCCGGCTTTCATAATCGGTAATCACGGCCTCCTTGCCGTTAAGCTCAATCCCAAAAGCTGTGCCCCGGACGCCCGCGATCGCCACCGGCGTACGCACTTTAAAGGTCGACCCCTTTTCCAGCCCGTCAAGCTTAACCATCACGCTGCCCCGGTCCATAAAAAGACGGGTATAACGCTCAATGCGCGAGCTTTCAAACACCACCCGCGAATTGGAATTTATTTTCATCACGTTCTTAAGTCCGTCATCGTAAGCCACTTCCAAGAACGCATCATCCCCGGTAATAACCTTGTCCTGGGCATTAAGCATCATGCCGACAACCGGCCGGATAGTCTCATTGCCGCGCTTGATCGCCACAACGCCCGACAGGCGCAGCACCCGCGCACGGTCCGGTGAATCACTGCAAAGAAAATTAACGGCCAGAAGAACGGCCAGAAGGGCGCCCCCGATCAACAGGATCAGAGACTGATTATTGAGGAACCAATTTCCGGCAGGTTCGGATCGATACATTAAACGAACTCTTTAGAAGATTAGACTAAAATTAACGACCCGGAAAAACAAACATCAGCGTCATATTAAGAACACCGACTAATGCAAACGAGGACACAAAGATCAACAAGGTCATGGACAACGCTGTTTTCCATCCCATTTCCCGCCCGATCGCAAAGATATTTGCCACGCACGGAAAAGAGATCGTCGTTACCACCACCGCAACGATCGACTGCACATAGGTCAGTGCGCCGGCATCCACCATTTTAAGGATCAAACCAGCCGCTGCTTCCCGTCGGGCCAAGGCCAGCAGGAACACGTCGATAATATCTTTAGGCAATCCCATCCAGCCCACCACCACAGGCGTCAGGGCGCGCTTCGTTATTTCCAGGAAACCTATCTTATCAAAAATAAATAATCCTACAGCAGAAAAAAGAAAAATCGGTAAGGCCTCTTTAAGGAAGTCAATGATCCGGTGATAGGTCTTGCGGCAAACAGCCTTGATGCTGGGCAGGCGCAACGGCGGGATCACCTGAATAAAAGCGCTTTCGGCCTTGCCCTTAATAATACTATTAAGAAACATGCCAGCAGCAGCTTCACACAGGATCAAAACCCCGAACACGATCAAAAACGCGCTTAAACCTACCTTGGCCAAAATCGCCATGGAGATCCCGAGCTGAGCAGAACAGGGAATCGCAAAAGCGATAAGAAAAACCGCGATATACTTTTCTTTACGGACCGTCAGGCCGCGGGTGCTGAGTGTGGCCATCGTTTTACAGCCGAAACCTAACACCATGGAAGTAATTGCGTTACCGGGAATCCCGATCTTTTCAAAAACCCTTTTGGAAAAAACCGTGAAATTCGTAATGTACCCGCTGTCCTCAAAACAGCCGAAAACAAAAAAGAATACGGAAAGAATCGGCAAAACCGTGCAGATTGCATTGAACAGGCCCAGCGTCAGAATGCCGTGATTGCCGATCAGCATATCATTCCAGAACGGCGGCAGGGACAGCATCATGATCAGGTCAACCGCCGGCGTTACAACCAGAAAATTGACCACCTTGTCCAGCGCACCCGACACATAGACCACAGATAGATACACCACCGCCATCAAAGCCAAAAAGATCGGGATCCCAAACAGCGGATGCCGGCTGGCCTGGGTCAAATGGTACGACAACCCCTCGTAGGGAATTTTCTGCCGGCGGACCACCGCTTCCGAAATGCGGTCGACCCACTGATTGCGTTTGTCATTGATGCTCTGACGGATATTCGCCTTGCCCTCCAGACGGATCCTGGTTACCGCCTCCAGCACCGCACCGGCTTTTTCCTTACCGTATTTCTTTTCCAGGAACTGGCCGATAAAAAGATCGCTCATCAAAAACAGCACCGCGATCTTGTGCTTGAAGGCCTGCTCAAAGGGCAGCACCGAGGTAATATCATTGATCCGGCTTTCGATATGAAACCCGTACTTGATGCCAAGCGTGCTGCGCCGGGCCCGGGTGATAGCAACTTTCAGTTCTTCCTTGCCCAATCCGCGCATGGCCGCAGACTCGACCACCGGGATTCCCAGGAGCTTCTCAAGCTCCACCGAATCCATCCACAAACCCTTGCGTCCGGTCTCATCCATGGAATTAAGCACCACCACCATCGGGGTCTCAAGTTCCAAAAGTTCCGCGGTTAATAACAGGGATTGTTTGTACTGGCTGGCATCGACGCACTGAACGACCACATCCGGCGCTTCCGCCAGGATCATGTCGCGCACCGCGACCTCTTCTTCAGAATGGATATACAGGCAATGCAGACCGGGCGTATCAATGATCTCATAATGAGCATCCTTGATCACGGTGATCGTGCGTTTCATTTCGATGGTAGTGCCGGGATAATTGGCAACGATATTATATTCGCCGGTAAGATTATTGAAGATCTGGGTCTTGCCGGTATTAGGCAGGCCGACGATCGCGACCTTTTTGATCGGCGTCATATCCGAGATGCCGGGCTTAAGGGCACGGACGGAACCTGCGGCTGGAACCTGGTTGTCCTGGATCATATCACGACTGAACCCAACACCATGTTAACGACGGATAGGTACGATTACTTGCCCAACAACATCTTTGAAAAGAATGAACTGCTTTTCGGCTTTTCCTGCGTTTTGTTCTCTGCCGGACGATCATCTTC